>JAUNPS010000021.1 GCA_030536575.1 Eubacteriales bacterium | reverse complement strand
ACTAATTCTTTTCGAATTTTTCAAGGATATGTCACTGTTCAGTTATCAAGGTTCTCTGTGATTTTGCATGCTCTCTTGCGACAGCTTTTATACTTTATCACATCTTTATCTCTTTGTCAACCACTTTTTTTAAGTTTTTTCAAATTGTTTGAATTATTTATTTTATTCATTCAATTATCTTGGCGACGTTGAGTATCATACACCTTTTCCGCTAAAATGTCAACACCTATTTTCTACTTTTTTGCAAAAAAATTTCATTTTTCCCGTCGTATGAAATAGAATTTCTTATATCACATATTATATGTATTCCAAATCTATTCACAATCTTATTTTCAAAATTAAAGCCCCCGCTGTAATGATATCAAACTTGCAACGCTACAGAACAGCGTGGTCTTTTGCCCTTGATTATCTACGTTCTGCTGCGGGCGGTGTTAAAAACTTATACCCAGGCAACAGCCCAAATATCCGCACAAATGCAGATGCTTGGCTCATTGCTCCCGGAAATGAACAGCTCCCTCTCAGTTTCTTTCTCTAATTCACACTTTATGGTGATAATCCCCTGTTTGCCTGTATAAGAGTAAAAAAATTGGCGTAACTTGTGGATAAGTCACGCCAATTTTTCTCTCTATTTACTATTTTCAAAAACGATACGATTCGCTTCCTCCTAGTCTTCCGGGAAATTAATATATCCCTGAAGCCAGATCACTCCTTTAAATCTCCGACCCGCCTCCGGTTCTCCCAGCAAATCCTTCTGATTAATACAAATATCAAACGTCATCTCATTACATTCCAGATTCATCTGATAAATAATTTCCCTGGTATACGGATTCACCACTTTCGAGACACTGTTTATAATACCGAGGATCTGATACTGATCGCACTCCATTCCATAAGGCATAAAGAACGTATCCACAATACTGAATACATCTTCCTCCTGAATTCTCTGCGAAATCATGGAATACAAATCAATGTCATCCAGCGTCAGACTTTCAATCGCCTCTTCATCCCCCATCCGCGCTTTCGCAATCATCTGATTCCGCTTCACAGAAGCTTCCCGGTCGGAAATCAACTGCTCCTCACTCTTACAGATCGGAAGGAGAATCTTTCCCTGTATGGAAAGTCCGGAGAATGTTGTACTGATATTCTGCTGGAAAAGCTGCTGTAAAATGCTTTCTTTTTTATACCGTGCGGCATTCTGAAGATAAAAGATCAGCGATACGCCAACCCGTGCATCTTCACAGACACCCGCAAAAGATTCCCTGCTCCCCTGCTTCTCAATCACCAGATTTTCTCTGGTCGTAATACCGCTCCCCCGAAAATACGGGAAATAATATTCCTGATGAAATCCCTCTTCATCCATCTCTCCACATATGGTAATCCCCATATCATTTCCAAAATCTCTGGAATATTCGACGAATGCACTGGTCTTATCTTTTTTCACCGAATTTTTTTCGGTGTAGTCGCGAAAAACTTCTTTCATCAGTTTATCGACTTCGGATTCCTTTTTCAGGTTTCCGAAACCAATCGCTCTCAAATAACTGTGCACAACATTCACCTCCTCTCGCTTTCTATTCTATCGATCATCTTATAAAAAATACTTCCTTATTTAATGATTTTCATTCCGCCCATATACGGCTGCAGAACTTCCGGAATATTTACTGTTCCATCGGCATTCAGATTATTTTCCAGGAATGCAATCAACATTCTCGGCGGAGCTACAACGGTATTATTCAACGTGTGGGCAAAGTATTTTCCATCTTTCCCATTTACGCGGATTTTCAGCCGTCTGGCCTGCGCATCGCCCAGATTCGAGCAGCTTCCCACTTCAAAATACTTCTTCTGACGCGGAGACCATGCTTCGACATCCACAGACTTCACTTTCAGGTCTGCCAGGTCACCGGAACAGCACTCCAGCGTCCGAACCGGAATATCCAGGGAACGGAACAAATCAACCGTATTCTGCCACAGCTTGTCAAACCACATCATGCTGTCTTCCGGCTTACATACGACGATCATCTCCTGCTTTTCAAACTGGTGAATCCGGTAAACGCCGCGTTCTTCAATGCCATGCGCACCTTTTTCCTTACGGAAGCAGGGAGAATAGCTCGTCAGCGTCTTCGGAAGCTCGTCCTCCGGAATAATCGTATCAATGAATTTACCTATCATGGAATGTTCACTCGTACCGATCAGATACAGGTCTTCCCCTTCGATCTTGTACATCATCGCGTCCATTTCGTCAAAACTCATAACGCCTGTCACTACATTGCTGCGGATCATGAAAGGCGGTACGCAATAAGTAAATCCTCTGTTAATCATAAAATCTCTGGCATAGGAAATCACCGCAGAATGCAGTCTCGCGATATCGCCCATCAGATAATAGAAGCCGTTTCCTGCTACTTTTCTGGCACTGTCCAGATCAATCCCATGAAGCTTTTCCATGATCTCTGTATGATAAGGAATCTCGAAATCCGGCACAACCGGTTCTCCGTACTTCTGTACTTCTACATTTTCACTGTCGTCTTTTCCGATCGGCACGGAAGCGTCAATGATGTTCGGAATGACCATCATAATCTTCCGGATCTTTTCTTCTACTTCTTTTTCTTTCTCGGAAAGTTCGTTCATGCGGTCTGCCTGAGCAGCAACTTTTTTCTTAACTTCTTCTGCTTCTTCTTTTTTCCCCTGTCCCATGAGTTTTCCGATCTCTTTGGACAGCTTGTTCCGGTCGGCGCGCAGAGCTTCTACTTCCTGTTTGATATTTCTGTTTTCCTGATCCAGAGCAATGACTTCGTCTACCAGCGGCAGCTTCCGATCCTGAAATTTATTCCGGATATTCTGCTTTACAACCTCCGGATTTTCCCTTAAAAACTTAATATCTAACATGATTTTTACATCCTTCCTGGTGTTCCTGTTCTTAGCCTTCTTATCCCATATATAATACCCCATTTTTTCTTATTCGTAAAGAGGAAATTTCACAAAAGAAACCCGGTAACATTGATATTTTGTTACTATTTAGATAGTACCTGAGCACTTAGCTGCTCAGGTACGTAAAGACATGATTCAGGTGTGAGCAGGCTCTTTTGCGAAGCAAAACTTAAAATGAGCCTGCGAGTCGTTACTGGAACGAGGTACGAGTGAACAGTAATGACGTTTTCGGACCTTTTTCTTCATATATTATAGAGTTCGTTGTGTGCGTTTACCGCCTGTCGGAGCGCCTCTTTTTCTTCCTCGCCCAGCACAATGTAAGATTCGCCTTTCACAATTTCTTTTATGTAGGTGTAACATCCTTCCCGGCTGTGAATAGCATTCAATACGAATCCATTGTTATCTTTGTCCAGCATTGCCAACGCGAAGCTGAGTTTTCCGCCCATTTCTTTAAAAGCATCGTATTTTACAATCGCGGTTTTGTTCAGCGTCAGATTCTGGACTTCCTTCAAGCGGCGGATTTCTTCCATATGATTTTTACTGTTTTCCGATAAGGTATCCAGTTCGTTGAATTTGTTGATAAATGATCTTTCCAACGAAATTCCATCCTGCCCCCGCATAAATGTTTTATACTTTTTCATAAAACGCGACATGGTCATGGACACTTTGATCAGATACATAAAAATAAACAGGATTGCGACTAATACAATGATGAGAATGATCCCCGGATCGATTCCGATTGCGCTTAAAATTTTACTTTCCATTCTTTAATTCCCTTCTTCTTGAGTGCGTAAAACTTTTTTGATTCATATTCCGGATATTTTCATTTGTAATAATGCCGGTTTACTCCCTCTCCTGTATCATTTCGAATAACTCTAAGATTCTTTCCAGTTCTTCATTCGAATAATACTCAATTTCAATCTTTCCCTTATTATTTTTCTTATGATTGACAGATACTTTCGTTCCCAGAATGGTTTTCATTTTTTCTTCAATGTCTTTGTAAATGAAACTGTTTGGTATTTCCTCTTTCTTTTTCTCCGTTTTTTCTTTTTGAAGAGACTGCATCAAACGTTCAACTTCCCGGACGCTCAGTTTTTCTTCGAAGACTCTGTTTGCCAATGCGTATTGGGTCTCTTTATCTTCCACGGCCAGCAATGCTCTGGCATGTCCGGTCGTGATCATCTCATCGATAACCATCTGCTGAACTCGCTCATCCAGCTTCAGAAGGCGCAGGGAATTCGTCACAGCCGTCCTGCTTTTCGACACACGTTCCGCCACTTCGTCCTGTTTCATTTCATATTCTGTCAGCAATCTTTTGAATGCCTGTGCTTCTTCGATTGGATTCAAGTTTTCTCTCTGGATGTTTTCAATCAGGGAAATTTCCACAATTTCCTGTTCCGTATACTCTTTGATGATAACGGGTATTTCTTTTAATCCTGCAAGTTTTGCCGCACGCCATCTGCGTTCCCCGGCTATGATTTCATAGTAATCTTCTCTCTTCTGTACGATCAGCGGCTGAATCACGCCAAACTGTTTAATGGATTCTGCCAATTCCAGCAGAGAATCTTCGTCGAAGTTTTTTCTTGGTTGTTCCCGGTTTGGTTCGATTTCCGAGATCTTCACCATGACTTCTTCCTTTTTTACGACTTTTTCTACGACGACCTGCTTTTCAGTTTCTGGTTTTGCTGTTTTTTTTGCGTTGCTTTCTGGTATTAATGCGTCCAATCCTTTGCCAAGGCCTTTTCCCAGGCCTGCCTTTTTTACAGCCATTCTTCGTCCCCCCTGTGGATCACTTCCTCGGCCAGCATGCGGTAGCTTTCGGCGCCCGTTGATTTAGAATCATATTTATTGATCGGCATTCCGTGGCTTGGCGCTTCGGCGAGTCTGACATTTCGCGGTATGATCGTTTTATAGATTTCCTGATTCAAATTATTTTTTACATTTTCGACGACCTGAAGGGATAGATTTGTTCTGGCGTCGTACATGGTAAAAACGACTCCTTCGATTTCCAGATCCGGATTCAGACGTTCTTTTACCAGATTGATGGTATGGATCAATTGTGTCAACCCTTCCAGTGCATAGTATTCACATTGGATTGGAACCAGGACAGTGTCAGCGGCACACATGGCATTAATGGTCAGCATATTTAAGGACGGGGGACAGTCAATGAGGATAAAATCATATTGATCTCGAATGGTGTCCAAGGCATTTTTTAATATGTATTCTTTTTCAGCTACGCCGACCAGCTCGATTTCAGCAGCGGCAAGGTTGATATTCGAGGGGATGATTGCAAGATCATCGAATTCAGTGGTGACAATGCAGTCGAGAATATCGCTTTCGCCGATGAGAAGTTCGTATGCGGTGTTTTCTTGTTCGTCTTTTTCAATGCCAAAGCCGCTGGTCGTGTTGCCTTGGGGATCAATGTCAATGACTAATACTTTTTGATTTTGTTCGGCGAGGGAGGCTGACAGGTTAATGGCTGTGGTTGTTTTTCCTACGCCGCCCTTCTGATTTGCTATGACTATGGTACGTCCCATTTTTATAACCCCTTTCTCATGCGGACTTTACTTGTACATTATAACACCGAGTTTCTATTTTATCTACCCCATGTTTCACGTGAAACATTCTTTTTTACATTCATTGTTACTGTTCACTCGTACCTCGTTCCAGTAACAAATCGCAGGCTCATTTTAAGTTTTGCTTCGCAAAAGAGCCTGCTCACACCTGAATCACGTTCTTACGTACCTGAGCAGCTAAGTGCTCAGGCACTGTCTGAACAGTAACCATTCATTAAAAGCACATTTCAGTTCTTTTCTTCAATGTTTCACGTGAAACATTCGCTACTTTATCCGTTTGAAACACTTTCTAGCTTTTTCTCTCAACGTTTCACGTGAAACATTCTCTGCTGTATCCGCCCGAAACACTTTCTGGCTCTTTCTCTCAATGTTTCACGTGAAACATTCGCTATTATATTCACCCGAAACACTTTCTAGCTCTTCCTCTCAACGTTTCACGTGAAACATCGCCACCACATTCACTCAACATACTTCTTGTTCCTTCATTTCATGTTTCACGTGAAACATCTCTCTTTTTCTTTCCCTCCGCCCGTTTTTCCAACACCATTAATTCCGCCGCCATCACCTTAAACTTTTCTAACTCCCCACTAATCTGATCAATTTCCTTTTTCAACACCACCTTCCGCTCCTGCACTTCCTTCAACTTTTCATAATACTCATTCGCCTTATTTCGCAGCGACTTTTCTCCCGCCCGCGGAGAAAAAATTTCGAAATCAATCTCCGCATCCCTGTGAATCTTTTCTATATTTTCCTGAATAACCTTCTCTGTTTCACAAACATCCTTATATTCCTTCATTTTTACAGTCATTTGGTTTCTGGCTTGATCCAGATGTTCCAAAATATATTCTTTTAGCACATTCCTTCCTTCTTTCTGTTCTGATGTGGATTTTTTCCTGCTCTCATTATCTTAACGTATTCTTTTTGTATTTTCAAGCCATGTACCTTCTCTTTTCCAGTAAGTGTTTTTTAAAAGCACAATTGCATTTTATGTACCTTGTCGGCATTCCCATAAAAATTCCACTATTTCAGCAGTGAAAATTGGCATTTATCATTCCACCATCAACAGTCCAAAATGATTTTGAATCTCACTTTTATCCCGTAAAGTATGAATTTCAATTCCATTGTTTCTGACCGTTGCAAAAACATCAATGCCACATGCTTCCATTGCCGGAACTGTTTGATCCGGAAAATTACAATGATCCGGATTACATTTTTGACATTTCTTACACGGTCCACTTCCGAATGCAATGACCTTATAAAATCCGTCCAAAAACAATTCTCTTGCGATACTAACCGCCAACGGTGTCACAATACTCATTTCATGGCAGCGAAATAAAATACCATATTTGTAACAATTCAGCATCTCCTGCGTTTCTTTCCAAGAAGGCGCATTCGGCGGACAGCAATGGCTTTTCCCATACGTACTGCACCCAAACTGACAACGATACACTGTCCATGCCGCTGTTTCGATCGTTTTTGCATCAATCTTAATCGCCAGATCTGCTCCGCCATTTTTCAAAAGAGAAAAATATTTTTCCATTGTCATTCCCCCTACAAATTTATTTTTTTATTCCACGGACAATCAATGTCACGGAAACTGACGTATCCCATTGTTTTATTTCTTCACGGTACAAGCGAAGCCGCTCATCATACTTTGCATTCACAGCAGAAATTGCTTTCCCCGCATAAGGAGAATGGGCAGACTGAATCGCCTCCAAATCATTCTGCCGCATCGCTTCAATCATTGTCTCCGCCATCTGCGAGGAATACTTTGGAGCATCCGGTGTGAGATCAATGATCGCATAACCGGTTGTTACATCGGAAAAGCCATTCTGCTCCATTGAAGTAGGAATTTTCGCCTCGGACATCCAAAACTTTCCGACACCGTATTTTTCAAACGCTTCATTTGACTGCGGACAGCTTTCCCAAAAGTCTTTTTCTTCCGTTGTTGTTTCCAAACACGGAGCTGTACAGTGCAAACCTTTTCTGGCGGAAAGGCAAAGACACACGCCGCCTGGTTTCAATACACGGCACTGTTCGCGCCAAAACGCAGTCGGCTCAATATGTTCCTGAACAGTATTTGAGATTGTAACATCAAACGACTGAGCGTTAAACGGGAGATGTGTGGCATCTCCTTCTCTGAAATCAATCCCCTCTATATTTTCTTTTGCAAAAGAGATGAATCTGCTGTCCCTGTCTATCGCAGTAATCTTTGCTTTTGGAAACCATCTGTGTAATGCTTCTGAAAGAGCGCCAGGGCCGCAGCCAATTTCTAAAATACTTATCTCTGCGTTTTCATCCAAATCAAACGTCTTTTTATATTGTTCAAAAAACAGATCGTCAAATCTAAGTTTCCGACTAAGATACAGTGTCATAATGCCTTGCACATTTTCTGACCAGATATTGTTCATATCTACCTCCGTAAATTTCCGATTCGTCACTTGTTACTATGCTAAAGTATAACATAACAGACAAACAAATCCAACTCATTTCAGCCTGGTTCTTTCTGGACTTTAGGTTACTGTTCAAACAGTACCTGCACACTTAGCTGCTCAGGTACGTAAGAACATGATTCAGGTGTGAGCAGGCTCTTTTGCAAAGCAAAACTTAAAATGAGCCTGTGAATCGTTACTGGAACGAGGTACGAGTGAACAGTAACGACTTTAGGTATCCGTATATTCTCAGGCTTTGCCATAAGCCACCAAATTGGCTTAATAGAGCAAAGTAGGTTCCAGTTGGGCCAAATGGCGGAGCCACGTTCCTAAAACCGTCCGCATCGGTGTGGCAAAGCCGTAGGCTCCTTAGATCAAGCGGCTGATCATTCCCACATCTATCAGATCAATCTTAAATGTATCCAAGTCATCGTATATAGGCCAAGTACGATTCCGCGATATTTTTGTATATTCATCATATATTTAATAGCCAATGCAAAATATTTCTACATTTGCGAAATATTGATTTCTTCTCTCATATATTCCAATAAACTCAGACAAAGTCTCCTACATAGCAGAACATCCCGTACTTCTCCCCACGTAAGAACCGTTTCAGGCATCACTCCATCCGCTGGCATGCGAACCGAAGTGGCATCGCCACTGTGCGCAAATAAACACGACACCGCATTTCTGTTCAGACAGTACCTGCGCACTTAGCTGCTCAGATACGTAAGAATGTGATTCAGTTGTAAGCAGGCTCGTTTGCGAAACAAAATTTAAAATGAGCCTGGGAATCGTTACTGGAACGAGGTACGAGTGAATAGTAACCGACACCGCCGCCCCCTCAGACAGATTTGCTCAGACAGATTTTTCAGAAAAGAATTGTAACTCCCGCCTTTTTAGACTATAATAGAACCAAACGAAGAAAGTCAAATTCCAGAAAGGAAGGAGTATCCCCATGAAAAACAAACTGAAAACCGGCGCTATTCTCACAACCACAGCAGTCGGGCTCCTCCACGTCCTAAATAAATGCATCAGTGCCGTCTCCACCCTGAAGGATCTTCTCCCCTCCAGCGACGGCCGCTACTTTACCTGGCGTTTTGGAAAGGTCTATTATGAAAAAACAGGAACCGGAAGTCCTCTCCTGCTGATTCATGATTTATCACCCTATGCTTCCTCCTACGAATGGAGCCTCCTGCGGCAGAAGCTATCGAAAACCCACACCGTATACACCCTCGACCTGCTGGGGTGCGGCCGCTCGGACAAGCCGAACATGACCTATACGAATTATCTCTATGTTCAGTTAATCTCCGATTTCATTGAAAAAGTCATCACAGAAAAGACCGATGTGGTCGTTACCGGCCTCTCCTCTTCTTTCGTTGTGATGGCCTGCGGAAATAATCCGGATCTCTTTAACAAGCTCCTGATGATCAATCCGGAAAATCTGGTGGAATTGGCCAGCATTCCCGGAAAGCGCTCGAAAATGACGAAATTCCTCATGGACATGCCGATTATCGGAACGACTCTTTATCACATACTTTCCAGCCGTGATAACATCGAATATCTCTTCACGGAGAAATATTTCTATAACCCGTTCCGCGTAAAATCAAAGCAGATCCAGGTCTACTATGAATCCGCGCATAAGGGTGACAGCTGCGGAAAATATTTGCTTTCCAGCATAAACGGAAACTATGTAAATATTAATATTTCCAATGCATTGAAGAATATTAATAACAGTATTTTCGTGCTTTTGGGAACTCATTATGAGAATGCGAAGCTGATCGCGGACAGTTACACGAAGATGAATCCTGCGATTGAGACAGTATTCCTGGATGACACGAAATTCCTGCCGCAGTTAGAAGCGCCGGAACTGACCTGTTCCAATATCACGCTTTTCCTGGAATCCTAATCTGAATTTCCACGAAAACCTTTTCTACAATCAAAAAATGCTGAGAAACGTCCTCCCCCTAAGACACTTCTCAGCATTTTCCACTTTGACCAAATCTACATACGAATCCTTCCATGCGCCAGTCTGTTCTAAGCACCATCCGACCCGGCGGCCCTCCTTCAAAACCCTCGCAATACCGATTCTCGCCATCCGCACAGCTCATTTCAAGCTCCATCCGACCCGGCGGCGCTCATTCCAAATCCTCACAACACAGATTCTCGCCATACGCACAGCTCATTCCAAGCTCCATCCGACCCGGCGGCGCTCATTCAAAAACCTCAAAATGCCAATTCTCGCCATCCGCCAAGCTCATTCTAAGCTCCTTTCGATCCGGCGACTCTGGCGGCCCTCCTTCCAAATCCTCACAACACCGATTCTCGCCATCCGCCAAGTTCATTCTAAGCTCCTTCCGACCCGGCGACTCTGGCGGCCCTCCTTCCAAATCCTCACAACACCGATTCTTGCCATGCGCCAAGCTCATTCCAGGCTCCTTCCGTCCCGGCGGCGCAGCCAAAATCCACATCAATGCCAGATATCAGCCTGTCGGAACGCCATAACTCCCCCTACTCCCCCGGCGTCCCCACCTCAATCAAATTCCCATCCAAATCATAAAACCTCACAACCCTCTGCCCCCAACTATGCCTCATCAACCGATTCACATACCTCGTCTCCGGATACAACTCCTCCAGCTTCCGCACAAATCCCTCAATATCCCTCTCCTCAAAATACAACTCACTCGCATGATTCTCCGCAACAACCTCTCTCCCCAAAACTCCCTTCCAGCTCTCCGCCTCCTGAAGCACAAGCCCCTCCGTCAGAATCACATTGCTCCCAAAATCCCGGATCACCGCAAGCCCAAACAGCTCCTGATAAAACCGCTTAGCCCTCTCAATATCCTTCACAACAATCAACACATTCTTCAGCTTCATACCATCTCACCGAATCGGTTCCTTCCCCGGCACGCCCGGCCTCCTCGGAAACCGCTTCGGCGTCCCCTTCTCCTTCCCAATCACCACCAAAGACCGCTCAATCTCACTTCCCGGCAGCGAAAACCTCACCAAATCCTTCTGCACGCCCCCAAGCGTCTCAATCGCCTTCTGCGCATCCTTCGCTTCCTCCGCCACACTTCCCGACTTATAGGAAACAAACAGCCCTCCAACCTTCACATAAGGCAGGCAATACTCCGCCAGCGACGCCAGATTCGCCACCGCCCTGGACACCACCAGATCAAACCCTTCCCGGTACTCCGGCTTCCTCGCCAGCTCCTCCGCCCGCGCATGCACCGCCGAAATCCCCGTAAGCCCCAGCTTTCCAATCACCTCATTCAGAAATTTCACCCGCTTATTCAGCGAATCCAGCAGCACAACTTCCAGCCCCGGAAAGGCAATTTTCAGCGGAATTCCCGGAAATCCGGCCCCGGTTCCCACATCCAGCACCCGCCAGGATTCCTCCACAGAAACACCCTTCACCAGCGCCAGACTGTCCACGAAATGTTTCTGCATCACCTCGTCAAACGCCGTAATCGCCGTCAGATTCATCACCGAATTCCACTCGATAAGCAAGTCATAATACTGCCGGAACTGCCGCACCTGCTCCTCCTGAAGCGCAATCCCAAGCTGCGCACAGCCCTCAACCAACACCCGATCGTTCTCCATCGCTTCTCCCATCACTTCGCCCTTCCCGTCTTCCCATACTGCTCCAGATAAACCAACAGCACCGAAATGTCCGCCGGAGACACACCCGCGATCCGGGACGCCTGCCCGATGGATGCCGGTTCATATGCCTTCAGCTTCTGCTTTGCCTCGATGCGGAGGCTGTACACGTCATCGTAATCCAAATCCTTCGGAATTTTTTTCGACTCCAGCTTTTTAAACTGCTCCACCTGCTTCATCTGCCGCTCAATATAGCCCTGATATTTGATGTTAATGTTTACCTGTTCCTGAACATCCGCGGGCAATGCGGGCCGCTCCGGATCGATTTCCGCCAGCATCTCATAGCTCAGTTCCGGCCTGCGGATCAGCTCCCCAAGAGTCGTCCCGGACTTCAGCGCCGTACTCTCATGCGCCTCCAAAAATGCCTGAACCTGCGGCGTCCCGCCCAGATTCGTGTGCCAGACTCTCTGAATTTCTTCCTCAATCTGCCGTTCTTTCTTTAAAAGCCCCTGGTAGCGCTCTTCGGAAATCAGCCCAACCTCGTATCCTTTTTTTGTCAAACGCAAATCTGCATTGTCCTGGCGCAAAAGCAGCCGGTATTCCGCTCTGGACGTCATCATCCGGTAAGGTTCTTTATTCTCTTTCGTCACAAGATCGTCGATCAGAACGCCGATATATGCCTCCGACCGATCCAGAATCAGCGGTTCCCTTCCCAGAATCTCCATCGCCGCATTAATACCCGCAATCAGGCCCTGCGCCGCCGCCTCCTCATAGCCGGAACTTCCGTTAAACTGCCCGCCGCTGAAAAGCCCCTTAATTTTCTTGAATTCCAGGGATGCGTCAAGCTGTCTTGGATTAATGCAGTCGTACTCAATGGCATAGGCATTCCGGACAATTTTAACGTTTTCCATACCCGCTACACTGTGATACATCGCATACTGGACGTCCTCCGGCAAGGAACTGGACATTCCGCCCACATACATTTCATTCGTATGCAGCCCCTCCGGCTCCAGGAACACCTGATGCCGGTTCTTATCCGCAAACTTCACTACTTTGTCTTCGATAGACGGACAATACCTTGGCCCCGTCCCCTCGATCGCCCCGGAAAACAACGGCGACCGATCCAGATTCGCCCGAATAATTTCATGGGTTTTCTCGTTCGTATAAGTCAGCCAGCAGGACGCCTGCTCAATCTGCACATCCTCCGGATTCGTCGTAAAGGAAAACGGCACAACCCGTTCATCCCCAAGCTGCTCTTCCATCTTCGAAAAATCAATGGAGCGCCTGTCCACACGGGCCGGCGTACCCGTTTTAAAGCGGTACATTTCGATTCCATGGGCTTTCAGGGAATCGGTCAGGTGATTGGCCGCCTGAAGGCCGTTTGGCCCCGTATAGGTGCTTACATCGCCGTAAATGCACCGCGCTTTTAAGTACGTTCCGGTACATAAAACACATGCCTTACAATGATAGATGGCGCCGGAACAGGTCTTTACGCCCGTAATCCGTTTCTCCTCGGTAAGAATTTCCGCAACTTCCGCCTGTTTAATATACAAATGTTCGGTATTCTCCAGGACTTTCCGCATGCTTCTGGAATATTCCGCCTTATCCGCCTGTGCCCGCAGGGAATGCACTGCCGGGCCTTTAGACTGGTTCAGCATTTTCGACTGAATAAAGGTCTTGTCGATATTCTTCCCCATCTCGCCGCCCAGAGCGTCCACTTCCCGTACCAGGTGGCCTTTCGAGCTTCCGCCCACGTTCGGATTACAGGGCATCAGGGCAATGCTGTCCACACTGACCGTAAAAATCACGGTTTCCAATCCAAGCCTGGCGCAGGCAAGGGCCGCCTCACATCCCGCATGCCCGGCTCCTACCACGACTACATCTACAAATTCTTCTACTGTCTTCATCTGTCTTCCTCGATTTCTGTCACGGTTTATTTTCCCATGCAAAACTTACTGAAAATCTCGTTTACCAGGTCTTCGCCGACGGATTCCCCCAAAATTTCCCCTAAGGCTTCATAGGCGTTCATCAGGTCAATGGAGTAAAAATCTTCCGGCATCTGCATGTCCAGGCTCTCCTGCACCTGCCGCAGGCTGTCCCTCGCACTCATCAGGTCTGCCTTTTGGCGCATGTTCGTAATGTAAATTTCATCGTTAAAGGAAAGCTTCCCTTCGAAAAACAGGTCTTTTAAAGCCTGTTCCAATTCTTCGATCCCGGTCTGCTCTTTCGCCGAAACCGGAATGATTCTCTGGACATCCAGCGCCCCCAGCCTGCTTTCCAGCATTTCTTCGGTCGTCACCGGTTTCAGGTCGGATTTATTCAATAAGAGAACGGCTTTCTTCCCCTTCAGAAGCTCCATGATCTCTTCGTCATTTTCATCCAAAGGCGTGGAAGAATCCACCACATACAGGAGCAAATCCGCATCCTCCGCATACTCTCTGGCACGGGAAACGCCGATGCGCTCCACCACGTCCTCGGTATTGCGGATTCCTGCCGTATCAATGAGCCGCAGCGTGATTCCGTGGATATTCACCGTCTCTTCCAGAATGTCTCTGGTCGTTCCTGCGATTTCGGTCACAATGGCCCGCTCTTCTCCGGAAAGGAGATTCAAAAGGGACGATTTTCCGGCGTTCGGCTTCCCGACGATCACGGTTTTAATGCCCTCGGTCATGATTTTACCGTTCTCGGAACTCGCGATCAGCTTTTCGATTTCCTGAAGCCAGCCCTGATTCTTCTCCTCCAACTGCTCCGGATAGCCCTCCAGGCTGATGTGCTCCGGATCGTCCAGCGCCGATTCGATAAACGCAATCTGATACAGAATTTCTTCCCGGATGCCGCGGATTTTTTTCTGAACTGCCCCGCGTAACTGGCCCAATGCGCTCTTTAGCGCATATTCATTCTTGGCCTGTATCACGTCAATGACCGCTTCGGCCCTGGACAGGTCGATACGCCCGTTTAAAAAGGCACGTTTCGTAAATTCTCCCGGTTCCGCAGGCCTTGCGCCGTGTTTGACGACGGTTTCCAGCACCTGCTTCATGGCATACACGCCGCCGTGACAATTGATCTCTACCGTATCTTCCGCGGTGAAGCTTCGGGGACCTCTCATCAACATTACCAGTACCTCATCGACGAACTTATCCCCATCGTAAATATAGCCGTAGTGGATTGTGTGGGTAGGCTGTTCGGAGAGGCTTTTTTTCTTCCCCGGACTGCGGTAAACCCGGTCGGCGACGGCAAAGGCTTCTTCGCCGCTGATCCGGATGATGCCGATCCCGGATTCGCTGACGGCTGTGGAAATGGCTGCAATGGTGTCTTTTTTCATGTCTTTTCCCCTGTCGAAAAAAGGCCCCACAGGACGCTGCGAAAATTCGCGGCTGCCTGCAGCGGCCTTTTCTATTTTACGTGAACAACAACTCTGTGCGCCAGCGACGCACATTTCGCGCAACCCGAAGCGCAGACCAAATCATCCATACGCGTATGGAGCTTTTGGCGGCTTTCTCGTTTCCAAAACGGTTTAATAGCGCTGTTCTCTGTCCTGCTGTTTCTTTAAGGTAACTACTACTTTCCGATAAGGTTCTTCCCCTTCGCTGTGAGTCGATACGTAAGGATTTCCCTGAAGGGCGGAATGAATGATCCTCCGCTCGTAGGGGTTCATGGGCTCCAGGAAAACGGTCTTTCTGGTTCTGCGTACTTTTGCCGCAACGTTTCTGGCCAGGTTTTCCAGCGTTTCTTTTCTGCGTCTGCGGTAGTCTTCCGTATCTACCTTTACGCGCACATAGGAAGCCTTTCCTTTGTTTACGACCAGGCTGGTCAGATACTGGATCGAATCCAGGGTCTGCCCTCTCTTGCCGATCAGGATACCCATATCTTCTCCGTCGAGATCAATGTTCAGGGTATCGTCGTCGTCAAACGTGCAGGTGATCTTCACGTTCATATTCATGGCTTTCAGGGTTTTTCCAAGGAAGTCTTCTGCGCGGGCAATGGCCTCTTCTTTATTTACCGGAGGCTTGGGCGCCGCCGGTTTTCTGGTTTCCGGCTCCCGGTTTTCCCGGACTTCTTTGACTTCTTTCGTTTCTTTCGGCTCTTTGATTTCTTTTACTTCTTTAACTTCTTTTACTTCCTTAGATTCTTTGAATTCCCGGACTTCTTTTTCCTTTTTCTCCGGTTCTTTTGCCGGCGCTTTGGACTCTTTCTGGTAATCCCGGTTATAGTCTCTGTTTTTCTCGCGGGAGCGTTCCCGGAAGGCTCTGCTTTCCCGGTATGGTTTTACGTTGATGGGTTCTTTGATTTCTTTTTTGATCTCTTCCTCAAAAAGCTCTTCAGCCGCCGGTTCTTTTCTTCTGGCACGGATGACGGCCGGCTTGCTGCCAAAGCCGAAAAAGCCTGAACTTCCGGTTTCCAGAACTTCATATTCGATGTTATCGCTGCTGGTTCCCAACTGGATTGCTGCTTCGATAATCGCGTCGGATACCGTTTTGGCTGAAACTCTGATGTATTCCATAATCAAACCCTCCTATTTCTTTTTGTTCTTCTCATTGTACTGCTCGACCATTCTGGCTTTGGCTGCAATACTTCCAGGCTTCGCCTCGCTATGCTTCTGATAGTATTCGGTGGAATCCTGAATCTTCTTCTTTCGCGCTTCGTCCGCAATCTGCTTTTTCTCCGGATCTTCCGGCTCTTTTACGGTCATTCTGGCCTTCTCCTGGGCGGAGACTTTCTGCGGGGGCAGTCCCTGTTTCGCACGCTTCTGATTTTCTTTTTCCAGATTCTTCTCAACCAGGGCTTCAATATCCATGTTGTCCATGCTCTTGTTCGTGATGATCTGTACGATGCTGCGGACAACGGCGCTGGCGATCCAGTAGATACCAAGACCGGTCGGCAGGGTGAAGCAGAAGACGATGGACATGATCGGCATGATGTTGTTCATCATTTTCAGGGAGCTGGTCATGGTGCTGTTATCGTTACTGCTGGTTTCCTGCTGGGGCATCAGCTTCGTATTCAGCCACTGGGTCAGACCGGCCAGGAGCGGGATCATCAGGGCGCCGATGACGAGAAGCCAGCTTTTCTCGTTAAAGGCGGTCATCATGATGTTCAGCGGCGTATCGGAAATATTCAGTCCCAGGAAATAGTTCATGCGGTCCAGGGTTTCCTGGGTACTCTGGATACTGTCCGTCAGGGACGGAAACAGGTCGTTTAAGGTTGTCCAGTCGGCCGGTTTTAATTTATAAAGGGTGTCGACAATGCTGTTCGCGTTAAAGCCCAGTTTTTCGAAATTTACCTGGTTCTGGGTAGCCAGGTCGGTCAGCAGCTCCTGTGCGCCGTCGAAGGCCAGGATCTGGTTTACCAGGCCCATCATGGCATCTTTTACGCCGTCTACGTAGGCGGGCACATTCCAGATGACGCGGTACAGGGCGAACAGGATCGGGAACTGGATCAGCATCGGGAGGCAGCTTCCGGTGGGGGAAACGCCGTATTTCGCGTAAACGGCTTTGGTTTCCTCGTTCATTTTCATCATGGAAGCCTGATCCTGTTTTCCATTATATTTCTTCTGAATCCGCTGGATTTCCGGATTCATGTAGGCGGACAGTTTTGAAAACTTCTGCTGTTTGATGGTCATCGGCACCATCAGGGCATAGATAACGATCGTAAACAGAATAATACAAAGGCCAATGTTTTGGATACCAAATACACCGCTGCAGAACATGAAGATGGCATTCATGATGATGCCGAGAAGTGTCGCAACCGGGCCAATGATAAAGGTGTTGCTCTTCGTTAATAACATAATTTCCTCCTAAATACCGTAGCTTTCTTACGGCTCCGTAGTTCTTTTTCAGGGAACCGGATCATATCCGCCCTTTGAAAATGGATTGCACCGGAGGATTCTCCAGCACGCCAAAATAGTCCCCTTTAATGCTCCGTACTTTTCGATAGCCTCCAGACCGTACTGCGAACAGCTTGGAATATAGGGACATTTCGTACTTTTTAATGGAGACAGATATTTTTTATAAAATTTAATCAACGCGATTAAGATCTTTTTCATGTTCATCTACCATTATGCCATGAAGCCTGGCCAGATGCAGGAGCGCGCTTTCGATCTCCGCGTAGCGCTTCCCTTTCGCCGTACCTCTGGCAATCACTACAAAATCATAACCTGGAAGAAACGTTCCTTCATTTAAACGGTAGCTTTCACGGATCAGGCGGGTCAGGGTGTGCCTTACGACGCTGTTCCCTACCTTCTTGCTGACGGAAATGCCGATCCGGTTTCGGTCCGTCCCGTTCTTTTTGACGTACATGACAAGATACCGGTTTGCCTTTGAAGTTCCGTTTTTGTATACGGTCTGAAAATCTCTGTTCTTTTTTAAGGATTCTGAAAATTTCATAAGAGATTCCTATTCAAATTCGGTTACATCGACAAAGAGAAGAAAAGGCCACAAATCTGCGGCCTATGCTGATAATACTTTTCTTCCTTTTGCTCTTCTGGCAGCGAGAACTTTTCTTCCGCTTGCTGTGCTCATTCTGGCTCTGAATCCGTGAACTTTTGCTCTGGATCTTTTTTTCGGCTGAAATGTCATTTTCATGTTTCCGGCACCTCCTTTGCTGCCCACCTTCTATGCAATCTATATCAAGTGGTACTATAATTAACTAGCGAACATAACGCTTAAAAACATCATTTCAATTATATTAGGTAAGGTCTTTAAAGTCAAGCACAGGTTTTATTTTTTTCGAAAATTTCCAAAATTTTTTTATGTTCTTTCCTTTCGGAATGAAAAATTCCCTCCCTGTGGATTTCCTGCGCCGAAATCAACATCCATCTGTGGATAAGTGTTCCGTCCACAACTTTATCCACACTTGTCCACAGCCTTTTCATCCACATAAGAAATCCCGGAAAACAAAGGTTTTTTTCATGTCATTCCGCTATATTCACCAGAAAATCCACCGAAAAAGGCCTGTTTTTCACACTGTTCACAAAGTTATCCACATTTTGGGGATAACTTGTGGATAATTCCTGGATATCTTGTGTAAAAGGGATGGGCTGGTTGCAAAATTCCTTGATTTTCCTGGCTTTTTCGGGTGTTGATACTGTGGTTTTCGTTATACACAGAGGCAAAAAAAGGCTGTGGACAAGGATTTATCCACATAAAACCGAAATTTGGCATTGCGTAATCGGAATTTTTGGTTTAATATTATTGTAGGAAAATTGGCTTTACAAGATGGTTGTATGTAAGAAAATACTGCAATCATTATTTTGTATGTAAAAAGTAAGGAGTTCGTTCAATGGAAACAATTATACAAAAGTGGGAAGAGATCCTCGCCCTTGTGAAAGAAGAACATGAACTGACGGATGTATCCTTCACCACTTGGCTGAAACCCCTTCAGGTTCACAGCTTCGATGAAACGGAAGACGGAAACATCCTCTATCTTCTTGTCCCCTCCGAGCAGATGGGCGTAAACTACATCAGCAAAAAATACACCCTTCCGATTAAGGTCGCCATTGCAGAAATCACGGGCATTAACTGCAATATCGAATTCATCCTGCCGGAAGAGGCCAAACAGCGCGAAAAAAAGATGGCCGCCGCCCCCGCAGGCTTAAATGCCAGCATCGAAAAGGCGAACTTAAACCCCAAATATACCTTTGATACCTTCGTCGTAGGGCCCAATAACCAGTTGGTCCATGCGGCTTCCCTCGCCGTGGCCGAATCTCCCGGCGAAGCCTATAACCCCCTGTTTATCTACGGGGACGTGGGACTTGGAAAAACCCACCTGATGCATTCCATTGCACATTTTATCCTGGAAAAGAACCAGGACGCCAAAGTCCTTTACGTGACCAGCGAATCCTTCACCAACGAGCTGATCGAAGCCATCCGTAACGGAAACAATACCGCCATGAGCAAATTCCGCGAAAAATACCGGAATATCGACGTTCTTCTGATTGACGATATCCAGTTCATCATCGGAAAAGAGTCCACCCAGGAAGAATTTTTCCATACATTTAACGACCTCCACGGCGCGAAAAAGCAGATCATCATTTCGTCTGATAAACCGCCTAAAGAAATGCAGACCCTGGAAGGACGCCTCCGTTCCCGTTTCGAATGGGGCTTAATCGCCGATATTTCCTCGCCGGATTACGAAACCCGTATGGCCATCCTGCGCAAAAAAGAAGAACTGGACGGCTATTCCATCGACGACGAAGTCATCAAATACATTGCTACCAATATTAAATCAAACATCCGGGAACTGGAAGGGGCCCTGAACAAGCTGATCGCCTGCAGCCGCCTGGAAAAGAAGGAAATCACCATCCAGATGGCCGAAGAAGAACTCCAGGATATCATCTCCCCGGACGAAAAACGGGAAGTAACCCCGGATCTGATCATCGAAACCGTAGCCGAACACTTCGGCATTACCCCGGCAGACATCAAAGGCAGCAAGCGGAACTCCGAAATCGTAAGGCCAAGACAGATCGCCATGTACCTCTGCCGGCACCTGACCGAAGTCCCGTTAAAGCAGATCGGCGTCTATATGGGAAAGAAAGACCATACCACCGTCCTGCATGGCGTAAAAACCATCGAAAACGAGATCTCACAGTCCGAGACACTTAAGAATACGGTGGAAGTTATTAAGAAAAAACTGACGCCCGGTGGATAATTATCCACATTCATCCACAGTGGAAAAGGAAAAAAAGAAGGTTCATACACATTCTTATCCCACGGTGGAAAACCTGAAAAATCCGGGGAATTTGGCACTTATCCACATATTCACACCCCCTAAGACGGAGACTACGAACCTTTTCTTTAATATTTATCTAAAGGCGGCTGGCCGAAGGAGACTGAAAAACCATGAAACTGATCTGTTCAAAAAATAATTTACAAAAAAGCGTAAACATTGTTATGAAGGCCGTACCATCGAAAACCACCATGCCGATCCTGGAATGCATCCTGATCGATGCGTCCGCAGGAGAGATCAAATTCACCACAAATGACATGGAACTTGGGATCGAAACGAAGGTTGAAGGCCAGATATTAGAAAAAGGCATTATCGCCATCGACGCGAAAATCTTTTCCGATATTGTACGAAAACTGCCGGATAACGACGTAACCATTGAAACCGACAGCAAAATGCAGGCCACGATCACCTGCGAAAAAGCGAAATTCAGCATTTCGGGAAAACCCGGCGACGATTTCGCCTGTCTGCCCTATGTGGAAAAACAGGAATGCATCACCATTTCCCAGTTTACCTTAAAAGAACTGGTACGGCAGACCATATTCTCCATTGCTGTCAATGAAAACAATAAAATGATGACCGGCGAACTGTTCGAAGTCAGCGGCAACATCCTGAAAGTCGTCTCCCTGGACGGCCACCGGATTTCCATCCGCCGCGTCGAACTGAAAGAATCCTATGAAAAACGCAAAGTGGTCGTTCCCGGAAAGACCCTGACCGAAGTCAGCAAGATCCTGTCCGGCGAAACCGAAGACCTGGTAAATCTGTTTTTCACGGACAACCACATCGTCTTCGAATTCGACGAAACCGTAGTGGTATCCCGCTTAATCGAAGGGGAATACTTCCGCATCGACCAGATGCTTTCCAGCGATTACGAAACCAAAGTGACGATTAACAAGCGTGAGTTGTTAAACTGTATCGACCGCGCTACGCTTCTCGTAAAAGAAAGCGATAAAAAACCAATTATTATTACAATATCTGAAAATAATATGCAATTAAAGATAAATTCAGATATCGGCTCGATGGATGAAGACATTGACATCGAAAAAGAAGGCAGGGATATCAAAATCGGCTTTAACCCGAAGTTCTTAATCGACGCATTGCGCGTAATCGACGACGAAACCATCGACATTTACCTGGTAAATCCAAAAGCCCCCTGCTTCATCCGGGATCAGAAAGAATCTTATATCTACCTGATTTTACCGGTAAACTTTACCGCATAAGAAGGGAAACGACCATGGAAATCATCAAACTGCGAGAAGAATACATCAAACTGGGCCAGGCCTTAAAAGCCGCGGGCCTCTGTGAATCCGGCGTGGATGCCAAGTTCGCCATTCAGGACGGCCTTGTGAAAGTAAACGGCGAAACCGAACTCCAGCGTGGAAAAAAACTCCACGACGGAGACCTGGTAGAATATAACGGCGAAACCATAAAAATTGAAAAGTAACTGGTAAACAACATGGTAATCGAATCCTTGAAGCTGGAACATTTCCGGAACTACGAAACCCTGGATCTGACCCTGGATCCCGGAACGAACCTTTTCCACGGGGACAATGCCCAGGGAAAGACCAACATCCTGGAATCCATCTATCTTTGCGGCACCACGAAATCCCACAAAGGCAGCAAAGACCGGGAGATGATCAAATTTGACCGGGAAGAAGCCCATATTTGCATGGCGCTTCGGAAAAACAAAATTTTATACAAAATCGATATGCACCTTCGGAAAAACAAGGCCAAGGGCATTGCCATAAACGGCGTCCCGATCCGCAGGGCCAGCGAGCTTCTGGGGATCGGAAACTTTATCTTTTTTTCGCCGGAGGACTTAAACATCATCAAAAACGGGCCTTCGGAACGCAGGCGCTTTCTGGATCTGGAGCTGTCCCAGCTCAGTAAGGTCTATTTATATCATTTATCGAACTATAACAAAATCCTGAACCAGAGGAATAAACTCCTAAAAGACGCCGTCTGGCGTCCGGAATATCTGGACACCCTGGAAATCTGGGATTTACAGATGGTGGAGTTTGGGAAAAAAGTGATCCGGGAGCGGGCGGCCTTTGTGGAACGGCTGAACGGAATCCTCTCGGAAGTACATAAAAAACTGACCGGCGGCATAGAAGAAATCTGCATCAGCTACGAGGAAAATGTTTCGGAGGAAGCATTGGAGCGAAAGCTTGCGGAAAGCCGGGAACGGGACATCCGCATGAAGACCACCCAGACGGGCCCCCACCGGGATGACCTCTGTTTTCAGGTAAACGGGGTCGATATCCGGAAATTCGGCTCCCAGGGCCAGCAGCGGACAGCGGCTTTGTCGCTGAAGCTGGCGGAAATCGAGCTGGTCAAGCAGGAAATCCATGACAGCCCGGTGCTTTTGCTGGATGATGTTTTGTCTGAATTAGACCGGAAACGGCAACACTATTTATTAGACAGTCTTGATCAGATACAGACGCTTATCACCTGTACGGGGATAGACGATTTTGTAGAAAATCAATTTGAATTAAACCGTGTATTTCGGGTGAGAGACGGAATCGTAAAAGAATGACAAGGAGGTTTGGAATGGGTACAGAACAACAAAATGCAGAATATGGAGCGGATCAGATTCAGATTCTGGAAGGATTGGAAGCAGTACGCAAAAGACCAGGCATGTATATCGGCAGCACCTCTGCCAGAGGACTCCACCATCTGGTGTACGAAATCGTCGACAATTCGGTGGATGAGGCACTGGCAGGTTATTGTGATACGATTCGTGTGACGATCAATGAAGGGAATTCCATTACGGTTGTGGATAATGGCCGTGGGATTCCGGTAGGAATTAACCATAAAGCCGGCCTTCCGGCCGTGGAGGTTGTCTTCACGGTTCTGCATGCGGGCGGAAAATTCGGAGGCGGCGGCTATAAAGTGTCCGGAGGCCTGCACGGCGTAGGCGCTTCGGTTGTAAACGCATTGTCCGAATGGCTGGAAGTTCAGATTTACCATGAAGGGAAGATTTACCAGCAGCGCTATGAGCGGGGGAAGGTCTGCTATCCGCTGAAAATTGTGGGGGACTGCGAACCGGGAAAGACAGGGACGACGATCACCTTCCTGCCGGATAAAGAAATTTTCCAGGAAACGACCGAATTTGAATTCAATATCCTGAAGCAGCGCCTGCGGGAAATGGCGTTTCTGACCAAAAACGTGCGGATTATCCTCCGGGACGAGCGCGGGGATGAAGTCAATGAAAAAGTCTTCCACTACGAAGGCGGCATTAAAGAATTTGTCACCTACCTGAATAAAGGAAAAACCCCTCTGTATCCGGACGTGATTTACTGCGAAGGGATGCGGGACGGGATTTACGTGGAAGTGGCTTTGCAGCACAATGATGCGTATAACGAAGGCGCTTACAGCTTTGTAAATAACATTAACACCCCGGAGGGCGGCACCCACCTGACCGGGTTCAAAAATGCAATTACCAAGACTTTTAATGCATATGCAAAAACAAACAAGATGGTGAAAGAGACGGAGAGCCTTTCCGGGGAAGATATCCGGGAAGGGCTGACCGTTGTCGTCAGCGTAAAAATCGAGAACCCGCAGTTCGAGGGCCAGACGAAGCAGAAGCTTGGAAACAGTGAGGCCAGAGGCGCGGTGGACAGCGTTGTCTCCGAACAACTGATGATTTATCTGGAGCAGCATCCCCAGGTAGCGAAGCTGATCCTGGAAAAATCCATCCTCGCCCAGCGGGCAAGGGAAGCAGCCAGAAAAGCGCGGGATCTGACCCGCAGAAAGTCCGCCCTGGACGGACTCTCCCTGCCGGGAAAACTGGCGGACTGTTCGGACAAAGACCCGAAAAACTGTGAGATCTACATCGTAGAGGGAGATTCGGCAGGCGGTTCCGCGAAAACGGCCAGAAGCCGGGCGACCCAGGCCATCCTGCCCCTGCGCGGTAAGATTTTGAACGTGGAAAAAGCCCGCCTGGATAAAATTTATGGGAACGCGGAGATCAAGGCCATGATTACCGCCTTCGGGACGGGCATTCATGACGATTTCGATATTACGAAACTGCGTTATCACAAGATTATTATTATGACCGATGCCGATGTAGACGGCGCGCATATCAGTACATTGCTCCTGACATTTTTATATAGATTTATGCCGGAATTGATCAAGCAGGGATATGTGTACCTGGCACAGCCGCCCCTTTATAAGATCGAGCGGAACAAAAAGGTCTGGTACGCCTACAGCGATCCGGAACTGAACCAGATTTTGTCGGAAATCGGCCGCGACCAGAATAATAAGATCCAGCGCTACAAAGGTCTGGGTGAGATGGATGCGGAACAGCTCTGGGAAACCACCATGGACCCCGAACGGAGAATCCTCCTGCGGGTAAACATGGATGAGGACTCCGCGTCGGAACTGGATGTGACGTTTACGACCCTGATGGGCGACCAGGTGGAACCCCGCCGGGAGTTCATTGAAGAGAACGCGAAGTTTGTAAAGAATCTTGACATTTAGGAGGAAAAGCCGTGGAAGACAATGTTTTTGATAAAATCCATGAGGTCGATCTGAAAAAGACCATGGAAGAATCGTATATCGATTATGCCATGAGCGTTATTGCCCAGCGTGCTCTTCCGGATGTTCGAGACGGACTGAAGCCCGTGCAGCGAAGAGTGCTCTACTCCATGATCGAGCTGAACAACGGTCCGGATAAGCCGCACAGGAAATGCGCCCGTATCGTCGGCGACACCATGGGTAAATACCATCCCCACGGGGACAGCTCCATTTACGGGGCGTTGGTCAATATGGCCCAGGAATGGAATTTCCGCTATCCGCTGGTGGACGGCCATGGGAACTTCGGTTCCGTGGACGGGGACGGCGCGGCGGCCATGCGATACACAGAAGCCAGGCTCAGCAAAATCTCCATGGAGATGCTGGCTGACATTAATAAAAATACCGTGGATTTCGTACCGAACTTCGACGAGACGGAAAAGGAACCGACGGTTCTGCCTTCCCGTTTCCCGAACCTGCTGGTAAACGGCAGTTCCGGAATCGCGGTCGGGATGGCGACGAACATTCCGCCGCACAATCTGCGGGAAGTGATCAACGGCGTGTTAAAAATCATTGAGAACCGCATCGAAGAGGGACGCGCCACCGAAATCGAAGAAATTTTAAATATTATCAAAGGGCCGGACTTCCCCACCGGGGCCCAGATTCTGGGAACCAGGGGCATTGAGGAGGCCTACCGCACCGGCCGGGGAAAAATCCGGGTGCGCGCGGTGACGGAGATCGAGTCCATGCCAAACGGAAAGAGCCGGATTCTGGTTTCCGAGCTGCCCTACATGGTAAATAAAGCAAGGCTCATCGAAAAGATGGCGGAGCTTGTCCGGGACAAAAAGATCGATGGCATTACGGCCATCACGGACGAGTCCAGCCGGGAGGGCATGCGGATTAACATTGAGCTGAGAAGAGATGTGAATGCAAGCGTTGTCTTAAATCAGCTTTATAAACATACCCAGCTTCAGGATACGTTTGGCGTGATCATGCTGGCTTTGGTGAACAATGAGCCGAAGATCATGAGTCTTCTGGACATTTTGCAGCATTACATCCGCCATCAGGAGGATGTGGTTACAAGAAGGCTGAAGTATGAGCTGAACAAGGCGGAGGAACGGGCGCACATTTTGGAAGGCCTGCTCATTGCCCTGGACAACATCGACGAAGTGATTCAGATCATCCGGGGTTCCCAGAATACCCAGCTTGCCAAGGAAGGGCTGATCGCACGGTTCGGCCTTTCGGACGCCCAGGCCCAGGCCATCGTGGACATGCGCCTGCGGACGCTGACCGGTTTGGAACGGGAGAAGCTGGAAGGGGAATACAAGGAGCTGATGGCGCGCATCGAGGAATTGAAGGCGATCCTGGCGGATGAAAATCTGCTCCTCGGCGTAATCCGCGACGAACTGATCGTGATCCGGGATAAATACGGCGACGACCGGAGAACCAGCATTGGCATCGACGTTTACGATATTTCCACGGAAGACCTGATTCCGCGGGAAAATGTGATCATTACGATGACGAAGCTGGGCTATATTAAGCGGATGACCATCGATAATTTCAAGAGCCAGAACCGGGGCGGCAAGGGCATTAAGGGCATGCAGACCATCGAAGACGATTACATCGAAGAAATGATGATGACCAATACCCACAATTACCTGCTGTTCTTTACGAATACCGGTAAGGTGTACCGGATCAAGGCTTACGAGATTCCGGAAGCCGGACGCACCGCGAGGGGAACGGCGATTGTGAACCTGATCCAGCTTGCGCCGGAAGAGCGGATCACGGCCATGATCCCGATGACGGATTACCGGAAGGGCTATTATCTGTTCATGGCTACGAAGAACGGCATCGTGAAAAAGACGCCGGTGGAAGAATATATGAACGTCCGGAAGACCGGGCTGGCGGCCATCAGCCTGCGGGAGGACGACGAATTGATCGAAGTGAAGTACACGGACGACACGAAGGATATTCTGATGGTGACGAAGTACGGCCAGTGTATCCGGTTCCATGAGACGGATGTGCGCAGTACGGGCCGCGTTTCCATGGGTGTTATCGGCATGAGCCTGCAGGACGGCGATGAGGTGATCGGCATGCAGCTCGACGCCCAGGGCGAATACCTTCTGATCGTTTCGGAAAAAGGAATGGGGAAACTGACGGCTGTCAGTGAATTCACTCCGCAGATCCGGGGCGGCAAGGGCGTGAAGTGCTATAAGATCATGGAGAAGACCGGAAATGTCATTGGCGTGAAGGCTGTGAACATGGATCATGAGGTGATGATGATCAACACCGAGGGAATCATTATCCGGATGAGCTGCAGCGACATTTCGGTGCTGGGAAGAGTGACTTCCGGCGTGAAACTGATGAATCTGGACGAAAATGTGTCCGTGGCCAGTATTGCGAAGGTGCGGGAGATCGAGGAAAAGCCCGAAGAGGGGCAGGAGGAACCGCAGGCGGAAGATGAGGCCAAGGACAGGAAGGAAGAACCGGGAGAAGAAGCGAAAGAATGATAAAGGATCTGCGTAGAATTCTGGCGGTATGGGCGGCAAAAGCGATTGGAACCGCCTGCCGCCTGACCGGGAGACAGGGGGTGACCCTGGCCGGGAAGGCAGCGCTGCTCATCTGCCCGAATATTTTAACGGAACTGGCAGAGGAGGTCCGGGGGCCGATTTTTGTGGTCTGCGGAACGAATGGAAAGACTACGACGAATAACCTGCTGTGCGCGGCGCTGGAGTCCGAGGGGAAAAAGGTGATCTGTAACCGTACCGGGTCGAATATGTTAAACGGCGTGGTGTCGGCTTTTGTGCTGGCGGCTGACCGGAGGGGAAACATTGATGCGGATTATGCCTGCATTGAGATCGACGAGGCGTCGACGGTTCGGGTATTTCCCTACTTTAAGCCGGATTTTATGATTCTGACGAATCTGTTCAGGGATCAGCTTGACCGCTACGGGGAGATTGACATTACGATGAATCTTCTGAAAAAGGCCATGCAGATGGCGCCGGATATGGTCGTGGTGGTGAATGCGGACGATTCCCTGTCGACGTTTCTGGCTATGGACAGCGGAAATGAGTATGTGACTTACGGAATCAGCAAGCAGTATTTTGAAGAAGACAAGGATTCGAAGGAGATCCGGGAAGGGCAGTTCTGTAAGCGGTGCGGGGAAAAGATGGCGTACCGTTTTTACCACTACAGCCAGCTTGGGGATTATTATTGCCCGAAGTGCGGGTTCCGCAGGCCGGGGATCGATTTCGACGCCGTGGATGTGAAGGCGGGCCAGAGCCTGGCGTTTAAGGTGGAAGGCCGCAGGATTCAGGCGAATTACCGGGGTTTTTATAATATTTACAATATTCTGGCCGCCTATGCGGGGGGCCGCACGGCCGGGCTGGTGCTGAAGAATTTTAACAAGGTTTTGAAGGATTATAATCCGCAGAATGGCCGGAATGAGCATTTTAAGATCGGGAAAACGGATGTGATCCTGAATCTGGCGAAGAATCCGGCGGGATTTAACCAGAATATTTCGGCGGTGATGGAGGACCCGGCGCCTAAGGATATCATTGTGCTGATTAATGACAATGACCAGGACGGGACGGATATTTCGTGGTTGTGGGATGTGGATTTTGACCGGTTTCGGGATATTAACGCCAGTTCGATCACGGTCAGCGGCATTCGTTGTCAGGATATGCGGCTGCGGCTGAAGTATGTGGACATTCCGTCGGAGCTGGAGCCGGATGTGGAGAAGGCGATTCGCCGGAAGCTGGAAAATGGCGTTGGGAATCTGTATGTGCTGGTGAATTATACGGGGCTTTACAGTACCCATAACATTCTGAAGAAGATCGAGGGGGAGCGCCATGGGTAAAAAACTGACGATCGGGCATCTGTACCCGGATCTTTTGAACCTGTACGGCGACCGGGGCAATATTCAGTGTATGGTGAAACGGCTGGAATGGCGGGGATTCGAGGCTGAGGTGAAGGAATATCAGCTGGAGGATGCCATTGATTTCGGCGAGCTGGACATTGTGCTGATGGGCGGCGGTTCGGACAGGGAGCAGATGATTGTCTGTTCGAAATTGAAGGAGATTCAGAAGGATTTTAAGGCGTATGTGGAGGACGGCGGCGTGGTGCTGGCGGTCTGCGGGGGGTATCAGCTTCTGGGGAAGTATTATCAGACGGATGATGGGATGATTACCGGGCTGGAGCTGGTGGATTTGTATACGGAGCAGAAGCCGGGGAGGCTGATTGACAATATTGTGATTCAGAGTGAGTTGTTTGAGATGCCGGTTGTGGGGTTTGAGAATCATGGGGGGCGGACGTTTATTGGAGAGAACAAGCCTTTGGGGAAGGTGCTCTATGGTTCCGGAAATACCGGGGAGAGCGGGTATGAGGGGGTCGTTTATAAGAATGTGATTGGGACTTATATTCATGGGCCGCTTTTGCCGAAGAATCCGCAGCTTTGTGATTATTTGCTGGGGAAGGCGTTGGAGAGGAAGTATGGGGAAGGCGTGGTGCTGGAACCGCTTAACGATACGCAGGAGAAAGAGGCGAATGAGTATATTTATCAGAGGTTTGTGAAGAAGTAAAAAGGAATCGCGGTTTCCGGCTCAGGAAAGGTGGTATGTATATGTCAGAATTGCAGGAACAGGCAATGGAGATTATTGAGGAAATGTCAGAGGAAAATCTGAAAGTACTGGTAAAATTCATGCAGATTTTTATACAGCCGCAAAATAAAGCGTCTGTGGAAGCTGCTCAGGACTCCAGGAAAAAAGCCGCAAAGAGAATTGGAATCGCGGAAGGCGAGGAATTGTATGCGGAAGATTATGACATCGACGAGTATAACGAAGAAATCGCAAAGATGTTTGGAGTGATGGGATGAAGGTTCTGTTAGATACGCATATTATTTTATGGGCCCTGGAAAATAGCAGTAAATTACCGGAACAAGCCAGAAAAATTATTGAAGACGAGGAAAATCAGATTTATTACAGCACCGCTTCCATATGGGAGATTGCGATAAAACATAAGGCACGGCCGGATAAAATGCGTATCGATGGCCGCGGACTTTCTGAAAAATGTCAGGCTTCCGGGTTTGAAATGCTTCCGGTTTCGGACAGGCATGTTTATGAGTTGGATACGCTTACAAGACCGGAGGATGCCCCGCCGCACAATGATCCTTTTGACCGGATCATGCTGTCTCAGGCGAAAGCAGACGGTTTGAAATTTCTGACGCATGATTCTTTGATCCCGCATTATCATGAGCCATGTGTTTTATCAGTGTAAATAAATCTTTTTCACGATTAGGAGGAAGTACCCATGAAATATCTGGAATTTGACTTAAAGAAAAGCGAACATTATCAGCCGAAGCTCTATGCCTACGTGCTGGATACCTCTCCGGAGATTCCGCTGAAGGAGAAGCGTCCGGCGGTGATCATCTGTCCGGGGGGCGGGTATCATGCAAAGTCGGACCGGGAGGCGGAGCCGGTGGCTTTACAGTATCTGGCGCAGAATATCAATGCGTTTGTGTTGCAGTACAGCGCATCCCCGGATCCGTTCCCGACGGCGGCGCTGGAGCTGGCGGAAGCGGTGGCTTTGGTCAGAGCGCATGCGGAGGAATGGTTTATCGATCCGGAGAAGATCGTGATCTTGGGATTTTCGGCGGGTGGACACCTGGCAGGGAGCCTGGGGACGCTCTGGAACCGGCCGGTATTCCATGAGGCCTTTGGCGATTCCCAGGACTGGAAGCCGAATGGGATGATTTTGTGCTATCCGGTGATTACGATGGGCGAGTTTACGCATGAGGGCTCGCGGACGAACCTGCTTGGGGAGAACTCTTCGGAGGAAGCCAGGGAGGCGCTGTCCTTGGAAAAGCAGGTGAGCGCTGATACGGTTCCGGCGTTTTTATGGCATACGCAGGAGGACGATACGGTTCCGGTGGAGAACAGCCTGTTTTATGCGGCGGCGCTGCGGAAGCATGGGATTCCGTTCGAACTGCATATTTATGAGCGGGGCGGACATGGGCTGTCCCTGTGCAGGGAAATGACGAGTAACCTGGAAGAACAGAATGTGCCGGATAACACGGGATGGATGGAGCTGTCCGTGAAGTGGATTCAGAGGCTTGGAAAATGAAAAACAACGTTCCGAAAAGAATGAAAATGAGCAATCGCCTGGCGTTAATTTACGCCGGGCTGCTTGTTATTCTGATCGGAATTACAGCCGTCGTGTACGTCCGATATAATGAACACTATATTTACACGGAAAACACGGGCAACCTGCGCCAGCTTTCCGAAGTGACCATGGTTCAGATCGACAGCAAGCTGACCAGCATGGAACAGACAGCCGTCGACGTGCTGGCAGACAGCCAGTTCATGGAAGCCTGGCAGGCAAATCTGGAAGAGAAAACCGAAGAAAATACGCAGATCATCCGGCAGACCCTGATCAATGCCTATAAAAATAAAAGCGATATCCGCCGGGTAGCCGCCTTCGACGACGCCGGAAATTATTACTGCACGGGAATCGTAAATTTTGAGGAAGAGAGCCTGAAAGAGAAAATCCGGTATATTCAGGAAAATTATCAGCTCAACATGCAGAATACCAGAGTCTTTCAGGGGCCGAGCCCGGATTTCTGGAATGTGGAAAGCGAAGGCCGCGTTCTTTCGGAAATTAAGCCCATCAAAAACAGTACGGCGGAGATTATCGGCTATGTGGAAGTCCAGCAGAATGTGTTCTACATGGAGGAAATCTGCAATCTGGTGCAGAATGGTTATCCGCTGAAAGTAATTGTTTTCATGGGAGATGAGGATGAAGTTTTCTTTCAGAATTCCGAGGATATTTCGGAGGAAACCCTTTCGGAAATGGCCCAGAGAACAAAAGAGTATTCGAAGATCAAGGACTTTCCGGACTCCATTGTCTGTACGGTATTTTCGAATTATTATCAGGGACGGGGCGTTTTCATTCTGGATAAGACCCCTCTCCATCAGATGATGCGCCAGGTGATTCAGGGCATGCTGATCGTGGCGGCGGCGCTGCTGGCTCTGACGCTGGGCTTTATTATCCTGATGACCCGGCGGATTTTTACGCCGATCAACCGTCTGGTGGACCATATGTCGAAGCAGGATTTAAGCCATTTCGAAAGTAAGCTGGATGTGAAGGCGAAAGACTACGAAACAGCGGTTCTGACACAGACCTATGAAGAGATGCTTCAGCGTCTGAAGGACGCCAGCGAACGGCAGGAAAAGCTGAAAAATGTTCAGACGAAGACCCTGTTCAGCATTTTGCAGTCGGAAATCAGCCCGCATTTTCTGTATAATACCCTGGGCGGGATTGCAAATATGTGCGAGGAAGGAAATGCGGAGGCCGCGGCCGAAGCGTGCTATGATTTGTCGGATATCCTGCGGTACTCTTCGGATTATACTACTTCGGAAGTGACGGTACAGGAAGAAATCCGGAATCTGAACGCCTATATGTCCGTCATGAAGACCCGTTACCGCCAGCGGCTGGAATACGAAATCATTGCGGATGAAGAAGCAAGCTATTTCGTGATCCCGAAGCTGACACTTCAGCCTTTGGCAGAAAACGGGATAAAATACAGCCTGCTGGAAACCGAAGTTGTTGTGATTAAAATTTATGTGGTGCTGGTGGGCGACGAACTGATCCTGGAAGTGAAAGATAACGGATGCGGCATCTCGGAGGAAGCGGTGGAAACGATCCGGAAGCGCCTGGATGGGATTCACGACACCGAGTCTTTGGAACAGATTTCCGACCAGATCCAGATCGGCGGCATGGGATTGAGCGGAACCCTGATCCGGCTGGCCATTTTCTTCGGAGAAAATTTTTCCTATCAATTGACGAACAGCAACGACGAAGATGGAACCACCATTGTCATTAAAATTCATATCAGGGATTACAGATAGGGGATGAGTAAGGTGTTCAAGGTGCTGATTGTAGACGATGAGCCGGCGGTTCTGGCGATGGAAAGGCGGGCCATCCGGAAGCTGGCCGACTTTGAGATTGTCGGGGAGGCCTATGGGGTAAAGCAGGCGGTGCGTCTGTATGACGAGCTGGAGCCGGACGTGGTGCTGACGGATATCAAGATGCCCGGAGAATCCGGCATTGCCCTGATCGAGTATATTAACCAGAAAGAGAAAAATACGGCCTGTGTGGCGGTCAGCGGGTATGCGGATTTCGACTATGTCCACGACGCGTTTACACAGGGGGCGCTGGATTATCTGCTGAAGCCCGTGGAGGCGGGAAAGGTAGAGGAATTGTTTATCCGGATACGGAAAATCCTGAATGAAAATGCGGATAAGAACCTGAATCTGCCAAAGGCGAAGGTTTCGGCGGACGAACTGGTGATGCAGATCTGTGAATATGTGGATCAGAATATTGCCGGGGACAACAGCATTGTGACCATCTGCAACCGGTTCCACATCAGTCAGCCCTACCTCAGCAAGATTTTTAAAAAACAGAAAAACTGCACGTATAACGAATACCTGATCCGCTGCAAGGTGGAGAAGGCGAAGACGCTTCTGATGCGCAAGGATGATTATCTGATCGGGGAGATTGCCAGCGCGCTGGGCTTTTCCGACCAGTTTTATTTCAGCAAGGTTTTTAAGAATATTGTGGGCTGCACGCCAAGGGAATACCGCAGCCGGTTTTGAATTTTATATAATCCGGTTTGGATTTTATATTCAATCAGACGGGAATCTTTATTACACTGAAGAAAAAAGTGGATAAGGAGGCGTTGGATATGATAACAAACCGTGAGAGGGAGCGGAGAACGCTGGATTTTGAAAAACCGGTGGACAGAGGGTCTGTGGAAGAGACGTTTTATCCGTGGGTGCTGACGACACAGCGGTATAAAGGCGAGGGCATTCCGGCTGAGATCGCGGACGGCGCGAAGGATATTACGAACGATATTGTCGGAAACAAGGCCAACCAGCAGGAAAAGTATTTTCCGGTAAACTGGGCCCAGGGGGTCATGGAGTATGAACAGTACCTGGGATTCGACCCGGTCAGACGGATTCATTTTGTCCTGCCGTTCCGCAGATTTGAGGAAAAAATCATTGAGGTGAAGCCGGAATATACGTTAAAACAGGATGTATACGGAAGACAGCTCATTCGGAAAGCGGGTTCGGAACTGGATCTGGAATATAAACAGATCGTGGAATGTGAAGATGACTGGAAGCGTCTGATGGAGCGGGGCGACCGGGAGCTGGAGGGCTTTACGGACGAAGCGATTCAGGAAGCTTACGGGCCGCTGAAGGAAGCTCATGACCGGGGCGATTACTCAATCCGGCTGAATCTGGAAGGATTTTTCTGGACGCCGCGGGAACTGATGGGATTCGAGCCGGTGCTCTATGCATTTTACGATGAACCGGATCTTCTGCACAGCATCAACGACTATATCCTGAAGGTCTATCAGGAAAAAATGCTGAAGGTTATCGACATTCTTCAGCCGGATGTGGTCTACTTCATGGAAGATCTGAGCGGGAAGAACGGGCCGATGATTTCGCCGGACTGCTTTAATGAATTCGTGGGCGATTATTACCGTCAGATTATCCCGGAAATGAAGGCCAGAGGGGTCGGAAATGTGTTCGTGGATACGGACGGGGAATTTTCGAAGCTGATTCCGCATTTTATGGCGGCGGGAGTGGACGGATTCCTGCCGATGGATGTGAATGCGGGGATGAACATTGTAAAAGTACGGGAGGAATTCCCGACGCTGAAATTTATCGGCGGCTATAACAAGCTGCGGATTCAGGAAGGAAAAGAGGCCATCGACCGGGAGTTCGACCGGATTCTGCCGGTTATCCGGGGAGGCGGTTACATTCCGGGGGCCGATCATCAGGTGCCGCCCTCCGCACCTCTGGAGCTGTACCGGTATTATATTCAGCGGCTTGCGGAATGCATGAAGCAGGCCGGCGCGGATATTAAGTAAAAAATGCAAAAATGCTGTCTAAATTTACAGGCAGCATTTTTTATATATCAATATTTCCATATTTTGATTTGTATATTCCATGTTTTCTCAGACAAAATTTCTTTAAAATAGAGACAGTCAAGACGGAGATATGGAGGTGATGCAATGGCCGAAACGATTTTGGAATTGAAAAACATTGTAAAAACGTTTCCTGGCGTAAAGGCTTTAAGCGGAATCGATTTTCAACTGAGAAGCGGCGAAGTGCATGCGATCTGCGGAGAAAACGGAGCTGGAAAATCCACCCTGATGAAAGTGGTGTGCGGCGTCCATAAGCCGGACAGCGGAACCATGATCGTGAACGGAAAAGAAGAAAAGTTTTCCAATCCGCTGGAGGCCTACGGAAAAGGCGTCTCAATTATTTTTCAGGAAACCAGTCTTTTTGAAGAGATGACCGTTCTGGATAACCTCTATCTGGGGCACGAGATGATGAAAAAAATCGGCCCGTTTTCCGTGATCGACTATGGAGCGATGAAACAGAAAGCAGAAGAAATTTTCAAAAGGCTGAATACGAAGATCGACCTGGATGCACAGGTGAAAAGCCTGGGAATGGCGCAGAAACAGATGGTGGAGATTGCCAAGGCTCTGACTTTTCAGGCGAATATCCTGATTTTTGACGAGCCGACGGCCTCACTGACCCAGCGGGAAGTGACGGCGCTGTTCCAGATCATCGAAAATCTGAAGCGGGAAGGGCTGGGAATTGTCTATATCAGCCACCGGCTGGAGGAAATTTTCGAGATTTGCGACCGGGTGACGGTGATCCGGGACGGGCAGTACATTTCCACGAAAGACGTGAAAGAGACGAATAAAGATGAGCTTGTAGCGGATATGGTCGGGCGGAAAATGGGGAGCTATTATCCGAAAGCAAATACGAAAATCGGCGGCGAGCTGTTCCGGGCCGAGCACTATTACGACGAAGGATTTCTGGAAGATATCAGCTTTTTCGTGAAAAAAGGCGAGATTCTTGGATTTTCGGGCCTTGCGGGAGCGGGGCGTACAGAATTGATGGAGTCCATCTGCGGGCTGACCGGAAAGGCGGCCGGGAAACTGTATCTGGAAGGACAGGAAATCGAGATTCACAATTACGAAGAGGCGATGGAACACGGAATTGTATACGTTTCGGAGGACAGAGGAAAATATGGGCTGATCGTGGACATGTCCGTTGAGAAGAATATCTCCCTTCCCCAGTTAAAGAAGCTGAAAAAGCAGCTGGATTTTCTGGATATCAGGAAGGAAAAGGAGCTGGGGGAAACCTATATTCGGGAAGTCGGGATTAAAGCGCCGGACGGGGAATTCCTGGTTGCGAATCTGTCCGGAGGGAATCAGCAGAAGGTGTCCGTATCCAGGGCGCTGGCGCTGAAGCCGAAGCTGTTGCTTCTGGACGAACCCACCAGAGGCGTGGATGTAAACGCCAAGTCGGAGATTCACAAGATTATCAGCGAACTGACCGGACAGGGGCTGACGATTATCATGGTTTCCTCGGAACTGCCGGAACTTTTGGGAATGTGCGACCGGATTTATGTGATGAAGGACGGTTCCATTGCGGGATGTTTTGACCGGGAAGAGGCGACACAGGAAGCGATTCTTTCCGTTGCCCTCGAATCGAAAAAGGGGGTGGGAGCATGAAAACGAAAAAGAATTTTATGACCAAGGAATTTTACCTGTTCTGTTTTCTGGTGGTGATCATGCTGCTGCTGGCCGTGCTGGCGCCGGGATTTTATACGCTGAACAATATCATGAGTATTCTGAACTCCTTCAGTTATATTCTGATTTCGGCCATTGGCATGAACCTGATTATCCTGACCGGAAATATTGACGTATCCACCGGGGCGCTGATTTCGGTGGTGGCGCTGGCCTGTGCGGCCATTGGAAAAATGGGAGTGCCCTTTGCGGGACTGCTGGTTGCGGCAATGATTTTAGGGGCGCTTTTGAGTACCTTAAACGGACTGTTTATTACGGGCCTGAAGATTCCGGCGATTGTAGCGACGCTGGCGACGACCCAGATTTTCCAGGGGGTACTGCCGCTGACTGTGGAAGGTTCGATTTACGACCTTCCGGCGAGCTTTACCTGGCTGGCGTTTAAGGCGAAGATTTTCGGAGTAGTTCCGGCGAGCGTTTTGATCTGCCTGATTGTGACGGTATTTTTCCTGCTCTTTACCAAGTATTCCAGATTCGTGAAAAAACTGTATGCGATCGGGAATAACCGAAACGGCGCAAGGCTGGCGGGAATCAATGTAGACCGGACTGTCGTTCTCTCTTACACGATTGCGGGCGCATTGTTCGGAATTACGGCGCTGATCGTCGCCACGGCCGGACAGCGTGTGACCACGACTATGGGAACCGGTATGGAAATGACGTTTATCGCGGCCGTGGTACTGGGCGGAACCAGCTCCTCAGGCGGTTCCGGAAAACTGATCGGTACGGTGATCGGCGCGTTTATCCTGGCAATCGTGGCTCCGGCTATTAACTTCCTGGGAATCAGCCCGAACTGGGCGGATGCGGTAAAGGGAGCCATTATCCTGATTTCGGTGGTGGTGAGCGCATCCAGAAACCGGAAGAGGAAACGGGTTGTTCCGGCAGGACAAAAATTGCAGACAGGAGGTGGCGTTTCATGACGAAAAAGAGATGGAAATTTTCTTTCAATGCGGCGCTGTTTCTGATCTGGCTGATTTTGTTCGGGTTTATTGCAATCAAGGCGCCGAATTTTCTGAAGCCGAATTATTTAATTTCGGTTATGCTGCGCAATATCATTGAAATCGGAATGGTTGCACTGCCGATGACGCTGATCATCATTACGGGCGGGATCGATCTTTCAGTAGGAAATATTATGGTTTTGTCCTGTATGCTTGGCGGGATGGCGGCGACGGCAGCAGGAGATGTGGCTGCGGTTCTGGTGACTTTGCTGGTCGGCGTGTTATGCGGGATTCTGAACGGCCTGCTGATTGCGAAAGTGAAGATTACGCCGATGGTGACAACGCTGGCAACGATGTATCTGTACCTGGGGCTGGCGCGTGGAATTACCAGGGGCGACAGCATTTATGCCTATCCCTTCGCGGCTTTTATGGGAAATACGGTGGTTCTCGGACTTCCGATTCAGATTTGGCTTTATATTCTGCTGGCGGTGATTTTCGTTTATGTGCTTTCGAAAACCACCCTTGGGCGGAAGATTTACAGCATTGGGCTGAATCCCAATGCGGCCAGATATGCGGGAATCAAGACGGATCGGATCCTGATCGGGATTTACGCGCTGGCAGGCCTGATCTGCGCGCTGGCGGCTTTTATCTGGCTTGGAAGATTTACGAGCATTAAGTATGACGCGGGAACGAATTTTAACCTGAAAGTCATTACGGTGGTGGTGCTGGGCGGAACCAGTATCAACGGCGGAATCGGCGATATGAAGGGCACGATCCTGGGAACGCTGATCATTGCAACGCTGAACAGCGGGCTGACCGTGCTGAACATTCCCATCGATGTGCAGACGATTGTCCAGGGAGCGGTGCTGATGATTGCGCTGATTTCCTACGCGGTTCTGAATGAAAGAGCGAAGAAAAAGAAGATTCTGAAAGTGGAAGACGCGAAGAACGCGGGATAACCAAAAAGTTTATTAAGCCATGAGGCTATAATAAAAAACGATATTATTTTTAAGGAGGGTTTCACATGAAGAAAAATTTTGGGAGAAAGTTTGCTGCAATGACGCTGGCAGGTGTTATGGCCTGTACGATGTTCACCGGATTCACCGCTTCTGCGGACGGGGATGTGACCATTGCCATGCTGCCGAAGTTCAAGGGGGAAAACTATTTTGATGCGGTAAAGACCGGAGCACAGGAAGCTTCCGATGAGCTGGGAATTACCCTGCTTTATGACGGGCCTTCCCAGGATCAGGCTACGAACCAGAAGCAGGTAGATATTCTGGAAGGCTGGATTGCGCAGGGTGTCGACGCGATTTTAGTTTCTCCGAATGACCCGACGGCCATTGCTCCGACGCTGAAAAAGGCTCAGGAAAATGGGATTAAGGTTGTAACGTTCGATGCGGACGCTCAGGAAGACGCGCGGGATCTGTTCGTGAATCAGGTAACTGCGGAAGCGGCGGCGAAAGGTCTGCTGGACGGCGCGAAACAGGATTTGATAGCAAAAGGCTACGGCGACGATAAGAAAGCGAACATTGCGCTGGTTTCCAGTACCGGAACCGATGCGAACCAGAACGCATGGCAGGCGGCCATCGAAGAGCTGCTGACCACAGACGAATACAGCTTTATGGTTATTCAGAATGAGGATACCGACGTTCTGTTTCCGGGGACGGATGAGACGAAGGTAAATGCGGAATGTGCGACGCTGATTTCCAGAATGGGACCAGGGGAAGATCAGATTCAGGCGGCAATTGCCCTGTCTTCCATGTCGACACCGGCTCTTGGCGCACAGTATGAGTCGGCAGCAAGCAAACCGGATGCGACGGCAATTACGCTGACAGGTCTGGCAACGCCGAATGCGCTGAAGACTTATATCAAAGATGAGAGCAATCCGCTGGCGACTGGCGTTCTGTGGAACTGCATGGATTTGGGTTATCTGGCGGTTCAGACGGCTTATCAGCTGACCAATGGGGATATCACCGTAGATTCCGAGACGATTACGGCCGGAAGAATGGGCGATAAAGAGATTAGCGACAGACAGGTTGTACTTGGCGATGCGCTTGTATTTGATGCGAGCAATGTGGATGAATTTGATTATTAAGATTTAGGTTTTCGAAAATGGAGTCCGGATTTTCCGGGCTCCTTTTTTGTGATTTTTCGAGCTTCGTTTTTGTGACGGCCTTTACAAGCGGGGGCGGGCAGCCTATAATGGAGGGGATGAACAGACAGGGAGGATGAAAAAATTATGAGAATCTTACTGATCCGCCACGGCGACCCCGACTATGTGCACGATACCCTGACCGAAAAGGGCCATAAAGAAGCCGCATTGCTTGCGGAAAAGATGAAGAAGGAGCCGGTTTCGGATTTTTATGTGTCGCCCCTAGGGCGGGCGAAGGATACGGCTTCGTATACGCTTGCAAAGGTGGGGAGGGAAGCGAAGGTGCTGGACTGGCTGGAGGAGTTTCCGGCGAGGGTGGATATTAATGGAGCGCCGGAGCTGATTCGGGCGTATCCGGATACCAGGATGGAGGACGGGCGCTATCGGAAGCGGATTGCGTGGGATATGGTTCCGGGGTATTGGACGGAGCATCCGGAGTATTTTTCGGCGGAGGGATGGAGAGAGTCCGAGGTGGCGAAAAGGAGCGATATGATTCCGCTTTATGAGCGGGCGGCGGAAGGTTTCGATGGGCTTTTGCGTTCTTATGGGTATGTGCGGGAGGGCGCGCATTACCGGGTGGAGCGGGAGAGTGAGGAGACGATTGCGTGTTTCTGCCATTTTGGGGTGAGTTGTGTGATTTTGGCGCATTTGTGGGAGGTTTCGCCGTTTGTGTTGTGGCATAGTTTGGCGATGGCGCCGACTTCGGTGACGGAGGTGGTTACGGAGGAGAGGGAGAAGGGGATTGCGTATTTCCGGGCGCTGAGGATTGGGGATGTTTCGCATTTGTATGCGGGCGGGGAGGAGCCGTCGTTTGCGTGCAGGTTTTGCGAGACGTATGGAAATGGAGAGCGGCACTGAGAGGCGCCGCTTTTTTCGCGGCGGGGAATGGGCCAAGCAGTCATGCTGGCATAGAAATTTGACAGTGTTGATAGTCAGTGGTACGTGTTTAGTACGGGAAAATTCCACAACATAGACCGAAATAAAAAAAGTTATCCACAATGAGACGAGAAAATGTGGAAAGAATCCACCATTTCGCGTGCCCAGTTGGATAACTTTTTGTGAATCGCGGGGTTGCCCGCCGGGCAGGGGTCAAACCGGATCACCCGAAATCGAGACCGCTCGCCGGGACGCGGGGCAAAACCAGATCACCCGAAATCGAGGCCGCCCGCCTGGGCGCGGAGCCAAACCGGATCGCCGGCCCTCACCCCTGTCCCGGCTTCACATACCTCTTCGCCGGAATCCGAATCTCCACCTCCGTCCCCATCCCCGGCTCACTCCGATACGTCAACCCAAAATCTTTCTTCCCATAAAACAACTGCAGCCTCATATGCGTATTATAAATCGCAATATTGCTCCCAAACTTCCCGGTATCCTCCTCAGCCTTCGCCCCGGTCAGCAGCAAATCCAGCGTCTCCTTCGGAATCCCCACCCCGTCATCCGACACCAGAAACACCAGCGATTCCTCCTCATGCCACCCGGTAATCACAATATTGCCCTCCTTCTCTTCCTTCCCGAAAATCCCATGCGTAATCGCATTCTCCACAATCGGCTGCAAAACCAGCTTCGGAATCTCATAATCCAAAAGCTCATCCGGCACATCCACCAAAAAATGAATCTTATCCTGATACCGCATATTCTGGAGCTGCACATACAGGGAAACCTGGGTCAGCTCATCTTTAATACTGATCGCCGTATTCCCCTTATTCAAAGTCAGCTTATAAAACTTGGACAATGCCTGGACGGCCTCCGTCACCTTGTCCTCCTGATTCGTCTTGGCCAGCCAGTTGATCATATCCAGCGTATTGTAGAGAAAATGCGGGTTAATCTGCGCCTGCAATGCCTTAAACTCCGCAATCCGCAGCTCCTCCGCCGCCTTCGCCTGCTCATCCATCAGCCGGTTCATCTCATCGCTCATATAATTATACGTGCTGATCAGATCCCCGACCTCATCATTCATCGTCGAAGGCGGCATGGGCACCGGCCGCCCGGAATGCACAGACTTCATCTGCGTGATCACCGCCGAAATCCGGTTCGTGATCGAACGGGAAAGCGTGGTCGCAAGCAAAAAGGCGATTCCAAGGAACAGAAGATAGAATGCAAGGAAATTAAAAATAATATAATTGCCCTCGCTCTGCAACGGCTTGGCCGGAAGCATAGTCACCATCATCCAGTTGGTATTCGAAATCGTGAAAGCCCCGGTATAAAAGACCTCGTCGAGAATCGTTTTCGTCACAAAATTTTCGGAAGAGGAATAGACACTCCGAGCAGAAGCATAATCGATCAGATAAACGCCCGTGGTCATAAAATCCGAGGAAGAAACCACATTGTCCCGCTCACTGATGATGTAGGTGATCGTATTGTTTTTCGAAATGCTCTGTTCCAGGATCGTATCCAGCCGCTCCTGGGAAAAATAGACCGCCAGGTAGAGGGTGGACGTGGTTCCGTTAATATTCAGAGGAATTTTTTTGATATAAGCAAGAGAGCCGTGGTCGGCAATCTCATTGGGCCCCAGATAAAAAGAAGGGCAGAACAGCGAGGAAATGGACGAAGAATCGAAAATCCCATGCCAGTGGCTGCCCTTGCATTCCGCATAAGGGAGAAAGACCGAAGCGTTCCCGTTCTGGTCTTTGTAGAGATTTTCCGCCGGGAGATCCGCGTAAATGCAGATATCGGTAATCAGGCTCTGGTCGATCAGGGAATTAACCGTGTAGAAAAATGCCGAAATCTGGTCATTGGCGGCAGAGGCAAGGATGTTTTCCGAGGTACTTCCGGAAACCAGATTCTGAAAAAAGTCGTTCTTCTGGACGGAATCGGAAATATTGACCACCTGCTCGATCAGGGTGTTCACCGAATTCCGGGTTTGCTGGGACATGTTCTGTTCCTGCTGAATGGTGTAGGAAACGGTAATGTCGTGAAGCTGCCCGGAAAGGAAATGGGTGAGCACGATAATCGGCAGGATGACCAGCAGCAGATGCGTGGTCAGAAGCTTGGCGGACAGGCGCAGGTTCGAATAAAATTTTCTCATTTCAGTATTTTCTCCCTGTATTCGGATGGGGAAAGGCCCACGATTTTCTTAAAGCTTTTCCCGAAATAATTCCCGTCCGCATAGCCGACACGGGAAGAAATGTCCGTGATCTTATAGCGGGGGTCGCCCAGGAGCTTTTTCGCCTTTTCCATCCGGAATTCCGTAATGTACTGGTTCAGGGTCTGGCCTGTTTCCGCCTTGAACAGGGTGCAGACGTAGGAGGTGGACAGGTAAACGTGTTCGCTGATATCCTTCACGGACAGCGTGGGATTCTTATAATGTTTGGAAATAAAGTCCTTAATCAGGAAGGTGGTGGAATTTTCCTGAAGGGTCTCGGCCGCGGCGGCGAAGAAACTCTCCGAGAGTTCCGTAAGCTTCTGATGCAGGTCGCTCAAGGTGTCGCATTTTTCCATCAGGGTCATAATGCCGGAGGTTCGGAAAGGGTCTGCGGCAGGGCTTAGCTGCGCCTGGGAGAACGCAGTTTGCAGGCACAGGAACATTTGATAATAAATATCGCGCACCTGATTCGGAAGAAAATCCCGGTGTGTCCGAAAATATTGGAAAACCTCCTTCAGAATGCGAAGAGTCTCCTCCTGATTTCGGGAAGAAAGGGCTTCCTGGAGAGGCGCGGTCGGGTCCTGAAACAGGCCGCCGGGAGTCGAAAGAGCCAGGTCGAGGGAATCCAGGATTGTTCCGTAATCGTAAAAGAAACTGCTGTGGCTCAAAATAACGGCCGACGTATACGAATCATAGGCGTGTTCGATGCCGCAGACCGTGTTCCCAACGGAGATAAAAAAGTTCCCGAACACGGAAAACTGGTCTTTCAGCCAGAGGGAGGCCTTGTCCAGTGTCGTTTCGTCGGGGCGGCGGTTGCCGATCAGGTGGTAGACGATATGCTGTTCATGCTTGAACAGGAACAGGCAGGACAGGTCGTATTTTTGGAGATAAGCGCGGAAATTCCGGTAAATGTCGGTAAATACGGCTTCCGGCCCGGCCTGGGGATTCTGTAATTTCACGATCACGGAGGTGAAATAGGTATGCTCCGTCACCGGGAAAGGAAAATCTTTCAGCAGGTCTTCGTAGGAACGTTCTGTTTTTCGCCAGGGCTGGGTCAGTAAAAGGGCAAGCTTCGCGCTTTTTTGCTGGGAGTCGGACTGTTTGCGCAAAAGGGCGGCTTCAATGCGGGAGGCGGCTTCCAAAACGGCCTCCTGAATCTCAGAAGGATCCAGAGGTTTTTCCACGTAGCTGACCGCTTTCAGCTTAATGGCCGCTTTTAAGTATTCTTTGTCGGAATAGCCGCTCATGAAAATGACTGCGGTATCCGGGAGCAGTTCGGCCAGGGCTTCCGCCATCTGGATGCCGTCCATGCGGGGCATGCGCACATCGCTTAAAATGATTTCCGGACGGTGCTTTTTGGCGAGATCCAGGCCGTGAATGCCGTCGTCAGCCTGGTAGACGGACTGAATATTCAGGCTTTTCCAGTTTATGGAAGAGATCAGCCCCTGACGGGTCAGGGCTTCGTCATCGACAATCAGAAGTTTCATAAAGGCCTCCTTTAGAGGGTTCGATTCGTGTTCAGCTACATTGTAGCAAGGGAAAAGAGGAATGTCCAGAGCGGAAGAAAAAACAGAAAAATATTACCCCGGATAGAAAAAATTTACTGTTTCCCCGGAAGTTTTTGACTGTTATCATAATTACAGAAAACTTAAGAAACGAGAAAGATAGGAGGAAAACCAGTGTCTGATTATGTTCTGGAACTGAAGGGAATTACGAAAATCTTTCCAGGCGTTAAGGCTCTTAATAACGTGCAGTTTCAGCTGAAAAAAGGTGAAATCCACGCTCTGATGGGTGAAAACGGTGCAGGAAAGTCCACATTTATCAAAGTCATCACCGGCGTTCACAAGGCAGAAGAAGGAGAAATGTACCTCTACGGCAAGAAAGTCGATTTCAAAGGCCCCAAGGATGCGCAGGCGGCCGGAATCGCGGCGATCTACCAGCACGTGACCGCATATCCGCATCTGACGGTTGCTGAAAATATCTTCATGGGACATCAGATTGTCAAGCACGGGTTCGTTCAGTGGAAGCAGATGAACGACGAGGCGAATAAGCTTCTGCAGAGGCTGCATTCGGACTTCAAGGCGACGGATGAAATGGGAACCCTGTCGGTTGCGCAGCAGCAGATGGTGGAAATCGCGAAAGCCCTTTCCACAAACGCCCAGATTATAATCATGGATGAGCCTACCGCGTCCCTGACGAAAAATGAGTCCGAAGAGCTCTACCGGATCGCAGACCAGCTTCGGGACGAAGGAAAATCCATTATCTTCATCTCCCACCGGTTCGAAGATATGTACCGGCTGGCCACCAGGGTAACGGTGTTCCGCGATTCCCAGTACATTGGTACATACGACGTCGATAAGATCACAAACGCGGATCTGATTAAAGCAATGGTAGGCCGTGAGATTAACGAACTGTTCCCGAAGCCGAAGGTAAAAATCGGCAAAGAAGTCCTGCGTTTGGAGAAATTGACCAGAATCGGTTATTTCAAGGACGTGTCCTTCAGTGTCCGCGCAGGAGAGATTCTTGGCCTGACAGGCCTGGTAGGCGCGGGGCGTACCGAAGTGGTGGAAAGCGTCTTTGGCGTGACTCATCCGGATTCTGGAAAGATTTACCTGGAAGGAAAGGAAGTCCATATTAAACAGCCATCTGACGCGATGGAGCTTGGCATCGGCCTTCTGCCGGAAGACCGCCAGAAATCCGGGCTGATCATGTCCTGGGGCCTGGGACGGAATGTGACCCTGCCGACCCTGGCGAATTACGCGAAGAACAGCTTCCTGGACGAAGCGAAAGAACGGGAAGTTGCAAAGAAATATCTGGAAGAAGTGGACACGAAAGCCGTAACCATCTTCGATCCGGCAAGCTCCCTCTCCGGCGGAAACCAGCAGAAAGTCGTGGTTGCCAGAACATTGGCCCAGGACTTGAAAGTGGTTATCATGGACGAGCCGACCAAGGGCGTGGACGTAGGCGCGAAAGCCGAAATCTATGACATTATGGGCCAGCTTGCGCAGAAAGGCTACGCCATTATCCTGATTTCCTCCGAAATGCCGGAAATTCTCGGCATGAGCGACCGAATCATCATCATGTGCAACGGAAAAGTGACCGGGGAACTGAGCCGTGAAGAGGCCACCCAGGAACAGATTCTGGAATTTGCCATGGAAAAATCAGAGAAGGGAGGAAGGTAAGAGATGAAAGAGAAAAACGGATTTCTGAAAAAGCTTTCCGGTTCCCGCGAACTGGGCCTGGCCGCCATCCTGATTGTCCTGTGCATTGGCATCCAGATCAAAAGCCCCTCGTTCCTGACTCCGACCTCCATTTCGGATATGCTGAAGAATAATGCCGTAACGATGATCATGGCGCTTGGAATGTTTGAGGTACTGCTGATCGGCGGAATGGATATTTCCATCGCATCCACCGCGGGCCTGGCCGGTATGAGCGTCGGCCTGCTCCTGAAATACGGGATAATTTCCAATACCTTTTTGGGAATCCTGCTGGGAATTTTAATCGGAATCGTCTGCGGCGTCTGTGTCGGCCTGGTGATTTCCAAAGGAAAAGTGCTTCCGATCATTGCATCCATGGGATTCATGTATATTTTCCGCGGATTTGCTTATGTGCTTTCGGGAGGCCAGTGGGCCAGCGCGGCGGATCTGGGAACGTTTAAGGATTTTGCACTGACCAGTTATCTGGGATTTGGCGTGATCAATAACGTTATTATGATCGTCATTGTATGCTACATTATCTTCTTTGTTGTGACGAAGTGGACGGTAGCCGGAAGAAAGGTTTACGCGGTTGGTTCGAATGTGGAGGCGGCTTCCGTTTCCGGTATCAATTCGGATCGGGTGAAGCTTGTGGTTTACACCGTGATGGGAATGTTAAGCGGCCTTGCGGGCGTGCTGTCCGTTTCTGTATATGGTTCCGCACAGCCGAATATGTTGTACGGGCAGGAAATGGATGTGATTGCGGCATGCGTCATCGGCGGCGTCAGCATGAACGGCGGGCGCGGTTCCGTGGTAGGCGTATTCCTCGGAGCGCTGACGATGGCAGTCATTAATAAAGCGCTTCCGCTTGTGGGAATCGACTCCATTGCGCAGAATACCGTACAGGGTGTGATCATCCTGGCCGTTATCGTTCTGAATGTCCTGACCCAGAGGGCTACGGACCGGAAGAATCTGAAAGGGAGGGAGATGTAATTATGGCTGGAAAATCCGGAAGAACAATATCCGCTGCGCCGGAAAAGGCGTGGAAAACCACCATTTTCAGTTGGGAAGGCATTATGGTCTGCATCTTTCTCGCGGTAAACATCTTATGCATGTGCCTGTCACCCAATTATCAGTTAAAAAATGTGCTTCGTGAGATGCCGAAATATCTCGCCGAAATTTTCCTGATGTTCCCGATGGTGTACATCCTGATTCTGGGGGATATCGACCTGACCGTAGGCGCTACGGTGTGTCTGGCGGCGTCGCTGGGATGCCTGGCTTCGAACGCGGGGCTGCCGATGATCCTGGTGCTGGTTCTGATGCTGGTTGTCGGGACGGTCTGCGGCTTTGTAAACGGCCTGGTGCTGACGAAATTTACGGAGCTGCCGCCGATGATTGTGACGCTGGCGACGCAGATTATTTTCCGGGGCATTGCGGAAATTGCCCTGGGATCGGGCGGTTCGGTATCGCTGGCGGATTATAAGAGCTTTAAGGTGCTGGCAGGAAAAGTTGGGATTGTGCCCTATATCTTCTTTCTTGTGATTATCATTGGAATTATTTTCGCGGTTGTTCTGGCTAAGACGACGTTTGGAAGAAAGCTGTATGCGATTGGAAGCAATTCTGTTGCGGCCGAATATGCCGGAATCCATGTGCAGAAAATCCGCCTGATCGTCTTTACGATTACCGGATTGATGGCCGGACTGGGAGCCATTTTCCTGACAAGCGTGCTCTACGGGGCAAATACGACGACCGGACAGGGCTTTGAGCTGGATGTGATTGCCATGGCGGTATTCGGCGGCGTGTCCACCGCGGGCGGAAAAGGAAAAATGGCGGGAGCCATGATTTCCGCATTCACGATCGTCTGCTTACGGATCGGGCTTGGACTGGTGAATGTGAATGCACAGGTGATTCTGATTATCCTTGGCGTTCTGTTAATCCTGGCCGTTATGCTGCCGAATATTGTGACCATGGTGAAGAACCAGAAAAAAACGGCGGCAAGAAGATAACCCTATTTTGATACAAAAGCCGCGAGGACGGCATTGTATAGAAAAGCTATTCATGTAAAAGGAGGAAAAACACATGAAACGTAAAATGTTAAGCGCAGTACTTTGTGCAGCAATGGTGCTCTCTATGGGAGTAAGCGCATTTGCCGAGGAAGCTTCTCTTCCGGATGCAAGCGGAAAGACCTTCGCAATCGTAACCAAATCCGCAGGAAACCCCTTCAATGAAAGAGAAGAGTCCGGCTTCCAGGAAGTCATCGAAGCATGCGGCGGCACAGCTATCATCAAACAGCCGGAAGCAGCTACCGCTGACGCACAGGTGTCCGTTATTCAGTCTCTGATTTCTCAGGGCGTTGACTCTATCAGCATTGCTGCAAACGATGAAAATGCGCTGCAGGCAGCTCTGGAAGAAGCCACCGACGAAGGAATCAAAGTTTCCAGCTTTGACTCGAAAGTAAATGCGGACAGCCGTCTGACCTTCGTAAACCAGGCTGGTGTTTCCGAAATCGGCGTAACCCTGATGGAAGCTGTTTATGATATCGCTGGCGGCGAAGGACAGTGGGCAATCCTGTCTGCAACCTCTCAGGCTGCGAACCAGAACGCATGGATCGAAGCAATGAAAGCGACCATGGAAGCGGACGAGAAATATGCGAATCTGGAACTGGTAGAAGTGGCTTACGGCGATGACGAGCTGCAGAAATCCACCGACCAGACCCAGGCGCTGCTTGACAAGTATCCGGATCTGAAGGTTATCTGCGCACCGACCACTGTTGGTATCAATGCGGCTGCGAAAGTTCTTCAGGACAAGAATTCTTCTGTAAAACTGACCGGTCTTGGCCTGCCGTCCGAGATGAAAGAGTACATCGGCGATGACGATGCGCATTCCTGCCCGTATATGTATCTGTGGAACCCGATCGACCTGGGCCGTCTGGCTGCTTATACGGCGATTGCTCTGGTAAATGGGGATATCACTGGCGCGGCTGGCGAGAGCTTTGAGGCTGGCGAGATGGGTACGTTTGAGATCGTGGAGAGCGATGATGGCGGTACGGAAATTATTCTGGGTGCACCGTTTAAGTTTGATGCTTCCAATATCGAAGAGTGGGCTGAGGTTTACTAAAATTTGATGAAAAATTGCTGGCCGGAAGGTCAGCAATTTTTTTTGTCGTATTCTTCGATTTTACAGGTGTGTTTTTTATTCTTCGCATCGTAATTTATGCCGACCAGAAGGATTTTTCCGCCATAATCTTTTAAGGCTTGCGGATAATGATTCTGTCTGATCTGTCCGAGCGCGCCGGCCTCAGTTTTATTCCATTTCAGTTCAATGAGAAGCAAAGGCATGGAAGAAGATTTTTTGGGAAAAAATACAACATCGGCATAACCATGGCCGGACGGGAGCTCCTCAATTTTCAGAAATTCATCCACACAACTGAGATAAGCAAAGCGAATGACGCTGCGGAGTGCCTGCTCGTTGTTGTAAAAAGTCGGAGCGGTACTTGCCTGGTGGGCTTCCTCGATGGCAGCAGCCACGGTTTCTTCATCCAGATTCAGTGTTGCTTCCAAAAGATGGTCGGAATTTCGGATTAACCGGGCAATTTCCGTGTGTTTTCCTGTCGTAATGGCGCGGACATATTCCTCCCGCACCTCCTCATTCGGAATATAAACCGATTTCCGGTCAATCTCATAAGCCAAATAGCCCAGATGGACTAACAGGGTAAGAACATCGTCGCGGCTTTTGATCGTTGTCAGATCATTCTGGAAAGTCGCAACGTCAATTTTAATCCGCGCCCCTCCCAACATCTGTACAATGGCTTCTTTCAGCCCGTCTTCATTCAGTTCAATATAAAGCCTGAGAGATTCGTATGTTTCAGACTGAGTCCAATAATTTCCGATGCGTTTCCGCTGCACGGCCTCAATGACGGATTTCGGGCTATAAATATGCGTGCCGCTTCCTAAAATGTATCCGTCATACCATTTCCGAACATCTTCGAAATCAAAATTCGCATTCTCACATAAAGCCTGAACCTCCTGTTCTGTAAAGCCGACAAAGGCTTCCAAAGGCTCCGGCTGCGTCATGGTATACTCCTGAAAATCGGTCATGGCTGACTGCGTACCGTATTTTTTGATGGGGAGAATGCCCGTCATATAGGCGGCTTCGATCATTTTATCCGTCTTTCCGCTGTTTTTAAATAAACCGCGAAGAAGCCGGATATAGGATTCCTGCTGAAGAGAATCCTGTTTGTTCTCACGAAACAGGGCGTCCCATTCGTCTATAATGAAAATAAACCGGTGGCCGGTAGATTCGGAAATCATATAAAGCATATTCGGCAGATCATTTTGTCTTTCAACTTCCGGATAGGCAGCAGCGAGTTCCTGAATGATTTTTAATTCAAGATTTTGGACAAGATTCTGCATTTCCCTTTTGACAAATGCATCGGAAGTAAATTCGGTAATGTCTAAATAAATAACGTCATATTTGTTCAAATGTTCTTCAAAGGAAGCATCCTGGGAGACTTGAAGCCCCTCAAAAAGTTTCCGGGAATCACAGCTTTTGTCGTAATAAGCACACAGCATCTGAGCTGCAAACGATTTTCCGAAACGGCGCGGCCGGCTGACACAGGTCAGTTTTTCTTTGGTTCCAAGCGTGCTGTTCAGAAAGGAGATCATACCTGTCTTGTCAACATAGGTTCCCTTTCGGATAGTCGCAAACCCGGCGTTTCCGACATTTAAATATTTACCCACTTTCCATACGCCCCTTTCAAAAGCCCAAAATGCAGCCATCGTTTCCAAATATGCCTTTATCGTATCATATGCGGCGATTTTTCGCAAGGCTGGAGGATTTTCGAAATTCCCCGACGAACTCTTTCATTTGCCAAACCGGCATGCTATACTGAATTTATGATAAACATGCAAAGGAGAGCAAAAAATGAAGCGAATTTTGTTAATGGTGCTGAGAAATCTGTTCTTTATCCCGTCCGGTTTTACAAGACTCTGTCTCTACGCCAGAAAAAGCGACACCCACACAGACGAAGAACGGCACGCGCTGATGCAGGAACTCGTCCAGCACGCAAATAAAGGGGGCAATGTGACCATCGACGCCGAAGGCCAGGAAAACCTCCCCTCCGAGGACGGTTTTCTGCTGTATCCGAACCACCAAGGCCTGTACGACGTGCTGGCCCTCATAGACAGCTGTGACCATCCCTTTTCCGTGGTAATGAAAAAAGAACTGAGCAATATCTTTTTCCTGAAACAGGTCTTCGCGGTCATGCGCGCGAAAGCCATCGACCGGGACGACGTCAAACAGGGCCTGAAAGTCATCCTGGAAGTGGCGAAAGAAGTACAGGAAGGCCGGAATTTCGTGATTTTTGCAGAGGGAACCCGCTCGAAACAGGGAAACCAGCCCCAGGACTTTAAAGGCGGTAGCTTCAAAAGCGCCATGAAAGCCAAATGTCCCATTGTCCCGGTCGCGATGATCGACGCCTTTAAACCCTTCGACACCGGAAGCATCGCGCCCGTAACCGTAAAAGTGCGCTACTTAAAGCCGCTGTACTACGAAGAATACAAAGACATGAAGTCCACGGAGATCGCCCAGACCGTAAAAGAACGGATTGAAAAAGCCATTGCCGCCAACATTTAAACAAATTCAGTTCAATTTGATTTAAACTTTTGAAAGAAAAAGTTTATGTGAAAAATGAACAAAAAATGAACAGAAATTTATGAAAAACGGCAAAACGGACGGAAATTAGAAGTTTTTGGTTGACTTCTTTGTTAAAAATATTATAATGGACTTACCTGATAAAAATAAGCTTTGAAAATGCTGGCTCTTACCTGTTCAAATGGAATTAAACGATATTTAAAAGAACAGCCGAAAATGTTTAATCCAACCCCAGGCCCCGGCAGAGAGAAAGCGGAAAAGGAAGTGGAGTAAATATGGGAAAGAAATTAAAAAAACTGAAAAGGTACGTTCCTCTGTACCTGATGTTTCTGCCCGGCGCACTGTACCTGTTGATTAATAACTACGTCCCCATCGCGGGTCTGGTCGTAGCATTTAAACAGTACAATGTCCGAAAAGGAATCTGGGGCAGCGACTGGAACGGCCTGGCGAATTTCAAATTCCTGTTTGCGACCCCGGACGCCTGGGTCATCACAAGAAACACCCTCTTGTACAACGCAGCATTTATCATCATTAACCTGGTACTTGGAATCGCCTTCGCCATCTTCATCTGCGATACTTTGAACAATAAACTGAAAAAAGTATACCAGAGCGCGATCCTGTTCCCCTACCTGATGTCCGCCGTAATCCTCGGCTACATCGTATTCGCTTTCCTGAGCCAGAGCAGCGGTATCGTGAACAAAACCATCCTTCCCGCCCTCGGCATAGACCCCATAAACTGGTACTCAGAACCCAAGTACTGGCCCTTCATCCTGGTATTCGTAAATACCTGGAAAGGCGTCGGATACGGATGTCTGATCTACATATCCAGTATTAACGGCATTGACCCGACCCTGTACGAAGCAGCCGAGCTGGACGGCGCCACCAAATGGCAGCAGATTAAAAACATCACCCTGCCGTCCCTGGTTCCGACCATCATCACCCTGACCCTGATGAACGTCGGCCGAATCTTCTACTCCGATTTCGGTCTGTTCTACCAGGTTCCCAGAAACTCCGGTATGCTCTTCTCCACCACGAACGTGATCGATACCTATGTATACCGTGGCTTGATGGAGCAGTCGAACGTCGGTATGTCCGCGGCAGCCGGTTTCTACCAGTCCATCGTCGGATTCATTCTGGTACTTGCGGCGAATGCGATCGTAAGAAAAGTAAGCAAAGAAAACGCATTGTTCTAGGAGGAATGGCTATATGAGAGAGAAAAAGTTTTCAAAATTCCAGATTTTGGCAAATGTAGTCATGATTCTCTGGACCATATTAATTATTTTACCGTTTATCCTGTTATTTATGTCATCCATCACGGATGAAAATACCCTGGTTGCCAACGGCTATTCCTTCTTACCGAAGAAATTCTCCCTGGCCGCCTACAGCTACCTGATTAAATCAGGCGCCAAGATCGTGAAAGCTTACGGCATCAGCATCGCGGTAACCCTGGTCGGCACCCTGTTAAACGTAACGCTTTCCGCCCTGATGGCCTATCCGCTGTCCTTAAAGAACCTGCCCGGAAAGACCTTCATGAACTTCTTCGTATTCTTTACCATGCTGTTTAACGGCGGTATTGTTCCTTCTTACCTGTTATGGACGTCCCTGGGTGTGAAAGATACCTTCTTCGCCCAATTGCTTCCGAACTTCCTGGTAAGCGCATGGAACGTAATGATGATCCGCACCTACTTTACAACCAGTATCCCGGACAGCTTATATGAAGCGGCCGAGATCGACGGGGCTTCCCAGCTCAAGATATTCACCTCCGTCGTTATTCCGTTAGGAAAACCGATCCTGGTGACTATGGGAACCTTCGCAGGACTGACTTACTGGAACGACTGGACAAACGGCCTGTACTACCTGGTAAAAAATCAGGATATGTACAATGTACAGAACCTTTTGAACCGTATGGTCAGCAACATCCAGTACCTGGCAAGCAGCAGCAACTCCAACGTAAGTTCCGCCGCTTCCGCGATTCCTTCCACCGCTATCCAGATGGCGATCGCATTTGTGGCTATCCTGCCGATCATGCTGATCTTCCCATTCTTCCAGAAATACTATTCCAAGGGTCTTACCCTGGGCGGTGTAAAGGGTTGATTTTACCAGAACCATGTATGCTTTGCGGCTTTGCCGTATGCAGATAGTTAAGAAACCAATGGGAATGGGAAGTTCATTTCCCGTTCCCGATTAAAAACAAGGAGGTTTATCTTATGAAACGAAAAGTAATCAGCAGTTTACTGGCTCTGTCTATGGCAGTAGGACTCGTGGCGGGCTGCACGACAGTTGCCAGTGCAGAAGAGGGCGGCACGACTACTACCTCTTATGGCGAGTATACGGAAGAAAATCCGTATCACCTGGTATTTTCCTATGTTGAGTTTTATGAGCAGGATGATGCGGCTAGACAGGCTGTTCAGGATGCACTGAATGACTACATGATCCCGACCTATCACATTGAAGTAGAATTCCTTCCGCTTCAGTTCTCGGATTATCAGACGAATGTTCAGTTAATGCTTTCTGGCGGCGACGCTCTGGATGTTATGCCGATCTACTACACCTATGCGGCAAGCTGGATCAACATGGGTGGTATCTATGATATGTCTGAACTCATGGAAACCGAAGATGGTCAGAAGATCGTAGAAGCTCTTGGTGAAGATAACGCTTATGTAGGCCAGATGAACGGCGTATTGTACGGCTTCCCGGCAAACAAAGAATCCGTAGAACTTGGCGGCCTGTGCATGAGAGCTGATATCTGCGACGAACTGGGCCTGACCGAAGAATATAACCTGGCGGAAAACGACGGAACCTTCACCGAAGCTTATGACTGGAGCGTAGCAGGCGAAATTTTCGCAAAAGTACAGGAAGCTCATCCGGACATGATTCCGCTGTATATGTATAATGCCGACCAGTTAAACCGTTTTGCAGACTTTGATTACCTGGTAGACTACTTCGGCGGACTGGATCTGCAGGCTGACCGTGAGAGCACCCAGATCGTAAACATTTTCGAAACCGATACCTTTAAGACCGCTGTTTCCACTCTGGCTGACTGGTATGACAAGGGCTACATCTATAAAGATGCCGCTACCGATACCCAGGGTACAGCTACCATGATGAAAGCTGGAAATACCTTCAGCTACGCAACCGCGATTAAACCGGGCTTCCTGGCAGAAGCAGAAGCAGCAAACGGCTGCAAGTGCTATGTAATGTTCTTCAAGACCGGCGGCGGTACCGATGGCTACATCACCACCACCAACGTATCCTTCTATAATACCGGTATCGCGAACAACAGCGAAGATCCGGAAATGGCATTCAAATTCATCTCCGCTCTGTACAGCGACCCGACCGTTATGAACATCTGGCAGTATGGTATCGAGGGAGTTAACTATCAGATTCAGGACGACGGCACCATCTACTATGTAGACGGCGAAGATGACGGAAACTTTGCTTATCATCAGAACACCGGATGGTTCATGGGTAACCAGTTCAACAGCTACGTATGGAACGATGGTTCCAAGAGCGCAGATTACTGGGAGAAGTTAGCAGCTCATAATGATAACGCTTACTATTCACCGGTATTCGGCTTCATGTGGGACAGCTCCGCATACGCTACCCAGATCACCGCTCTGAACAATGCATGGACAACCTACCGTGCAAACCTGCTGACCGGCAGCTGCGGCACCGCGAATGTAGACAGCACGATCCAGGCTCTGAACGACGCTCTGTACGCTTCCGGACTGGAAGATGTTATGACCGCAAAACAGGCACAGCTTGACGAGTGGCTGGCGAACAATCAGTAAGAAAAAGAATGATAAGAGGCTGGCTGTTATAGCCAGCCTTTTATGCTAAAAGGAGACGAAATCATGGCAGAGATTTATGCACTTAGATCACCGGAAATTACCGAAGCAGAAAAAGCCCATATGGCGCTTGCGAGAGGGCTTGCGGGAGAATGCCCCGTTCTTCTGGAAAATGAGGGCGTACTGCCCCTGAAAGAAAAAGGAAACATTGCACTGTACGGCGCGGGAGCCAGAGGAACCATCAAAGGAGGAACCGGTTCCGGCGACGTGAATACCCGTATGACCGTGACGGTAGAGCAGGGCCTTGCAGAAGCAGGCTATACCATCGTAACCACAGACTGGATCGAACGGAACGCGAACTTCTACAAACAGAAAAAACAGGAATATCTGGCATGGGCCGCACAGAAAGCAAAGGAAGAAAATATTCCGGATATCGTGGTCGCGTTAAGCTATCCGTTCAGCGAGCCGGGCCCGGTTGTGATCGAAGAGAGCGAGATTAAAGCGGATGAAACCGATACGGCCATTTACGTGATCTCCAGAAATTCCGGAGAAGGCGCAGACCGTTTCTGCAAAGAGGGCGACTATCTGCTGTTCCCGGAGGAAAAAGAAAATCTGACGATTTTAGGCCAGAACTATAAGAAAGTCGTTGTCGTGCTGAATATCGGCGGCGTGATGGATGTGACGGAGATTAAGGCAATTCCGGGAATCGGCGCCATCCTTCTGATGACCCAGTTAGGAAATATCGGCGGCTATGTGCTGGCGGATGTGCTGTCCGGCGATGTGACGCCTTCCGGAAAACTGACCGACACCTGGGCAGTTGATTATAAAGATTATCCTTCTTCCGAAGGCTTCAGCCACAATGACGGGAATATCGACGACGAATATTATACCGAGGGCATTTATGTGGGCTACCGCTATTTCGACAGCTTTGGCGTGAAAGCCGTTTATCCCTTCGGCTATGGAAAGAGCTATACGGACTTTGCGCTGAAAGTCGTATCCGCAGAGCAGAAAGGCGCGGAAATTGAAGTCAGCGTGTCCGTGACGAATACCGGAAACGAATATTCCGGAAAAGAAGTGGTACAGGTTTACTATTCCGCTCCGGCAGGAAACCTGGAGAAACCGTATCAGGAATTGGTTGCTTATGCGAAGACCAGCCTTCTTGCGCCGGGACAGGAAGAGACGCTGAAGATCAGCTTTGCGATTGCGGATATGGCGTCCTACTGCGAGAAATGCGCTTCCTGGGTGCTGGAAAAAGGTGATTACATTGTGCGGGTTGGAAACAGCTCAAAAGACACTGTCGCGGCAGCGAAGCTCGTTCTGGAAGAGACGGTTAAGACCGAAGAATTAAAGAACCTGTTCGCAAAAGATGCGGAATTCGAAGAAATTTCCTGCCAGGCCAAGGCAGCCGACGAAGAGACGGCATTTACCCTGAAGCTCGACGCTTCGGCAATCCCCATAAATAAAGCCGTTTACCAGGGAAAACGGGAAGAATATCACACCGACAAGACCGAAAAACTGACCGTTGCGGATATTCAGGCAGGCCGCTGTACGGTGGAAGAGTTAGTTGCACAGCTTACGGTGGAAGAACTGGCGGATTACTGCGTCGGAACATTGCGCAGCGAGGAAGGCTCGATTGTAGGAAATGCTTCCTATACCGTGCCTGGAGCAGCCGGAGACAGCAGCTCCCTTTTGAAAGAAGAACGCGGCATTAAGAACATGATTCTGGCGGATGGCCCGGCAGGCCTGAGATTACAGCCGCACTTTAAGACGGATAAGGCCGGAAACCTTCTTCCGGGCGGGGAAGTGTTCGGAGATTCCTTCGCGCCCTTTGACCCGAATCTGAAAGAAGAAGAAACGGACGATTACTATCAGTATTGCACCGCGATCCCGATCGGCTGGGCGCTGGCACAGTCCTGGAATACGGAGCTTCTGGAGAAGGCCGGAGATATGGTCGGCGAGGAAATGGAGCTGTTCCATGTGGATCTGTGGCTTGCTCCGGCGATGAATATTCACCGGAACCCGCTCTGCGGACGGAATTTTGAGTATTATTCCGAAGATCCGCTGGTAAGCGGTAAGACGGCCGCCGCCATCACGAAGGGCGTACAGAGTCATCCGGGAAAAGGGACGACCATCAAGCATTTTGCCGTAAACAGCCAGGAAGATAACCGCTATTTCGCGAATTCCCATGTCAGCGAGCGTGCGCTGCGTGAAATCTACCTGAAGGGCTTTGAAATCGCTGTGAAGGAGTCGCAGCCGCTGTCTATTATGACTTCGTATAACCTGATTAACGGAATCCATGCGGCGAACTGCTATGACCTGCTTCAGGGGGCGGCCAGGGATGAATGGGGCTTCCAGGGCGTTGTTATGACAGACTGGTTTACGTCTCAGGATGTACCGGGGCTGACTGGAGGACATAAGGCGGTTTATCCGATTTCGGCTTCGACCGGATGCGTTTATGCGGGCAATGATATGCAGATGCCGGGGTGTAAGAAAAATGTGGACGACCTGGTTGCGTCTGTAAAAGAAGACCGGGAAATCGACGGATTCAAGATTACGCTGGCGGACCTGCAGTTTAATGCGGCGAATGTGATCCGCGTAGCGGCGAAAATGAAATAAAGAGCTTTGCATTCCGTAAATGCCGTGCCGGGGAGCCGGCGCGGCGGAAGCGGGGTGAATTTTGACGGAAGATTCGTACCTGGCTGCGGAGGGGCGGCATGCGCTTCCGGGCGGGAGGGCGCTGACGCGGTAAGGGATACCTTCAGGTATACCGTAATGCATGCTCTTTCGAGCGGGCGCTCACGCGACAAGGTATGAAAAGAGGATGGAAAATAATGTGTAAGTATCAAGAGAGCGTGGAAAAGTGGGGCATTTTCGAGGTGGAAATGCCTGGAAAATCCGACGGGAATCCCTTTACGGACTATACCATCCAGGGAACCTTTTGCGGAAAAGAAGAGACGAAGACCGTAGACGGCTTTTATGACGGAGACGGAATTTACCGGGTGCGTTTTATGCCCTCTTTTACCGGGGATTATACGTTTACGGTGCAGGGAAGTTTTTCGGATGAAGTCTTTACCGGGAAATTCCAGGTTACGGAGCCTTCGGAAGGGAATCACGGGCCTGTGAGGGTTTCGTATACGTATCACTTTGCATATGAGGATGGGACGCCTTATTATTCCATTGGGACGACCTGCTACGTGTGGGAATTACAGTCCGAGGAATTGCAGGAAAAGACCTTAGAGACGCTGAAAGAAAACGCCTTTAATAAAATCCGTTTCTGCATTTTCCCGAAACATTACGTTTATAACTTCCATGACCCGATCAGCTTCCCGTATGAAGGGACGCCGATGGACTGCTCGGTTCTGACCAGAGAAAACTTTATGCAGTATACCGGGCGCAAGGAAGGAAATGATTTTGATTATACCCGGTTTAATGTAAAACATTTCCAGCATATTGAGAAACGTGTGAAGGATCTGATGGAACTTGGCATCGAGGCCGACCTGATCGTAATGCATCCCTATGACCGCTGGGGCTTCAGCCAGATGAGCAAAGAATGCGATGATCTGTATTGGAAATACGTCATTGCACGTCTGAGCGCGTACCGGAATGTATGGTGGTCCCTTGCGAACGAATATGATCTGTTCCCCACGAAGACAACGGAGGACTGGGAGCGCTATGCGCGGATTATCTGTGAAAAAGACGCTTACAGCCATCTGCGTTCGATTCATAACTGCGGCCCGTTTTACGACCACAGCAGACCGTGGATCACCCATTGCAGTATCCAGAGACAGGATTTGTACAAATCCGCGGAGCTGGTGAATGAGTGGCGGGAGCGCTATCGGAAGCCAGTGGTTCTGGATGAGATTGCCTATGAGGGCAATATCGAACACGGCTGGGGGAACATCAGCGGCCAGGAGCTGACCAGAAGATTCTGGGAGGCCTTCTGCAGAGGCGCTTACCCCGGACACGGAGAAACATACATGAACGAAGACGGGATTCTCTGGTGGTCCCACGGCGGAACCCTTCACGGCGAAAGCCCGGAGCGGTTCAAGTTCCTGAAGAAAATCATGGATGAGACGCCTGAGCCCGGCCTGCGGCCGATGCAGGGCATGTGGGACGAAGTAGCGGCGACGGTGGATACGATGGTGCCGGTTCACGCGTACTATCTGTTTTACTATAGCTTTATGCGTCCGTCCTTCCGGGAGTATTATTTCGACGATACGACGGAATTTACCGTGGAAGTTATCGATACCTGGAATATGACGATCGAAAACAGAGGAACCTTCAAGGGAAGAATCCATGTGGATCTGCCGGGCAGGGAATATATGGCGGTGCGAATTCGGAAGGCGGAGTGAGAAGGAGCCGGGAGTTCAGGGGGAATGCGTTACAGTTCACACCTTCGCCAGCTTTCTGGCACTTCCCAGTCATCTATATACAGTTACCGGGAAGGCGGAAAGCTTACGGGGACGTGTTTCGAGGGGCGCACTTAGGAAGAGTCGAAATCGCCCCTTACTAAGACTTAGGCGCGAATGCTCTCATGAGCGTCTTAGTCGCAGTTAGGGGAAGTTTGACGATGACGTTGCCCCGTTCCCCGGAAGGTTTTCGACGGCACGGTGACGTTCGGTTATGTCACAGTGGTTAAAAACCAGAAAAACTGGCAATGTGTGAACAGTAACGGGGATGCCCGGCTTCGGAAACAGACGCGGGAGCTCTGTTTGACAGAACGGAAAAAAGAGTTTACAATAACACCCTAAAGGAGAAGGCAGGGAGTCATTTCAATGAGAGTGAAAGCGGTAGATGTGGCAAAACAACTGAATATATCAAAAGCGACAGTCTCTCTCGCCCTAAACAACAAACCAGGCGTGAGCCCCCAGACCAGAGAAGCCGTCTACCAGTGCATCCGGGAACTGGAAGAATCCAGCGAAAAGGAAGAGCCGGTTTCCCAGAAGCAGATGATCAAAATCATCATGGTGAACAAAGGTTTTAAGAACATTGTGGACGGAGAAATGGATTTATGGACCGACGCCCTTGCCGTTTACGACAGAGAATCCAGCCGGATGGGCTATACCCTGGGGATCACCTACATTACGATGAAGCCGGAAGACATCAAGCGGACGATCTCGGATGTAAATTCTCAGGACGTGGCCGGAGTGGTTCTCTATGCCACGGAGATGGATGCGGAGGAGTTCGAAGCATTTCGGGAGATCAAAAAGCCGATGATCGTCTATGACAACGACTTTACGATGGATTATCACTGTGTCGCCATTGACAATGTGGCCGGCGCGCGAAACGCGGTAGACTATCTGGTGTCCAGGGGCTGCAAGCGGATCGTTTACCTGAGAAACGAAGTCGATATTTATAATTTTTCCCAGCGGAGGGCAGGATACCGGGCCGGGCTTCGGAAAAATAATCTGGATCTGGAGAAGAATCCGATTATCACGGCGGGATGCGCGGTAAATGACGTGTATCTGAATGTCCGGAATTATCTGGAGTCGAATGAGATGCCGGATGCGTTTCTGATGGAGAATTATCAGGTGTCGATTGGTGTGATGCGGGCGATCCGGGAACTGCGGATTTCGGTGCCGCGGGATCTTTCGCTGGTGGGGATCGATGAGCTTCCGAGGTATTTGCTGGGGGACTTTGATCTGACGACGGTGAAGGTGGAGCATGCGGAGCGGGCCAGGGCGGCGATGATGTTCCTGGAACGGGAGATTAAGAGCGATATAGCTGGGAAGTTTAAGGTTTATTCGAACTGTGAGCTGGTTCTAGGGAACAGTGTGCGGTGAGAAAAAGGAAAACCCTCCTGGAGGCCCTGAAAGGGATTCCGGGAGGGTTTTTTTGCGGCCAGGCGGCCCGCGCCGGGGGCTAAAAACGCCCAGCAGATCACAACACCCGGCGGGGCCCAAACGCCTGACAGGGCCAAAGAGCCCGGCAGATCAAAGCATCCGGCGGGGTCCAAACGTCCGGCGAGAATCCATCGCCCGGCCGCCCGCCTCACCGCTCTTCATCATATTTTACAAAAGCATCGACTTTCGGCTGAGAACTGCAGCCCGGTACGAATTCCTGGGTCAGAAATTCGGTAATCATAACTTCACGTTCCTTGCTTCCGGTGGTGAACGCGCCCATGCAGGCAATGTTCGCGTCATTGCTTAAACGGGCCCGCTGGGCGGAATAGAAATCCGTAAGCAGGGCAGCATAAGCGCCTTTCACCTTGTTAGCCGCAATGGAAACGCCGATTCCAGTCCCACAAATCAAAATTCCACGATCAAATTCCCCGGAAGCCACTGCCTCCCCCACCCGAATCGCAACATTCGCATAAACCGGGTCGTCACTCCCAAAATCCGTCACATCCCCGAACCCTTTTTCCTCAATAAAACGAATCAAATCTTCTTTTTCTTTCTGCGCATTTGGGTCGCATCCAATTGCAATCTTCATAAAGAACCTCCTTTGCAAAAATACTATATTACTGTGTTGCGGCGATCTGCCAAAACATCCGTGAAAATCATTCGTCGCGCGTCCCGCCGCGAAGGCGCGCATTACGCCGCAGGGCCGCCCGTCCCGCCGCTAGGTGAGCCACGTATCACACCGCAGGGCCGTCCGGCCCGTCGCCAGGTGCGCCACGTACCGCACGCCCGGCGTCAGGAGAGCGTCTCGACCGCACTCACCGCCTTCTGAATTAACCCCGCAAAGCTCTCCACCTGAAACGCCGTCCGCGTCGTAAACAACCCATCAATATCCTCCTGCGTAATCAAATCCACCCCATTCCCCGCATTCACACTCCCTCCATAAAGCACCGGAATCTCCCGTCCCATCTCCCCAAACAACTCCCCCAAACACCCACGAATCTCCCGATGCATCTCCTGCGCATAATCCACCGGCGCCGGCGTCCCCTGTACCCCAATCGACCACACCGGCTCATAAGCAATCCACACCTTCCCAACCTGCTCCTCCGTCACCCCATGCAGCCCAATCTTAAGCTGTCTGCGAAGCGTCTCCACACTAACCCCAAACTCCTTCTCCGAAGCCGTCTCCCCCACGCACAGCAGCGTCGTAAACCCCCATTCCAAAGCCTTCCGCACCTTCCGGTTCACCATCTCATCCGTCTCCCCAAACCCATGCCGCCGCTCCGAGTGCCCCACCATCACCAGATCCACTCCAAGTTCCTTCAGCATCCCCGGCGAAATCTCCCCGGTAAACTGTCCTTCCTCCTCCCAGCACATATTCTGCGCCCCCAGCAAAAACGCCTCCCGCGCCTCGCACCGGGCAGCGCTCTCCAGAGAAGTAAACGACGGAATAAAAAAGAACTGTACTCTCTCCCGGTCAATCTGCCCGACCGCCTCCATCATCGCCTGCAAATACTCCCGCGTCGCCCGGCCGTCCTTATACATCTTAAAGTTGCTCCCAAAATACAGTTTTTTCCTCATAGCCCCTCCTTACAATATTTTATATTGTATCCAATATAACACAACCCCTTCCGGATTGCAATCCTTTCCTGAAAAAGAAACCACAAAAAATCAGACAAAATTGTGAAAAAGAGGGGCGAAAAATCACGTATATTGTTAAAATTAACAAATTCAAAAGATGAAAATTAGTTAAAATCATGAAATAAGGAACATTAATCCGGAAATTGATTGACAAATCCGATAAACGATGTTATGGTTGAAATGTAAAATATCGTATCCAATATATTTTGGAACAGCAAAAAAGGAGGTATCCGAATGAAAAAGAAGATGGCATGTTTCATGGCTGTGATGTTACTGGGAGCAGCGTCGTTCACAGGAGCATCCGCCGAAGCGGACACGAGCGCAGCAGCCGAAATCACCCTTCCCACCACCGGGATCGGCACATCGATCACGACAGACCTGGAGGCGAACGAAGAATACAAGATCGCCTGCATCGTGAAAAATTCCACGAACCCCTACATGATGGGCTGCATCAACGGCGTGAAAAAAGCCGGGGAAGACATGGGCTTTGAAGCGATCACCATGGCCCCGTCCACCAATGATTCCGTCGAAGAACAGATCAAAATCATGGAAGACCTGATCGAATCCGGCGTAGACGGCTTCGTCCTCGTTCCCGTAGACAGTAACGGCATCATGCCCGGCGTGCGCAAAGCCAAAGAAGCCGGCATCCCGATCGTCTGCATCGGCACCCCGGCCGCAGAAGAAACCTTCATGCGAACTGGCGTAGACTACACCGAAACCGGCCGCGTCATCGCGGAAAAAGTGGCCGAAGAACTGGGCGGCAAAGGAACCGTCATCATTCTGGAGGGCCCTCCGGGAGCACAGAACGCCATCGAGCGTCTGAACGGCATCAATGAAGTCCTGGATATCTATCCGGATATCGAAGTCGTAGCCTCCCAGACCGCAAACTTTAAACGTACCGAAGGTATTAATGTAACCGAAAACCTGATCCAGAAATACGGCGACGTCAGCGCGATCATTGCCTGCAATGACGAATCCGCCCTGGGCGCCTACCAGGCCGTAAAAGCCGCCGGAATGGAAGACGTTGTGATCGTCGGTTTCGACGGAAACCAGGACGCCAGCGCCGCCATCCAGAACGGCGAACTCTTCGCCTCCTACAATACAGACCCCTACGGTTCCTGCTACGTGGCGAGCGCCTACCTCGTTCAATATCTGAACGACGGAACCGAACCGGAAGAAAACTTTATCCCGTTCCCGTCGGAAAGGGACGATCCGGTCATTACCAGCGAAAGCGTTGACAATTACATCGAGAACATTGCCTGGTGGAAAACGGAATAACCGATGATTCAAAACTGCCGGATACGTTTGTATGCGGCAGTTTTCCTTAGAAGGAGGGACAGTATGAACGCCAGAGAACGGATTTTAGCGGTCTTTGCCGGAGAACAGCCTGACACGACGCCCATCTTTCCGAAAATTGCCTTTGCCAATGTACTGGCCTGCGAAGGCATGACCGTCAGGGAATACATGACAGACCCCAAATGCATGGCGCGGGCGTGCATCAGCGCCTATCGGAAATTCGGCTGGGACGGCGTGTCCATTCATACCGACATTTCCAGCGAAGGAAAAGCGCTGGGAACCATTTACGAACAACCGGAAAATGCGCCGGGCATTTTAAAGAAATACTTACTGAACGATATCAGCGAAGTGGATAAGGTAAAAGTACCAGACCCATACACCACGGAGCCGATGAAAACCGTCATCGAAGCAATCCGCATCGTAAAGCGGGAAATCGGCGAAGAAGCTTTTATCATGGGCTGGACAAACGGCCCGTTAAACGTCGCAGGCCAGCTCTATAACCTGGATGAACTGCTGGTGACGCTTCTGGAAGAACCGGAGGAAGTCCACGTTCTTCTGGAAAAATGCACCGAAGTCGCCTGTACGTATGCGGCGGCAATGATTGAAGCAGGGGCCGATATGATTGCTTACGGCCATGCGACAGCGTCCCAGAACGTCATTTCAAAAAATTGCTACCTGGAATTCGCGCTTCCCTACGAACAGAAACTGGTTCGCGCAATCCACGATCACGGGGCGAAGGCGTGTACGCACATTTGCGGAAACATTGAAAAAATTGTCGACGTAATTGCGCAGAACGGATCGGATGTGATCGATTTTGACCACGTATGCGACATCGACCGCCTGCGGAGCGTCGTGCCGGACAAGATTTATCGGGGCAATGTAGACCCGGCCCTTTTCGCGCTGGGGACGCCGGAGGAAATCCGGGAAACGGTGCGGGCGCTTCTGGCCCAGGAAGGGACGAAGAAAAAATTTTTCCTGGGTTCCGGCTGTGAAATTAACACGAATACGCCCGTAGAGAATCTGAAAGCTTTCGTAGAGGCCGGAAGGGCCTTTGGAAAATGCGGGGCATAAACCGGAATGGGAGGTGAAGCCATGGGGGAGACCATATTAACGGCGCGCGGGATTACCAAGCGTTTTCCGGGCATGAAAGCTCTGGACAATGTGGATTTTGACCTGCGGGCAGGGGAAGTCCACATTCTGGTGGGTGAGAACGGCGCCGGAAAAAGCACCCTCGCAAAGGTGATCCTGGGGGCCTACAAGGCGGATGAAGGCGAGATTACCCTGGACGGACAGCCGGTAAACTTTCATGGGACGAAAGAAGCGCTGGAAAAAGGCATTGCCGCGGTTTACCAGGAATTTACGCTGGTTCCGTATATCAGCGTCGCGCAGAATATTTTCCTGAACCGGGAATATAAGACGAAAGCGGGATTTCTCGACAAGAAACGCATGGAGCGGGAGGCCCGCGAGCTGTTAAAAAGTTTAAACTGCGAACAGATCGATGTAAAAAGCGACGTGAAAAATTTAAGCGTTGCAGAACAGCAGATGGTAGAAATTGCAAAAGCATTGTCCTTCAAACCGCGGATTCTGGTCTTTGACGAGCCCACGGCCACCCTGTCCGACCGGGAAGTGGAATCTCTGTTTGTGCAGATTCACAGGCTGAAAGCGGAGGGGATCGGCATCATTTATGTTTCGCACAGAATGCAGGAATTTCCGCTGATCGGCGACCGAATCACGATCCTGCGGGACGGCGTGAAGATCAAAACCGTCGGAATCGGAGATTGTACCAACGAAGAACTGGTAAATATGATGGTCGGCCGGGACGTTTCCCAGGTGTATGTGCGCACGGAAAACGCACACAGCGGCATTGCCCTGCGGACAGAAAATCTGTGTGATCAGAAAGGGCGGGTTAAAAATGTGACGCTTTCCGTGAAAAAAGGAGAGATCGTCGGCATCGCCGGGCTGGTCGGCGCCGGGCGCACGGAGACGGCGGAACTGCTTTACGGCATTTCGCCCATCAAATCCGGGCAGATTTATGTCAATGAAAAGCCGGTGAATCCCAAATCTCCGATCCAGGCAACGAAAATGGGAATCGGCCTGGTCACGGAAGACCGGAAAAAGCAGGGGTTAGCGCTGGATGAATCCGTGGCGCTGAATATCTCCGCAGTCAGCCTGAAAAAGATCTGCCCGAAATTTTTCCTGTCAAACCGAAAAATCCGGGAGACGGCGCTGACGTATAAAAAACAGCTCCGCATTGCCACCACAAGCGTAGACAAAGCCTGCAAATACCTGTCCGGCGGCAACCAGCAGAAAGTCGTGCTGGCGAAATGGCTGAGCTTCGACCCGGATATCCTGATTTTCGACGAGCCTACCCGCGGCATCGACGTGGCGGCGAAAATGGAAATCTACAGCCTGATGGACAAGCTGGCGGCCCAGGGCAAGGCATTGCTTATGATTTCTTCGGAGCTTCCGGAGGTCATCGGGATGAGCGACCGCATTTATATCATGCATGAGGGAACGATTGTCGATGAGGTAACACGCGGTTCGGAGGATTTTAATTCGGATGCGATCGGTACGCGGATGATGCTGGGAACGGGAGGTGAGCCGCATGCAGAAAGCGATTAGAAAGGAACGGCTGAAACAGATTCCTCCGGTGGCCTATCTGCTGATTTTATTAATACTTGTATTCAGTATCATAGAACCAAGCTATTTTTCCTTTTCAAATTTCCGCAATGTCCTGATTCAGGCAACGCCGCTGATGATTCTGGCGTTTGGCCAGACATGCGTGGTTCTGACGCAGGGGACGGATTTATCCCTGGGGGCGCAGGTGAGCTTTACCACGGTTTTTATCGTGTGGCTCGCACAACGGGGCGTTCCGATGGGACTGGCAATGCTCGCAGGCGTCCTGGCGGTGGTGCTGGTGGGCGCGGTGAACGGGATTGTCGTTGCGAAAGGGAATGTGCCGCCGTTTATCGCCACTTATGGGATGCAGAATATTGTGAACAGTATTTCGCTGATGCTGACAGCGGGTTCTTCCATTTATATTTTCAGCCCTGGTTATCTGGTGGTGACAGAGGTGAAAATCCTTGGGTTTCCGGTGATGGTCTGGATTGCCGCTGCAATGTTTGTCCTGGTGTGGGTAGTGCTGAATAAGACGAAATTTGGCACAAACATTCACGCCCTTGGCGGAAACCGGGAGGCGATGGTTCTGGCCGGGCTTCATCCGGCGAAATGCCAGATTCAGACGTTCGCGTTTGCGGGATTTATCGCCGGAATTGCGGGAATTGTCACCCTTTGCCGGGTAGAGTCCGGACAGCCCACCGTGGCAGCCGGATGGGAATTTCAGGCGGTGGCGGCGACCCTTCTGGGCGGCACTTCGCTGCGGGAAGGAAAAGGAAATGTTACCGGGACGATTTTCGGCGTGCTGTTGATTCAGGTGATTAAAAACGGGCTGAATGTGTGCGGCGTAGGAGCCATTTACCAGAATGCGATCATTGGAACCATTGTACTGGCGGCGATAGTGCTCGATGCGGCTGTCCGTCTCAGAGAGAAAGAATAGGGGGGAGCGCGCATGAAGGCAAAGAGCATTTATGAAAAAATAAAGAGTGCGAAGGTTTTTTACAGTCTGGTCGGGCTGATTCTGCTGGTACTGGTCGCGGCGATCATTGCGCCGAATTTCCGGACGTTCAATAACCTGATCACGATCCTGCGCCAGGCCAGCGTCCTGCTGATTTTAAGTTCCGGGCTGACGGCAGTTCTCCTGATCGGCGGAATGGATCTTTCCGTGGGAGCAACCGCCGGTTTTATCGGATGCATCTGCGCCCAGTGCCTGAAGGCGGGGATTCCGGTCCCGGTGTGCTTTCTGATTGGAATCGGCATCGGCGCGGCGGTCGGTCTGGTCAATGGGATTTTGGCCGGATTTCTGCCGAGTTTTATCGCTACCTACGGTACAAACTGGGTGATGAGCGGGCTTGCGGTAATTGTGATGCGGGGTGCGGTGATTTATAACCTGCCGGAAGGGTTTACGAATATTGCGGTGGGATATGTGGGGCCGATCCCGAATTTGGTTATCATTGCGACAATTATCGTGACGATTATCTACATTTTACTGCAAAGAACGACGTATGGACGGCAGGTTTACACCTATGGTTCGAATCCGACGGCGGCGAAATATTCTGCGGTCCCGGTGAAAAAGATTATGATATCCGCATTTATGATGTGCAGTATGACGGCTGGGGTTGCAGGAATGCTGATGACGGCGCGGCTCAATGCGGCGGATGCGGCAATGGGCGACAGCTACGGGCTTCAGACGGTGGCTGCGGTGGTAATCGGCGGCACGTCGATGCTTGGAGGCGAAGGAGGCGTGATTGGGACGGTCGTCGGGGCGCTGATGTTGACAATCATTGTAAATGTGATGAATCTGAAGGGCGTCTCGTCGTTTGCACAGGGAATGGTTGTGGGCGTTGTCATTATTGCGATGGTGACGTTCGACATTCAGAATAAAAAAAGGCAGGAGCGAAGCGCGAGCTGATCTCCGAAACAGAATGAGGAAGAGAGGTAATTGAAGATGACATTGACAATCCGGCCGTTGAATTCCGGCTACATTCCGACAAAACCACTGGAATACTGGTATCATTTTTCATGCAAAAAATATGTGGAGAAACTGGGAATTACGAACGAATCCGACCAGCTTCCGGATTTTACGTTTCTGATCGAGGGAGGGGAGAAGCTGGTGCTCGTGGATACGGGGATGTCCTGGAACGAGCATGCGGATAAGTATCATCACGGGCCGTCCATGCAGAGGCCGGGGATTGACGATATTGAGTCCCGGCTGGCGCAGGTGGGGTATAAACCCGCGGATGTGGATATTGTATTATTTACACACTTGCACTGGGATCATGTATTCTACCTGGAGAAATTTACGAAGGCGCGGTTTATCTGCCATGAAACGGAGTGGAATTATGCGCATAATCCGATTCCGCTGCATTACAAATCGTACTGCCGGCCGATTATTGCGAAGGATGGAGATGTGACTTACGGAGGGGAATTTGTTGCGCCGTATGATATTCCGGGAGTGAAAGAGCGCTTCGAGACGGTGAAGGGTGAGACGGAAATTCTTCCGGGAATCAGCGTGTTTGAGTCCTTTGGACATTGCCCCGGCCATATGACGGTGGTTGTGGAAACGGAGGATGGGCCGTATTTCTGCGTGGGCGATTCGGTGTTTGTAATGGGAAATGTGGATGCGCCGCAGGCCATGCAGGACGACCTGCATTATGATATCTGCCCGCCGGGACGTTTCGTGGATATTGTGGCGGCGTGGGAAACGATTCGCGATACGGTGCGCCGCTGTAAGGAGGCTGGCGTAGACCCGCATAAGCATTTATTGCTGGCGCATGACGTGATTTTGTCGGCGGCGGTGGAAAAATATGAGTGTGCGCATGATAATCAGATTCCGGTAATCGGCCGGAAGGACACGGATTTCGTGTTTGAGGAATACAAGGGCGCGATTATTGAGAAAGATGCGCAGAAAGCGGCGAAGAAAGCGGAAACGAAATATTTCGGCTAGATAGAAGCGGGGTGATGCAATGAAGACGATTGCGGTCATTGGGAGCTGTGACACGAAATACAGGGAAGTTGCCTATATGCGGGAGCGCATCGAAACGGAGGGGCTCCGGGTGCTGGTGCTCGATACGGCCACGGGGCCGGGCATGTCTTACGGGTATGACGTTTCCAGGGAAGAAATCCTGAAGTCTGCTGGGGTGTCCATGGAGGAAATGGCGTCGAAGACGAAGGGTGAAAAAATTCGCTTGATGACGGATGCGGTGACAAAATACGTGGAAATGCTTTATAAAGCCCGAAAAATCGACGGCATTCTGGCAGCAGGCGGCCTGCAGAATACGGTGATGGCGACCAATGCAATGCGCAGTCTGCCGATTGGGTTTCCGAAAGTGATGGCCACGACGGTGGCGTGCGGCGGAAGGACGTTCGGGCCTTTTGTCGGAGAAAAGGATATCGTGATGATTCCTTCGATTTGTGATTTTACCGGGATGAATCTGGTGATCCGGCGGATTTTGGACAATGCCTGTGCCTGCTGTGCGGGGATGGTTCGAACGGCGGGACGGGTGTTGGAGAAAGGGGACAGGCCGGTTGTAGGAATGACGCTGATGGGCGTGACGAATACGGGGGCCTGTGCCGCCGCGGAAGAGCTGGAGCGCATGGGATTGGAAGTGGTTGGGTTCCATGCGACCGGAACGGGCGGAGTGGTGATGGAGCAGATGGCGGAGGATGGCCTGCTTGACGGTATTTTGGATTTGACGATCCATGAGCTGACATCGGAATTTTTCGGGGGCGGCTTTTCTTACAGCAGGGAAGCGAAAAACCGGCTGGTGAAGAGCGTGCGGAACCGGATTCCGCTGGTGATCAGCCTGGGCGGGCTGGATTTCGTGGATTTTGCGCCGGATGCGTTTCTGCCGCGGATGGAAGAACGGGTGTTTATGTATCACAATGCGGAGATGGCGCATATCAAGATTCTGCCGGATGAGGCGGAAAAACTGGCGGATCGGGTGCTGGAACGGCTGGAAAAGATCGATTATCCGGTGAAGCTTCTGATTCCTACGGACGGCATGCGGCACAATACCCGAAAGGGAGAAGAGCTGTACTGCAGGAAAGTGGACGAGATTTTGACCCGGAAAATCGGCAGCGTCCGGAATCCAAACATTGCATGCATCACCATTCCGGGGAATCTGGACACGAAAGAATGGGGAATTCAGGCCGCGCATTTTATGGCGGAAGAGCTGAAGGAACGCGGCGTTTTATGAAGAAGAAAATCGAAAAAGAGGTGGGAAAACTTGGAAGAAATTGTAAAAAAAATAGCGGCGGAACTTGTCACGGCAAGCAAAAGAGCTTATACTAGAGGTATTCAGACGGGGAGTGGTGGGAATGTCAGCGCCAGGATTCCGGGAGAGGAGCGGATGCTTGTGAAGGCGAGCGGCGGTTCTTTGGGGGATTGTGACGAGGACGGATTTCTCATTACGGATTTTGATGGAAATTTACTAGAAGGAAAGGGTAAGCCTACGAGAGAAGCTTTGCTGCATGGTTTTTTGTACCGTATTTGTCCGGAGGTCAATGCGGTCGTGCACACCCATTCGCCTTACTGCATTGCCTGGGCATCGAAGAATCGGGTGCTTCCAAGGACGACCTGGCATTCGAAACTGAAGATCTGCGCGGATCTTCCGGTTCTGGATGTGCCGGCGGCGGTTGTCGGGAAAGAATATTTTTATATGGTAGAAGAAATTTACCGGGAAAACCCGGATCTGCCGGGATTTTTGCTGGTGGATCACGGATTGGTAGCAGTTGGGAAGGATGCGGTTTTGGCGGAGCATAATGCGGAGCTGATGGAAGAAACCGCACAGATCGCGATTCTGAAGGCAGCAGTAAAAAAGCTTGAGTTGTAAAATTGGTAGGCAGAATAAGGAGAGACATGCGCATTACAATGAAAGACATGAATAATGAAATGCTTCAGCACAGTAAGCTTCCGGATCTGATTCTGGATAAACTGATGGAGTGGATCATGAGCGGTAAGCTTTCGATGGGCGATAAGCTGAATACGGAGGAGCTTGCAGCGCAGTTTGGCGTAAGCCGTATGCCGATCCGGGAAGCGCTCAGTAATCTGGAGAAGAAGGGGCTGGCGGAGTCCAGGCCTTATGCGGGGACGAGCCTGATTACGCTGACGAAGGAGGATGTGCGGCAGATTTACATTGCACGGACGGCTCTGGAACCGGTGGCGGCGCGCTATGCCTGCGAGAAGATTACCGAAGAGGAGATTGAGAAGCTTCGGAAGATTCAGGAGGACTATGTGCGGATTGTGCGGACGGATAAGCTGGAGGCTATCGATGTTTATCAGCAGAACCGGCTGTTTCATTTTTCGATCTATAAGGCAAGCCAGTTGGACAGGGTGTGCGAGATGATCGAATCGTTGTGGGATACGTTGTCTTTCTTTAAATTGATCTATGGGCAGAAGCTGTTGGACAGTATGGATGCGCGGGAGCGGATGATTAAGGAGCATCAGAGTTATTTGGATGCGGTGGCGGATCGGAATGGGGAACTGATCGAACAGCTTTTGAAGATGAACCTGAAGAAGAGGGCGGAGGATATTCCTTATTATTCGGACGCTTATTTTCAGGAGTTATAAACTCAGCATTTTACGATGCCGGAATCGGGCTTAATAGGGGCGCGCCTGCGCCGATGGAGGAGTCTATGGATTCGGTATTGTATGCAATGTCGGAGAACATCCGAAAGAAAAATTTTGCGATAGCAACGTATTATATAAAACTTCCAAAAGAAGCGGATATCTTAAAAAAGGCAGAGTCGCTTGCCATTGGACAAACCATAGGAACCTGGGTTCCGATTCCGGGAATTACGGACGAGATTCGGGAAAAGTATATGGGAAAGGTCGTAAATGTTTTTGACGTGCCGCCCCTGGATCTGAACACCCAGGGGGACGGGGACGAGAGACATTACGTGATCCAACTGGCTTATCCGACTGTGAATTTTGGCGGGGATATACCGCTTCTTTTGACTGCGCTTTTGGGGAATGACGCGTCCACATCGGCGCAGGTGAAGCTGATGGACATCGAGTTTCCGGAGGAGTTTGCGAGAAAGCTTGGCGGGCCGCGGTTTGGAAGTGAAGGGGTTCGGGATTGGCTGGGTGTGCGGGAAAGGCCGCTTTTGCTCAGTATGATTAAGCCGTGTACCGGGCTGACGCCGGAAGCCGGGGCGAAGATTTTTTATCAGACGGCCCTTGGCGGCGCGGATATCATTAAGGATGATGAGCTTTTAGGAAACCCGGAGTACAGCCGTCCCCAGGAGCGGGTGCGGGCTTATCAAAAGGCGGCGAAGGCTGCTTATGAGGAGACGGGAGAGAAGGCTGCCTATTTTGTGAATATTACGAGCGGCTGCGGGGAGATTCTGGAGAACCTGAAGCGGGCGGAAGAGGCCGGTGCGGATGGGGTGATGGTGAATTTTGCCATGACGGGCTACAGTGTGCTGAAGCAGGTGGCGGAGAAGGCGCATGTTCCGGTGCTGGGGCATGCGGCGGGGAGCGGGATGTTTTTTGAAGGGACGATGAGCGGGATGGGGTCGCCGCTGGCGGTGGGGAAGCTGGCGCGGCTTTGCGGGTCGGATATTACGATGATCAATACGCCGTATGGCGGGTATCCGCTGCGGTATCAGAAGTATATGCAGACGGCGGCGCAGCTTACGCTTCCCTATTATGAAATAAAGGCTTCGATGCCGTCGATTGGGGGCGGGGTGCATCCGGGGATGGTGGAGAAGTATATGAAAGAGGTTGGGAAGGACATTGTGCTGGCGGCAGGCGGGGCGGTTCACGGGCATCCGATGGGAGCGGCCGCGGGGGCCAGGGCAATGCGGCAGGCGATTGATGCGGTGATGCAGGGGAGGCGCGTTCCGGAAGCGGCGAAGGAGTATCAGGAGCTGAGGGAGGCGCTTGCGCTGTGGGGTTATGTGGAGCCGTAAGATTCTATATTTAAGAAAGGAAGAAGTGGGATGACTTGTTATATTAAGATTGAAACGGTGGAGGATTTGCAGAAGTTTATGAATTTGGCGTGGAATTCGCCGATGGATGTGGGGGTGCATACGAAGGATAATCAGATTGCGGATGGGAAGTCGGTGTTGGGGCTGATGGCGATTGATTATGAGAGGCCGGTGATGGTGGTGACGGAGGATGAGAGGTTGGTGAAGCAGTTGAGGCCGTGGATGGTGGAGGGATAGAGCGAGCGGCGGGGGTTCCTGCCGCCGCTTGGGCGCGTGTCAGCCTGGTGTAAAAAATGGTGCAAAAAATTCGAAAAATTCGAAAAAAGGCATTGACAAAATAGAAAGTGTTTAGTATAATAACTTACGCGTCACAAGTGAGTGATGCCTTATATCATTAAGAAAGTAAGAATTCAGGAGAAATACTCAAGTGGCTGAAGAGGCGCCCCTGCTAAGGGTGTAGACCGTTCACGCGGTGCGAGGGTTCAAATCCCTCTTTCTCCGTTTTACTTTTCTAAAGATTATTTTTTTGCTGAAAAACATGAAAAAAGTGCTTGACAGAGAAAAAGGTCGATGATATAATGAAGAACGCTGAGTGCTGAGTACAGAAATGTACGAAGAAAAAAACATTAAAAAAGATGTTGACAAACAGTAAGCAGTGTGATAAGATGACAGAGTTGCTGATGAAAAAGAAAATGAAACAGTGACGAAGAACCTTGATAACTG
>JAUNPS010000099.1 GCA_030536575.1 Eubacteriales bacterium | reverse complement strand
ATCACCCGTATCTGTTATCTATTGAATCTTTTTGGTACAATATCTCCAAACGATTGGAGGTACTCTATTTATGAGCAAAGAAGATAAAGCCGGCCTTTGGTCTGGGCGGATACAAGAATTCCGTTCCAGCGGCCAGACATGTAGGGACTGGTGTGAAAAACACCATATCCCGGTTTCGACGATGACTTACTGGCTCCGCAAGCTGAACAAGGAAGAAGAACCCTCTGGTGATACAGAACCTGTTTTTGCTAAGCTCCCTTCCGAATCAGAGATTGCAATGCGGGATACGACAGAAGGAACGGCAGCGATCCGTATCTATATCTCCGGGTATATCCGGATTGAAGCTGCGCCATCCTGCCCTTCGGAACTGTTCCGGGTGCTGGTAAGGACATTAAAAGAGAATGCTTGACCTGGCAGGGGGAACAACTGTATATCTTGCCTGCGGGGCAACGGACCTTAGGAAAAGTTATCATGGTCTGGCGGCCGTTATAAAACTTAAATTTCAACTCGACCCATACTCACGCTGCATGTTTGCGTTCTGCAACCGTCGGCGGACCCTCATCAAGATTCTGCAATGGGACGGATCCGGATTCTGGATCCTGATGAAACGCCTTGACCGCGATGCTTTCCACTGGCCGGACACTCCGGATGAACTCCTCCAGGTAACCCTGAAAGAAATACACTGGCTGTGCGATGGCCTTTCCCTTGACCAAAAGGATGCCTTCGAAGACCATCATCCCAGGGTCGTGGTGTAAAAGCTCCTGTCAATTCGCAGAAAGCATGAAAAATACGGAGTTTTCCGGAATGATTTCTACATGTCCGCAGCCCGTTTCCACTCGAAAAAAAGCAGGTTTTATGGTATACTTTTCCACAAGATAACAGCCGGGAGACAATTGGATGGAAACGATTTTTACAGAAGAACAGATGAATAACATGAGCCGCGAAAACCTGATCGAACTTATGAAGATCATGGGGAAACAGTGCGCGAAAAAGGACAAGGAGATTCAGCTGCTTAAAGAGAAACAGAAAGAGCTGGAATTCCTAAATGCCATGCTTTCTGACCGTCTGGCACTGGCCCAAAGGAAACGGTTCGGTTCTTCCAGTGAAAAATATGCGGAAGGCTACGAACAGATGGACTTGTTCAATGAGGCGGAAACATCCGCAGACCCGGAGGCGTCGGAACCGTCTTATGAAGAAATCCACCCAACATCCTACAAGCGTAAGAAACGTACCGGGAAGAAGGAGGAAGACCTTTCGGATTTCGATGTTACAGAGACCGTCGAGTACAGGCTGGACGGCGAAGACCGCTACTGTCCGGATTGTGGAAAAAAGTACAAGGTTGTCACCAAAGAAACGGTAAAGCGGCTGAAGTTCGTTCCTGCCAAATTCGAGGTCGTGGAAGAAGTGACCTACGTGTACAGCTGTCCGGTATGCGGTTCCATGAAACGCCCGGAGAAGGTACCGCCGCTGGTTTCCGGCGGGAGCATCGCGACGCCGTCCCTGGTTGCCGGAATCATGAATGCCAAGTATGTCAACGGAATGCCGTTGGCGCGGCAGGAACGGGAATTCTCCAGATACAATCTAAATCTTTCCGCCAAAACCATGGCAAACTGGATCATCGGCTGTGCGGACAGTTACCTGAAATTGCTGTATGACCGGATGAAGGAGGAATTCCTAAAAAGCCGGTACATCCACTGTGACGAAACACGGATCCAGGTGCTCGGTGAACCAGACCAGAAAGGCTCCACCCAGAACTGGATGTGGGTATACCTTACAGATGAATACAGCGGTTCCCCGCGGATGGTTCTCTTCGATTATGAGAGGACCCGGGCCGGATATCATCCAGTGGAATTCCTTGGCGGCCGTTTTCACGGATACCTGACCTGCGACGGTTACCAGGCATACCATGGGCTGAACGAATCCATCATCGTGACCGGATGCTTCACCCATGCAAGGCGCCGCTTTGATGCCGCACTCACGGCATTGAAAAAGGATTTCACCAAAGAGCAGCTGAAAGAGACCGTCGCATACAAAGCAATGACACGGATCGGGATTCTGTACAAAGTCGAGGAGCTGCTCAAGGACAAAACACCGGAAGAGCGTTATGAAGAGCGCCAGAAACAATCGCGGCCGGTGGTGGACGCATTATTTGAATGGCTGCATACGATGGAGGATTCTGTGGACAGGTCTTCCCTTATTGGTGATGCCATTCTTTATACGCTGAACCAAGAACCGTATCTTCGCCGCTATCTGGAGGACGGGCACCTGAGTATTGACAACAACAGTGCGGAACGTGCCATCAAAAATTTTGCCGTAGGGCGTCGGAACTGGCTGTTCGCGAAAAGCATCCGTGGAGCAGATGCCAGTGCTGTCGTTTACAGCATTACAGAGACAGCACTCCTGAACGGGCTGAAACCATATGTATACCTGACATACGTGCTGGATGAGATCCGGCAGATGGGACCATTCCCGAAGCCTGAGGAACTGGACAGGCTGCTTCCGTGGTCGGTTGACCTGCCGGAAGGATTTAGAACAAAAATATGAGAAAAAGCCACCCGGAACAGGTGGCTTTTTTGGAAAAATCAAGGTACAGGTGATTACCTACTTAC
>JAUNPS010000071.1 GCA_030536575.1 Eubacteriales bacterium | reverse complement strand
TTAACATGGAAATGCTAATTTGAAACAGGCTTCTAATTTGCGTGGATTATACTAGGTCCTGGACCAATCCGTGTGAAGGGAGAAGGTGTTTCAGATTCCGCATAATCATAGGTGCCTTTTGTTTGTGCGAGTGCACCAACAACAAGGGCTCTAACAGAATCCGCAGATTTGGCAATTCGGCTTTTCGGGAGCTGACGCATAAAATTTGTACAATTTCCGGCGGATTTAATAATTAAAACATCGTTTTCATCTTGAATATTGTCTAACGCCATACCAAAATCAGAGAACTCATCCAAGCTTGCTTCATCAGCAGTGCCTAGAGAAAGATTCCATATTTTTATATCACGGTGTTGTTCTACGGCCTCACGAATGTGTTCTACCAAATCATCTTGATAAATATGCTCTTTTTTCTCATCAGGATAAACCGTGGCATCAAATAGACGCACCCCTGGTAACGCTGTATATGCGCTACGATTAAGCTCGTCCCCATATTCAATAATGCCAGCAACAAAGGTTCCATGTGTAGGATTTTGGTAATCTTGAGGATAACTTGTGAACTCAATGGATTCTCTCCAGTTCTGCAAAAATTGGTTCGGAGCAATACCAGTATCAAGAACACCAACGATTGGATAAGCAGTTCCTGTAACTGGTGATTTAGGGGTTACAGTTGGCTCTTGGGATAAGGCATCTAATGTGGCTTCAATCGGGATCATTTTTTCTATGGTGTATACACCCTCAAAATCTCCTAAAAGAGCTAACTGCTCTGCACTGTCAATACATACTCGATAAACTGTCATGTCAGGCGTATATTTTGTCCTATGTGCTATTTTAATTCCCGTATCAGTGCATTTTTGCTTAAAGATGATGTTAGCCGCATGGTTTAAGTCAAAATTGTTGTAATTTAACAGTCGAATTTTATAAAAAGGCATATCTTCATCATATTCGTCTACTTCAGGATAAAATGGAGAAATGTCAATAATAGATGAAATCAATTTTGCCTGATTGTTTGTATCCGAAAGAGTCTTATTAATCTCTGTAATCGTATGTTCATCAGTAAGCATTGTCAGAAGACAACGATCCCCGTGAAATCCTATAACATTACTTTTATCCCTGCTAGCATACATAGAAGCAATACTATTACGATGGGATTTTGCAATAGCTTTTTCTCCTATTGTGGTACATACTACAAAAGGCAATTTATTTCCATTCCTTTTATGTTTATATAATGCTTCTGAAAGTTCACTTATCTCATCCATAAGCATTGTTGATCGCTGTAATAAATCAGACCCCTTTAAAACCCAACTGGGGATTTTAGAATCACCACCACCCTCAGTAGAACGATCATCGTAATCTTTCCTTTTTTCAAAAAACTGAATTGGTAAATGTTTGTCAGCCATATTTATTCATCTCCTTTTGGTAAACAGTTCCGGACTTGCCTTTGTGAAATACGAAAATATTCTGCGATTGAACGTTGCGAAAAGTTACATCTTAAGAAGTAACGTATCATATCTTCCTGACACACATTTCCGTGATATCTGAAGATTGCAATTTCACGCATAAAGTCGAACGCAGAAAGTGCTCGCTCGTTCTTGATAATCTTTTGCTTAATAACATTTTGAGTTAATGTTTGTATGTCGGAATAGGATAATCCCTTCAATTGTTCGATAACAATCGAAAGATGCTTTTTGCTTATGCAACTTATATCCATAGAACTAGTAATCCGCTCAAATAAAAACTTAATTTCTCGAATCTCTGGCCTTGGTACTTCAATAATTGTTTGAAACCTGCGCCATATGGCATCATCCAGCAACTCCTGATGATTTGTTGCTGCAATCATAATACCATTTTGACAATAAGCATCCATGTTTTGCAAAAGGCTATTGACAACACGCTTTAACTCACCTAGTTCATGCGTATCATCACGTGCTTTTGCGATTGCATCAAATTCATCTAAGAACAATACACATGGTTGACGGCTGGCATAATCAAAAATTCTTCTCAAGTTTTTGGCCGTGTTACCAAGTAATGATGAAATAAGAGTGTCCAAACGTGCTGTTACAAGCGGAAGCTCTAACTTGTTTGCAAGATAATTTGCTATACTGGTTTTTCCGCATCCAGGAGGTCCATACAAAAGTAGTGACATATTGAATGGCATACCCAATCCGTCCAATTGATCCTTTATTTTAATGGTATTTTCAAAGTCAATTAAACGCTCTATAGTCGATTCTGATAAAACAATATTGGGGGCAATAGGTTTGTAATCAATATCGACAATTCCCATTCTACTTTCTTGATCAACTGGTGGTGCAACTAATGCATCCGTAATTGCGGAACCGTTATTCTTTCGTAACAATAGAGTTTCAATTCTTTTACTGGATTTTTCATCACCGTCCTGAGCTAATTTCTTTGCAAGTAATAAAGCATAATTCTTAACCTTCTCTTTATCGCTGTCAAGACCGGCTTCTATAATTTTAGTAATTTCCGAATAGAACATGATAATCTCCATTCCACCGCCAAGTCGGCGGCACAAATAGTAATGAAAGTGATTCACACCTTCAAGTTTTCGTGTTACAATAGACTTATTATTAAGGCATCCCGGCATCAGTATCAGATGTACCCACCCGTTTTGTTATTGATGTGCGGGTGCGCCTCCTTACTTAGGTGGGAATAACCGTAATTAGGTTCACTATGTGAGCCTGTTTTTTGTATCTATTCCACGATTTTGGCTTGATTTACTTTCTTTCACAGTAGTATTTCTCCCCCCCCATGCGTATCATAATATCATATTTTTGAATCAATGTCAATTAAAACGAATCAATTATATGATTTTCGCATCACTATTTTGCGATTTCGTATCATTGAATCCGTTTTCGGAACAAATGATATTACCTGCATAAAGACGTCTATGCCAAGATTATATGTCCAATATTATTGGCTATACACACAAAGAAGGTGTCCAACTGATAAGATGAAACGCCCACGGCAATTAGCGGTCAGGCAAAACGCCAGACCGCTGGCACTATTCAGTTTTGTCATTAATGTAACAGCCTCCTTCTTTCGTCAATTTCCTCGCTATATTTCAACTTGGGAAAAGGAATTGAATATACGGCGACAAACGCTGAAACCCCTTGAAAATAAGACTTTTTCCGTTTGTCATTATTATACCGTAATGGCATCCTCACGCATCCCGATCACAATGACCAGCATATGCTCCTCCCGACGGACAAGCTGGTATACAATGCGCAGCCGCAGCCCGGCACCGCGCAGCTTGACCTTCAGGAAGCCGGATAGATTTGTCGTACCCTTCTTTCCCAGGAGTTTTCCATAGCCGCCTTCTGTTTCCGGAAGAGGATTCTGACAGACCTTCTGAACGGCCTTCCGGATCAGGAGCTTCTGGCTTCCGTCCAGCCTCCGAAGATCCTCCAGCGCTTCCGGAAGGTATCGGATCTCCCAGCTCATTCAAATGCGATGTCGTCCGTGTTTTCGTAATCGGACGGAGAGAATTCAAATTCCTGATCCACCTGTGCCTGGGAGATTCCGGTGGAAGGGTCGAAATGGGCCATGCGTTCCGCGGCGGCGGCGTAAAGCTTTGCATCGTTGACTTCATCCAGAAGCCGGATGTATTCGTCCGGGGAGAGGAGGACGCATTCTGGTGTGTTGTTTTTCATGACAACTTTTGCGCCATAGCGTTTGACTTCGTCAAAAATTTTGCCTGCCAGGCCGCGGTTGAACTGAGAAATGGGGACAGTATAAAATTACTGCGAAATGTTTCATGCTTGACAAACCCCCGATTTTCTGCTACTGTAACCCTACAGACAAAAAATGTGAGGTGTAAGAATGATTATTACTTTCTGCAAATAATTCAGTAACTGAATGAACCATGACAGAACCTGTAAGGTTTCTTTGTCATGCCTGCAGAAACGATCCATTCTTTCCCTAATACTCCGATGTTCCCGTATGACCGAAACACCCATTTTGCCAGCCAAAATGCCGTTTCGCCGTGCGTTGCATGAAGATCCGCAGAGAGAAGAATCTTTCTGCGGATTTTTGCGTATAAAACGAAAGGCGAAAAAAATGACCCAAATCAGTATCACCAACTTAACCTTCTATTACGACGGCCACTACGAAAACATCTTCGAAAACACTACCTTCCAATTCGACACCGCCTGGAAGCTGGGCCTGATCGGCCGCAACGGCAAAGGCAAAACCACCTTTCTGAAACTCCTCCAGGGTCAGTACGAATACCGCGGCACCATCCAGGCCGACACCGATTTCGAATACTTTCCCTACCCGGTACGTGACACGCACCGCAACACCCTGGAAGTCATCGAAGACGTCAGCCCGGACTACGAACTGTGGAAAATCTGTCGGGAACTCAACGAGCTAAAAGTGGACTGCGAAGTGCTTTACCGCCCCTTTGAAACCCTCAGCCACGGCGAACAGACAAAAGTCATGCTGGCGGTCCTGTTTTCAAAAGACAACAAATTCCTCCTGATCGACGAGCCCACCAACCATCTGGACATGGAAGGCCGAAAACTCCTGGGCGACTACCTGAATCAGAAAAAAGGCTTCCTCCTGGTCTCACACGACCGGGAATTCCTAGATCGCTGCATTGACCACGTCCTGGCCCTGGACCGCGCCCGCATTACCGTGACCAAAGGAAATTTCTCCGTCTGGCAGCAGGAAAAAGAGCGGCAGGATCAGGCCGAACTCGCCCAGAACGAAACTCTGAAAAAGGATATCCGCAAACTCCAGCAGTCCGCCAAAGAAGTAGAGCGCTGGGCCGGAAAAGCCGAAAAAGCGAAATTTGAAAAGGTGGCTGGCCTGCGCCCAGACCGCGGTTTCATGGGCCATAAAGCGGCCAAGATCATGAAGCGCTCGAAAAACCTGGAAAACCGCATGCAGGACGCCATCGAAGAGAAAGAAGGGCTCCTGAAAAATGTAGAAACGGTGGAGGATTTAAAATTATTCCCGCTGACGCATCATAAAAAAGTTCTGGTTCGAATGCAGGAAGTAAGCATTGCTTACGGTCAGAAAACAGTGCTGGATGGTTTTGGGATGACGCTGGAAGCCGGGGAACGGATTGCGCTGCAAGGAGCAAACGGTTGCGGAAAATCCAGCATTTTAAAGCTTGTTACCGGGGAAAATCAAGTGTCGTCCGGAACGCTGGAGCTTGCCAGCGGCCTGATCATTTCCTACATTCCACAGAATACCGGCTTTTTGAAAGGAATGCTGAACGACTACATTGCGGACGAAGACCTGGACGAAACCCTTTTCAAAAGCATCCTGCGGAAGCTGGACTTCTCCAGAACCCAGTTCGAAAAACGGATGGAAGACTTCAGCGAGGGCCAGCGGAAGAAAGTGCTGATTGCCGGAAGCCTGTGCAGGCGGGCGCATCTCTACGTCTGGGACGAGCCGCTGAACTACATCGATCTGTTTTCGCGCATGCAGATCGAAAAGCTGATCCTCTCATTCGAGCCGACGATGCTGATGGTCGAGCACGACCGGGCCTTTGTGGAGCGGGCGGCGACAAGGAAGATTCTCCTGCCGGGAATTTTTTAAATTCGAAAATAGTGCACCTTTTTAGAATTTCGTTGCCTGTTCCAGGACTTCTTCGGATGCTATAATCATCTCAACAAAACAAATTAAGGGAGGAACACCTGATGAGAAAGAAAGTCCTTACAACCATGTTATCCATGACACTGGCCATTGGTGCAATTGCCGGATGTACCCTCGCAGCAAGCGCCGAAGAAGAAGTAACCCTGAAAGTATTTTCCAACCTTCCCGATCGGAAAAACGGCCAGGGCCTGGTAGAACAGATGATCATCGACGAGTACATGGAAGCAAACCCGAATGTAACGATCGAAGTCGAAGCGCTGGATGAGGAAGCTTATAAGACGAAATTCAAAGCCTATGCAATGGACGGCATGCCGGACGTCGTAAGCATCTGGGGCCAGCCCGCTTTCCTGGACGAAGTTCTGGACGCCGGAGTCCTCGCAGAATTGAACGAAGAAGACTACGCGGACTACAAGTTCATCGAAGGCTCGCTGGAAGGCTTTAAGAAAGATGGAAACTTATACGGCCTTCCCAGAAATACCGATGTAGCCGTCATTTATTACAACCAGAAAATGTTCGAGGATAACGGCTGGTCCGTTCCGGAAACCTATGACGACCTGCTGGCACTGGCAGGCACGATCCGGGAAGCTGGCATGATCCCGATGGCAATGGACGGCGGCGACGGCTGGCCCATGGCGGTTTACCTGTCAGATCTGGTCGAAAAGATCAACGGCAGCACCAATGAGATTTTTGCGGACGCGATTGCAAATGCCGACTTCACCGCAGACGCCCTGAAAGAAGCCTGCGAGCTGATGGTAGAATCCGCAGAAGCAGGGCTGTTCCAGGACGGCTATGATTCCCAGGACTACGGAACCGCGATGAACCTGTTCACCAACGGCCAGGCGGCGATGTTTTATATGGGAAGCTGGGAAGCCTCGATGGCACTGAACGAGGATATCCCGGAAGAAATCCGCACGAATATCCGCGTGTTTACGATGCCGGTGGTTGAAAACGGCGCAGGCAGCGCAAACGACATTGCAGCATGGAACGGCGGCGGTTACGCAGTATCCGCTTCCTCCGAAGTAAAAGAAGAAGCAATCAAATTCTTAAACTACATGTATCAGCCGGATAAGCTTTCCAAATACGGCTGGGAAAACGGGGTAGGCATGTCCGCACAGGATCAGTCCGAGTACATGACCGGGGACGAGACGGAATTACAGAAACAGATCGTGGAAATCGTAAACAATGCGACAAGCGTATCCGGAACACCGATCAACGACTGCGGTCCATCTGCCTTCAAAGCAAGTATTGAGAGCGCAATCCAGAGCATGACAAATGGAACTAGCACCGTAGATGAATTCCTGAGCGTAATTGCAGAGGCCTGCAAATAAGGAATGGTGAAAGGGGGCCGTCCTGAGTTTTCGGGATGGCCCTTTTCGTAAGGGAGGGTAGAAATGAAAAAACTGTACAGCAATAAGCTGGTCATTACAAGTCTGATCCTGCCGGGAATTCTTGTCTTCATCTTTGCAATCCTGGCGCCGATCTGCCTGAGCGTTTACTATGGATTTACCGATTATTCCGGCATGGGGAAAGCGGAATGGATCGGCATGGAAAATTATCAGAAACTGATGCACGATTCCACGTTTTGGAAATCACTGTGGCATTCCCTGCTGCTTGCGGTTGGATTTATCTGCATTCAGCACCCGCTGGCCATGATCGTCGCGGCAATCCTGGATAAACTCCAGGGCAAAGCGGAAGGATTTTTCCGCTGCGTCTACTTTATTCCGAATGTTATTTCCGTAGCGGTTATCGCATACCTGTGGAAATTTATCTATAATCCGGATTTCGGGCTTCTGAACAATATTCTGAAAGCGTTCGGCTATACCGGAAAAATAAACTGGTTTGATTCCAAAATTGCCATCTGGTCGGTGCTGGTGGTGCTGATCTGGCACGGCTTTGGATGGGGCATGCTGATCTACTACACCGGAATCAAAAACATTGATCCGGTTCTCTACGAAGCGGCAGCCATCGACGGGGCGAACCAGCGCCAGACCTTTTTGAAGATCACGCTGCCCCAGATGAAATCGGTGATCCAGGTCAACGTAACGATGGCGATCATTTCCGCATTAAAGCAGATGGAGACGGTCTACCTGCTGACAAACGGCGGGCCGGGGGACAGCACGCAGTTTACGGCAAATTACCTGTACCAGCAGGCGTTTAAAGCATTTAAGTATGGCTATGGCAATGCGATCAGCGTTGTTTTTATCATCATCTGCATTCTCGTGACCGTCGTCCTGAATACGATCTTTGCGGAAAGAGCGGAAAAAGGAAAGGCGGTGCGGTAAATGAAAAGCGGAAAAAAGAAATTTACAGTCGGCAGAGCGTTTTTGTGGGCCGCCCTGATCTTGACAGCGGTTATCCAGATCTTTCCGTTGATCTGGCTTCTGGATTTTTCCCTGGCAAGCAGTACGGAAATGTTTACCAGCGGCCTTTTGATCATCCCGGAAAAAATCCAGTGGGGCAATTATCAGAAAGCCTTCGTAGACGGCCATTTTCTCCGGTATTTAAAAAACAGCGTATTGATTAATGGCCTGGCAGTCCTGTTTGTGATTCTGATCTCGATCATGGCGGCTTATGCGTGCCGGAGAATGAAATGGAAATTAAGCGGGCTGGTCAAAACGATCCTTTTGCTGGGAATGATGATTCCAATTCATGCGACCCTCTTGCCAAATTACAAAATATACAGTATGCTGAAACTGACGGATACGATTTGGGCGCTTTTGATTCCCTATGTGGCATTTTCGTTGCCCCAGGCCATGTTCCTGATGACCAGCTTTCTGGATTCGATCCCGATGGAGCTGGAGGAAGCGGCCGTAATGGATGGGTGCGGCATTTACCGGATCGTCTTTCAGATTGTGACGCCGCTTTTAAAACCTTCCATTGCCACGGTGTCGATCATGACCTTCCTGAATAACTGGAATGAATTTATGATGGCGAGTACGTATCTGAGTTCGCCCACCTGGAAGACGCTGCCCTTTTCCGTACTGGAATTTACCGGACAGTATTCCTCGAACTATGCCGTACAGTTCGCGGTGATGGCGCTGACTGCCGCTCCGGCCGTTATCGTCTACATTCTTTTGAATAAACACATTACGAAGGGAGTCGCGATGGGCGCGGTCAAGGGTTAAACAATGAAATGGAAACAGCGTATCAATGACCTGAGCATTAAAAAGAAAATTATTTTCTACAGTTATCTGGTAGTAACGCCGATTCTTCTGCTGATCAGCGCGTTCATGCTTGGCAGCAATTATCGGAAGATGACCGGGGAACAGGACGCGCGGGGGAAAAACCGGGTTCAGAACCTGGAAAAAAGCCTGTCGGAGCTGAACACCAATGTCGCGGATCTGTCGGTTTACATCTGTATTAACAGCGATATCCTTCAGATCCTGACAGCGGACGATCCGGCCCAGTTAAATCAGAACCCGCAGCTCTGGCAGGAAGAAGCCCCATTGGGCTTTATCCAGGATACGCTGGCGATCAAAGGCTACATCAAAACCCTTGGGATTTATCCCGAAAACGGCGTCCAGCCTTATACCCGCTGTATGGACTCCAGCGCATTCCTGTCCACGCTTTCGGAAGTGCAGGAAACAGCCATGTACCAGGAGGCGTATGAGAAAAAGGGGAAAAAGTGCTGGAAGCTGATCGGGAAAGGCTCCTCAGAAGTATTCTGGGCCAATCAGAGCGAAAAAATCGTCCTGTATCGGGAAATTTATGACCTGTCGAAAAAGAATGCCCTGGGCTATCTTGTGCTTGGGGCGGATGCGGGAAAGTACCGGGACTTGTGCGAAGGGGCGCTGGAGGACGGGACGGAGCGGATCTTGCTTTTGAATTCGGAAGGGGAAATCCTGCTTGCCTGCGGGGATTCCAGCGCGGAAGAGCCGCAGGACGGGGAAAACCTCCTGGAAGCTGCCAGCGGAAACGGCGGTTCGTTTTCTTACCAGAACACCACGGTTTATTATGAAAAAGATAAGGAGAACGGCCAGACCGTCTGCATCCTGATCCCCAAAAGTAAGATACGCAATGAATTGCTTGGCATCGCCTACACGCCCGCGGCGATGCTTTTGGGCGTGTTGATCGGGCTGTTTCCGGTGCTCAGTTTTGTCTCCAATGTGGTCACAAAGCCTCTGAAAAAAGTAAACCATGCCATGGTGAAATTCCAGAAAGGGGATTTCAGCCAGCAGGTGGAAGTGGGGATGCACGACGAGGTCGGAGAAGTGGCGGAATGCTTTAACCAAATGGTGAAGGATATCAAGCTTCTGATTGATGAAAACTATGTGATGGAGCTTCGGGAAAAGGAGAGCGAGCTGATGGCGCTTCAGGCCCAGATTAATCCGCATTTTCTGTATAACACGCTGGATTCCCTGTACTGGCAGGCGCAGGAGGCGGACAATGAGGAAATTGCGGAAAATATCCTGGCTTTAAGCAACCTCTTCCGGCAGGTGCTGGGAGAAGGGAAGAGCGTGACAACCGTCGGCCAGGAATGCAGGCTGGTGGAAGAATACCTGAAAGTCCAGAAAATGCGTTTCACAAAACGTCTGGAATATCAGATGGACATCGAGGAGCGCATGCAGGAAGCGGTGATTCCGAAGCTGATTTTGCAGCCGTTTGTGGAGAATGCCATTGTACACGGATTTGAAAATACGGACGCGCCCTGCCGGATTTATGTGGGCTGCCGGAGTATACCGGGCGGTATGGAATTTGTTGTGGAAGACACCGGAATCGGAATGTCAAAGGAGCAGGTGGATTCCATTCTGGAAATGGACGATACGGAAGCGTATAAGGGGCAGCGGGTTGGCCGCTATGCCATTAAAAACGTGAGGGAACGGCTGACGCTGATGTACCGGGAGAATTTTAAAATGTTGGTGGAAAGTGAACCCGGACGGGGGACGAAGATTACGCTTCGGATTTTTTGCGGGGGAACGGATGGAGAGAGTGTATGGAAAAGAAATTGTTAGTCGCGGATGATGAGGATGCGGTACGCCTTGGAATCAGTAAATACATAAAGCTGCATACGGATCGGTTTGACCGGATCTATACGGCGGAAAACGGGCAGCAGGCTTTGGATCAGATTGTCTTACAACGGCCGGATATCCTGCTGCTGGATGTGCGGATGCCGTTAAAGAGCGGGGTGGAAGTGATGAAAGAGGCTTCGGAGATGGGAATCCTGCCGGTTACGGTTATTCTAAGCGGTTATGACGAGTTCCAATATGCTCAGCAGGCGCTTCGTTATGGAGCCAGGGAATATTTGCTGAAGCCGACGCGTTCTACGGATATCCTGGCGCTGGTGCTGAAACTGGCGGATGAAATTTATGGAAAAGAAGAGACGGAGGCGCTTCCGGAGGGCGAGGGAGTCCCGGCGGCCGTGATGCGGGCGGAGCAATATATCCGGGAGCACTACTATGAGGAGATTTCGGCACAGCAGGCGGCAGAGTATGCGGGGATTACGGCCGGGTATCTCTCGACGCTGTTTTCTCAGCACCGGGGATACGGGTTCAGCGATCTGGTGAATACGATCCGGATCGAGCGGGCCTGTACCTATCTGGAACAGGGCTATTTAAAAAATTATGAAATTGCTTATAAGGTGGGCTATCGGGATGAAAAATATTTCTCAAAGACGTTTAAAAAGCTGAAAGGAATCTCGCCCGCGGAGTACAAAAAAGAACTGCAAAAAAAGAAATGAGGGACTTGCCATGAAATTGATTATGCTCGGCACGGGAAATGCCATGGTCACAAAATGCTATAACACCTGTTTCGCCCTGGAGAATGAGGACGCTTATTTCCTGGTAGACGCCGGCGGCGGAAACGGCATTTTCCACCAAATGGAAGGCGCAAAAATTCCATTCGAAAAGATCCACCATATGTTCGTCACACACGGACACACGGATCATATTTTGGGAGTGTTCTGGGTGATGCGGAAAATCGCCACGCTGATGGCGGCGGGAAGCTATGAGGGGGAGATGGTGATTTACGGGCATGATGAGGTCATGTATATTTTGAAGGAATTCAGTGCGCTGACGTTTCCGGGGAAAATTAAGAAATATATTGGCACGCAGATTCGGCTTCAGGAAGTGAAGGAGGGCGAGACGGTGCGGGCCGCCGGGATGCAGGTGCAGTTTTTTGACATTGGTTCGACGAAGCTGAAGCAGTTTGGGTTTACGGCGCTTCTGCCGGATGGACAGAAACTGGCCTGCCTGGGGGATGAGCCTTACAAGGAACGGAACCAGAGTTATGTGCAGGGAGCGGACTGGTTACTCTGCGAGGCGTTCTGCCTGTATGAGGATCGGGAGCGTTTTAAGCCTTATGAGAAGCACCACAGCACGGCGCTGGATGCCGGGCGGCTGGCGGAAACGCTGGGGGTGAAGAACCTTGTCCTGTATCATACGGAGGATAAAACGCTGGCGACCAGGAAGGAACGGTATACCTTCGAGGCCGCCAGGGAGTTTCACGGGACGGTGTATGTCCCGGAGGATTTGGAGTCGATCGAGCTGTAATTATTCTTTTCCGCTCCAGCAGTACGTGCAGAGCTTACACGGGGAAATCCCGATGGAAGCGATCATATCGTCCAGCCGGTGGTAATGCAGCGTCGTGAAATTCAGCTCCTTACGGATTTCTTCCACCATTTCTTTATAATTCGTGCTGTCCGGGTCGGTGTAGCTGGGCAGCATTTTTTCGGCCTGGTCGCCTTCACGCTTCAGGATGATGCGGCGGGTGATCAGATCCAGATCCGAAGAGGGACGGGAGAAGTTCAGGAATTTGCATCCGTAAACCAGAGGCGGACAGGCCGGGCGGATATGCACTTCCTTCGCGCCGCTGTGGTAGAGGAATTCCGTGGTTTCCCGCAGCTGGGTGCCGCGCACGATGGAGTCGTCGATGAGCAGCAGCTTTTTGTTCCGGATCAGGTTGTCCACCGGGATCAGCTTCATTTTCGCAATCAGGTCGCGCTGGCTCTGGGTGGTCGGCATAAAGGAACGGGGCCAGGTGGGGGTGTACTTGATAAAGGGGCGTGCAAAGGGGACGCCGGATTCGTTGGCGTAGCCCACCGCATGGGCGATGCCGGAATCGGGAACGCCGGCGATGCTGTCAGGCGCTACTTTGTCTTTGTCGCGCTGGGCGAGCATTTTTCCGCAGCAGTAACGCATTTCTTCGACATTGACCCCCTCATAGGTCGAGGTCGGATAGCCGTAGTAAACCCACAGGAAAGAGCAGATTTTCATCTCTTCTCCGGGCGGGCTGACAGTCTCCACGCTCTCCGGCGTCATGTAGACGATTTCGCCGGGGCCGAGTTCTTTGTAGTAGTCGTAGCCCAGGTTCAGATACGAAAAGCTCTCGAAAGCGGCGCAGAAAGCGCCGTCTTTTTTTCCGATGATCACGGGTGTCCGTCCCAGGCGGTCTCTGGAAGCATAGATGCCCTTGTCCGTCAGGATGAGGACGGTGAGGGAGCCGTCGATGCTGTTATGGATATGCTGAAGGCCCTCGACGATGGAGGATTTCTGGTTGATCAGGGCGGCGGCGATCTCGGTGGGATTGATATTTCCGCCGCTCATTTCCAGAAAATGGCTGAAACCGTTCTGGAAAAGCTGCTCCATCAGCTCCTGGGCGTTATTAATTTTTCCGACGGTGGTGATGGCGAAGCTGCCTAAATGCGAGTGGACGATCAAGGGCTGGGGCTCGAAATCCGAGATGCACCCGATGCCAAGATTTCCTTCCAGCTCGTCCACGTCCCGTTCGAACTTGGTGCGGAAGGGGGAATTCTGAATGTTATGGATGGCGCGGTCAAAGCCATTTTTGCCGTGTACGGCCAGGCCTGCCCGGCGGGTTCCCAAGTGGGAATGGTAGTCTGTCCCGAAAAAAAGGTCAAGGACACAGTTTTCTTTTGATGCTACCGCAAAAAAACCTCCCATGGTATCTGGTCTCCTTCTGAAATCGAATGTAATTTGGATTCTTAGAATCTGCAACATGTCAAGTATACCATGGAAATATGAAAAATAGAATAGACTCCCCGGAAAAAGTTTGAAAAATTTTTGAATCAAAAATTTACAGGCCTGGCGGGGCCGTGGAGCGAGGAATATCAAATTTTACCGAAATTTGACAAAAAAAGCGGAAAAATGTTTACATGCAAAAGGTAACATAAAATGTGTTTGCATATTCATCCGCAATGGGTTACAATGATAGGAAAAACGGAATTTGCCGGGAGGCTTTCCGAAGAGATAGGATGAGAAACGAATGGATTTGATTGCAGACGCGCTGCTTGACTGCCTGAAAATGCTGCCCTTTTTGTTTGCGGCATTTCTCTGTATGGAGGCGGTCGAACATTATTCCGGAAAACGAATGAATCAAATGCTGGAAAAGGCGGGCCATGGCGGGCCGGTTCTGGGAGCCTTGCTTGGCTGTATCCCCCAATGCGGATTTTCCGTGCTGGCTTCGAACCTGTACGCAGGCGGCGTCATTACGATGGGAACGCTGCTGGCGGTGTTTCTGGCGACTTCCGACGAAGCGATCCTGCTTCTTCTGGCAGACCCAGGGCATGGCGGTGAGATTTTGAAGCTGATCCTGGTGAAAGTGGTTATCGCGGTTATAGCAGGATATCTGGTTGACCTGATTTTTCACCGAAGAAAATGGACGGAAGATCCGATGCAGGAAATTTGCCATGACTGCGGCTGTCACGACCACCATGGGATCGTCCGTCCGGCCCTGCGCCACACGGTACGGATTTTCCTGTATCTGCTGGTTTTCACGCTGGCCCTGAATATCCTGCTGGATGCGGTTGGGATTGAACAGGTGTCCGCGCTGCTGCTGGGAAATACGATTTTTCAGCCGCTTATTGCCGCATTGATCGGACTGATTCCAAACTGCGCGGCCTCTGTGGTGCTGACGGAGCTGTATTTAGGCGGCGCTATCAGTTTCGCATCGGTGGTGGCCGGGCTGTGTACCGGGGCCGGGGTGGGACTTCTGGTGTTATTTCGGATGAACCGGGATAAGAAAGAAAATTTCAAAATTCTGGGGCTGCTTTATCTGATCGGGGCGGCCAGCGGGATGCTTCTGCAGGTGTTTCAGATGTAAGGATGTGAAAGATTGAAGAAAAAAACAAAGCGGCTTTTTCTGGAAGAAATGGCGAGTCCGCAGTTCGTGGCTCCCTACCAGGCGGCTATCGACAAAGTGACGGGGATTCTGGAAGAGTACAAAATTTCGGTGAAGGACGCGGATCATCAGCGCATTGAGATGATTACCTCGCGGATTAAGACGCCCCAGAGCGCCATGGAAAAATTAAAGCGCAAGGGGCGGGAGCTGACGGCGGAGACGGCCAGGCGGCATTTGAACGATCTGGCCGGGATTCGGGTGATCTGCTGCTATTATGAGGATGTTTATCAGGTGGCGAATATGCTGCTGTCCAGGCCGGAGCTGACGCTGATCAAGCAGAAAGATTTTATCTGCTCCCCGAAGAGCAGCGGCTACCGAAGCCTACACCTGATTTTTGAAGTGGAAGGGCTGACCCTTCCGGCGGAGGAAGAAATCTGGCAGGGGATGCCAAAGGAGTCGACGGCGGAAGAGAATTGGCAGGGAATGCCAAAAGAACCGACGGCGGAAGAAACGCAGGAAAAAGAGGAGATGCAGGCCGGGGATCCGGCGCTTTTGCCGGGAGTGCGGATCGAAGTGCAGATTCGGACACTGACGATGGATGCGTGGGCGCGGCTGGATCATGAGCTGCGGTATAAGAAGGAGATCGGAGAGGTTGGAAAGATTGTGAAGGCTCTTCGGAAATGTTCGGATTCCATCGCGGAGGTGGATGATAAGATGCAGGAGATTTTAGAATGGATCAGGGAGACTTAAAAGTCTCCCTGTTTTTTTGACTTATCCGAGGGTGTCAAGTAAATTGCCTAAGCTTTTGAGTTCTTTACCGGCATCTGCCTCGTAGTCGTTGATGTTAATGCTTTCGCTGTAGGGTACTTCGATTTCGCCGTTGTTGATCTTTTCGATGATTTCGGCGCGCAGCGGGTTGTCAAGCTCTAAGTCGACGCCAACGATCTGCCAGTTATTGTCCACTTCCGGTTCTACCGGGGAGTTCTCCGCAAAGTATTCCACGATCATGTCGCGGATGGAATTCGAGGATTCCCATTCTTTCGTGCCTTCAATCAGGTTCAGGCTTTTCAGGGCGGAGGAATAACGGTAGTTATTCACCGCGAGGGTCAGGGTCTGGTCATCGGAAAGCGGTTCGCCGTTGAACATCACGTTCTTGATGCGCTCGCCCTTGGGCTGGCTCAGGTCGATCTCGTACTCGACGCCTGCGAACATATCATAGAGGTAATCCGGATATTCGGGGTCGAAGGAAATGTTGATGTCGCCCGGCTCCCACTGGTTATAACACTCTGCCGACCATTCCATATAGGCTTTCAGCTCTTTGCCGGTAACGGTCACGCGGTACAGGGTGTTGTCAAATTTGTAGATATCGAAAATGTTTCCGTAGTTAATGTCGCCTTCCGGAAGGTCGCTGGTGTTCTTGAACAGGGCTGCGGCGGAAACGTCTGCGCCGGAGTTTTCAAGCTGTATCTTATTGATCAGGTCCATAACCGCAGTATCCATGATACGGCCGGAAGGAATTCCGGTAATTTCGTCTTCGGGCTGGAATTTCGCTGTGGTGCTTCCCAGTGCCACGCCGCCTTCCCCGTCTTCTCCGGAGCCGCCGTTGATGAAATCGATGGTCTTCTGGTGTGCTTCTGCGATCAGCGGAATGTCACGGATTTCCTGGCTGGGCTCTACGTCGGTCATGTCGACAACGGATACGGAGCTGTCGATAACCTGATTGTCGGCATCCAAAGTCAGATCGAAACGGGCAATGTCACGTCCGCCGTTTCGAACGCCGCCGATCACGGTTTCGCCCTGTTTTTCTTCAACAACCATGTGGTAATGGCCGACCTGTAAGATGTCGATTTCTGGGTTATCATCCAGAATCTTTTGAGCGGAGTCGGCTCCGTTTTCTTCGTCAAATTCCGCAACCAGTCCCATGTGGGCGGAAACCATGATGATATCGGCCTGGTCGCCGATCTCGGCGATAGCGGTTTTTACGGCTTCGCTGGCCGCTTCATAGGTACAGCCTTCGATGCCTTCTTTGCCGCCGTCCCAGATGGGTACGTCCGGTGTTACAACGCCGATGACGGCGAGTTTCACGCCTTCCCGCTCTGTGATCGTCCAGCCGGCGCTTGTCACATAGTTGCCTTCTGCGTCTTTGACGTTTGCGGCCAGAACCGGGAATGATGCCTGGCTGGTAATCTGCTGCATGGTTGGGATGCCCCAGTTAAATTCGTGATTTCCAAGGGTCATTGCGTCATAGCCCATATAGTTCATGGCTGTAATGACGGGATGTTCTTCTTCCGGTGTTTTATTATATAAATCATCGGTCATGATGGTGCCCTGGATATCATCTCCGGCGTCGATCAGGAAGGTAGCAGGATTTTCTTCGCGTACCTGCTGGATGTAGGTATAGAGACGGGCCATACCATTGTTCGCCGTTTCGGCATTGTCTTCGTAGCTGTAGCCCCAGATGTTTCCGTGCATGTCGGATGTTCCGAGGATCGTTACGGTTTTTTCGCTTTCCTCAGCGAAAGCGGTTCCGGACAGCATGGCGGTCGCCGCCAGGGCCAGGATAAGTCCTTTTCTGATTTTCATAAAGCCATCTTCCTCCTTTAAAATGGTGTATGAGACTCCGCAGACAGGCGTGTATGCAGAGTTAGTCATATTGTTACTATACACGAATTTTGCAATATATATGTGAACCTTGGGTTAAGTTTTTGTTAAATTATGGATAAAATTCCAAAATATTTGGAAAAATAATCGAAAACTTTACACAGATTTTACATTGTCTTGAAATGGATTTGGGAAACCTTCTTTATAATCCCTTCTTTGACAGTTTGTAAGAGAAAAAAACGCTGTAACCCGCATAAATACTGGGTTACAGTGTTTTTTGTCTGTTTCATAATATATAGTATTTTATTTTCTTCCCTTACTTTTTTTCTGAATCGTCTTCATCTGGCGCTTGGTAATAAAATCATAGTCTGTCCTGAATCCGCAAACCCGATGGATGTTATCTGTAAGAGCATCCCTCTCGTATAATGGCTCATATC
>JAUNPS010000070.1 GCA_030536575.1 Eubacteriales bacterium | reverse complement strand
GCTTTTCGATTTTATAGCCAACTCCCCACACCACCTTTAAATATTTTGGATTTTTCGGGTTTACTTCAATTTTCGCCCGAAGGTTTCTTATGTGCACCATGATCGTCTCCGTCGCGATGGGCTTCTCATTCCAGACGCGCTCGTAGATTTCCTCCGCGGAAAAGACCCGGCCGGGGTTCCGCATCAGAAGAGCCAGGATTTTGAATTCCAACGGCGTCAGGGCCACCGGCTCGCCGTCCACGGTCACTTCCACATTGTCCTCATTTAGTTCCAGCCCGCCGATCACGTAGACATGTTCTTTCTGCTGGCGGTCAGCCATCTTCAGATAGCGTGTATAGCGCCGCAGCTGCGAGTTCACGCGTGCCAGCAGCTCCATCGGCGCAAAGGGCTTCGTCACATAGTCGTCCGCCCCGATGTTCAGCCCGGTCACCTTATCAATTTCTTCGGATTTCGCCGACAGCATGATAACCGGGAAATCGTACTTTTCGCGCAGCTTCATCGTCATTGTAATGCCGTCCATCACGGGCATCATGATGTCGACAATCGCCAGATGAATTTCTTCTTGTTCAAGTATTTTCAGGCCTTCTGCGCCGTTTTGGGCTTTGAAGACGGTGTAGCCCTGATTCTTCAGGTAAATGCCCACGCCGTCCAGGATTTCTTTATCATCTTCCACTACCAGTATACGATATGATTCCAACGGATTTTCCTCCAAATATTTTCATTTTCACATCTCACAGTCCATTATAAAGCACCGCAAGCCTTTTTCCAATGATTTTTAAATCCCTTTCTTCGGCTGTCCGTCTTCCGGCATCCGTCAGATCCGGCAGCCCGCCTTCCAGAATCTCCCGAATCCGGTTGGCAAATCCCGGCCGCACCCGTTCTTTCCACACCTGCACGCCGTTTTCCAGCCAGCCCTCGTATACCGGAATGTCCCGCACCAGAACCGGAATTTCCATCGCCAGCGCCTCCAGCATCACGATCCCTTCCGTCTCCTCTTTAGTCGGGAAGAAAAACAGATCGCAGCCTCCGTAGGCGTCCCGCAGCTCTTCTCTGCTTAAATATCCTGCAAAATGCAGATTCCCTGGCGCTTCCGCGATGGCCCTGCGGATGTGGGGCGGAAGCAATGCGGCCGCCGCATGCCCGCACCAGAAAAACTGATACTGCGGAAGCTGCCTTGCAATGGTGATCACATCCAGAATCCCCTTCCGCTCAATCGGCAGCCCCACGCACAGCACAATCTTCGTATCGTCCGCATACCCGTACCGTTTCCGGAACCGCCCGCGCTGGCCTTCCTTTCTTTGGAAAAACGCCGTATCCACCCCATTTGAAACGGCCGTCACCGGGACCGTCAGCCCATAACCGGTCAGCAGACGCCTGGAATATTCCGTGGGCGTCAGCACCAGATCCGCCGTCCCATAACAGCCGCAGATCCATTTTTTGAACAGCGGCGCAGACGTGTCAGACCCCAGAAAGGAACCCCGGAAGTCCTCCATTGTCGAATGGCCGTGGTATACCACCTTTTTCCCTGCCCGCTTCGCCTTCTCCGCCATCTTCCGGGCGTCCGGCAAAACCGTATTGATATGCACAATGTCGTAATCCTCCGACGGATTTTCCGTGAAATCCACGCTCCCAAACTTCAGTGCCTTCTCCTGCTGGTTCAGCGCCTGCCCCACGCCGCTTTCGCGCACCAGCTTTTTCCCGCCGGAATACAGTAAAACCTTCATCTTGTTCCTCCCCTCACATTTTCAGCAGCGTTGTCGCGAACATCCAAAGGCCCATGCTGTACAATGCAATAGATGCGGGCTTTGCCAGCAGAATGATCGTCACAAACCGTTTTACGCTCATTTTCGTCAGCCCGGCCAGGTAACACAGCAAATCGTCCGGCGCGAAAGGAAAGAAAATCGCCGCCGCGAACAGCCAGTCAAATTTCTTTCCGCCATCCAGCCACTTGCTGTATTTTGTATACGCGCGTTCGCTGACAATGGACTGCACCAGGGGCCTCCCATACCGTTTTGCCAGCAAAAACGCCAGCAAAGAGCCGATGCAGATTCCCACATAATTGTATACAAAACCCCAGACGCTTCCAAAAAGCACCACGCCTGCCAGGCAGCTTACGCCTCCCGGAATGATCGGCACCACCACCTGCACCGCCTGGATTACGGTAAAGACCAGCGGCGCCCAGAACCCAAAAGGCCTGAGAAACGCTTCCATAGCCTCCCTGGATGAAAAAATCCCTGTTTTGCATCCGTAAAAGACGAACAAAAGCATGCCCGTGACCCCAAGGGCCGTAGCTATATTCATCCACAGAGTCGTCTTTGATCCGGATACAGCCTCCATATCATCTCCTCCTTCTCCCCGCAAGCCTGATACACCTCCAAAATCTTTTCTGCAAATACCGTCTGGTCGAAGCTTCCCGCAGTCCAGACGGCCCCTTTGGAAATCCTCCGGTAAATCTCCGGAACCGCCAGGGTTTCCAGCGCATCGAAAAATTCCTCTCTGGTTTCATACTGCCAGCCGTTTCGGCCGTTCTGAATCACCCCTTCCAGGCAGGCGTCCTTCCGACAGACCGCCGGAATCCCTGCGGCCAGGGCTTCCAGATACGTCAGCCCCTGAGTCTCGCTTTCGGATGCGCTGACGAAAACCCGTCCTTTCTGATACCAGGCAGGGACTTCCTCCGGCCTCACCATTCCGGCGAAAAAGACCCGATCCCGAATCCCCAGCCGTTTGGCCTGGGTTTCCAGTTCGCTCCGGCACGGCCCGTCTCCGACGATCAGATAGCGGTAAGCCGCGCCTCTTGGGTCAGCCAGCCAGTTTAAGATTTCTCCAATGTTCTTTTCTCTGGCGAGCCTTCCCACCGTGATCAGGATCTGCGCGTCCAGGGCCTTGCATCCGGTCTTTTCCCGCTCCCGTGCAAATTGCCCGCAGTCAATTCCGCTGGGTACCGTATACAAGGGCTTTTTCACCCCATAACCTTCCAAAAGCCTGCGCACCTTCTCCGTCGGCACGATCACGCCGTCCGTCTGGTTCAGGATCATCCGGCTGAATGCTGCGGCGGCTTTCCGCCCTGCGCTGGGGCTTGGCGAAAAATAGTGGGTATAGTCTTCGTATACCGTATGGTAGGTATGCAGAAATTTCGCACCTGTTTTCCGGGCAATCTGCTTCGCGAACCGGAAGGTTGCAAACTCGCATTGGGAATGCACCACATCCGGCTTCCATTCCACCATTTCGCTTACGAACCTGCCCCCGCTTCCGGCGGCCGCACGTGCGCCCGGATAAATTTTCCCCGCGCCTATCGAAGGGATGTACCACACATTTCCTTCCTGCTCAGAATGCCGCGTCTGCGCCAGAGTCAGGACGCGTACTTCGTGGCCTTTTGCTTCGAGCTGTTCTTTTAAATTTACGACGGAAGTCACGACGCCGTTGACCGCGGGCCGATACCAGTCGGATGTGATCAGGATTTTCATTTGTCTGTCTGCCTCCCTGCTGTTTCGATTTCCTTTGATGACACTATCTTAACAGGCGAATCCAAAAAACACCAACTGAAGAATCCGAAAAAGAGGGGAAGGAAAACGAAAGATTTTCGAAAGATTGCGATTTGGACAAAAAAAGAGGATACAGACTCTTTTTTCAGTCTGTATCCCCGATTCTTTTTCTCAGCCTTCCCGCTCTTCCAGATCCTCCAGATCGTCCTTAAAGCTGCTCTCCAGCGCGTTCCGATGTGTGGACATTTTCTTGGTGATCATAATCTGGCCCTTCGACTTGGTCGGGCTCTGGATCGTCCCTGCGCCGCCAACGCATCCGCCCGGACACGCCATGCCCTCCAGCAGGTATCCATTGTACAATCCTTTCCGCGCGTCCGTCAGAAGCTTGCGGCACTCCTGAAGGGTTTCCGCACGGGCCACCTTCACTTCCCGGCCCGGCTCCAACTCTTTCACGCAGTTTACCACCGCTTCCGCCACACCGCCGCTGACCGCAAACCCACGTCCGTCCGCGCTCGCTCCGGACAGCTCGCCCGTGGCCGGGATCTCATTGAAGTCTACGCCTTTTGCCGCAAACATTCCCCGTACTTCCTCAAAAGTCAGTACGAAATCAATATCGCTTCGGATTTCGGTCCGGCTCGCTTCCAGCTTTTTCGCCGCGCACGGCCCGATGAAGACCACTTTGCAGCCCGGATGCTTCTTTTTCAGGAGCCGTCCGGTGAGCACCATGGGCGTCAGCGCCATGGAAATGTACGGCGCGAGATCCGGGAAGAGCTGTTTCGCCATGGACGCCCAGGCCGGACAGCAGGAAGTTGCCATAAACGGCTGTTTTTCCGGCACTTCGGCCAGGAAATCCCGCGCTTCCTCGATGGTACACAGGTCGGCTCCCACCGCTACCTCCACCATATCGGTAAAGCCCAGCTTCTGCAGGGCCTCCCGCATTTTCGCCGGCGGCATTTCCTTTCCGAACTGGCCCACAAAGGCCGGGGCTACCGCCGCATAAACCGGAACTCCGGTCTTGATGGCGTGAATAGTCTGGAAGATCTGTCCTTTATCCGCAATAGCGCCAAAGGGGCAGTTTACCAGGCACATGCCGCAGGAAACACATTTCGTATAATCAATGTCCGCCCTTCCCAGCTTGTCGCTGCCGATGGCATTTACGCCGCAGGCCTTCGCGCAGGGGCGCTCCATCTTTGTGATCGCGCCGTAGGGACATACGCTGATGCATTTTCCGCATTTGATACATTTCTCCTGATCGATCACGGAACGGCCGTTTTCAATGGAAATCGCGCCTTTCGGGCAGACTTCCTTACAGGGATGGGCCAGGCAGCCCTGGCAGGCGTCCGTGACGCGCACCTCATTGTCCGGGCAGCCGTGACAGGCGAATTTGATGATATTGACCAGGGGCGGATCATAATATTTTTCCGCAATGGCGCTTTCCTCGATCCCCTTGGACACGGGGGCATGCTCCGTCATATCCCGCAGGGGCAGGCCGATGGCCAGACGAAGGCGTTCTTCCACGATCGCCCGTTCCAGGAATACGCTCTCCCGGTAGGTTGCTACCTCGCCCGGAATGATTTTGTAGGGCAGATCGATGATGCGGGAATAGTCTCCGCCTTCATACGCCATCCGCGCAACTTCGGTGAAAATTTTCTGCCGGATATCCACGACACTGGTGTATACACCTCTCATACTCATAGGAAGAACTCCTTTCTTCTTCACGGGGCCGGGCAGCCGGACGCCGGGCTTTTCAGAGCCGGACGCCGGGCCAGGCCAGGGTTTCTGGGGCACTTTCATTCGTACAGCAACTTTTTCGGAACCTGCGGCTCTTTGGTCAAGCCTGCGAGGCAGTCTTTTCCGCGGTTTCTTTCTTCACACGTTCCATGAACTCTTCCAGGGACATGGAAACGGTTTCGCCTGTATCTCTCAGGCGGACAGATACGGTCTTATTCTCCTCTTCCTGCGCACCCAGGATCAGCATGTACGGAACTTTTTCCATCTGGGCCTCGCGGATCTTATAGCCAATCTTCTCATTTCTTTCGTCGTACTCGCAGCGGATCTTATTCTGACGCAATGTCTCATAAACTTCCTTCGCATAGCCTGCATTTTTTTCGGAAATCGGCAGCACCTTCGCCTGAACCGGCGCCAGCCATACCGGGAATTTTCCGGCGTAATGCTCGATCAGGATTCCGATAAAGCGCTCAATGGAACCGAATACCACGCGATGGATCATGATCGGGCGGTGTTTCTCGCCGTCCGCGCCCATATATTCGGCTTCGAAACGCATCGGAAGCTGGAAATCGAGCTGGATCGTTCCGCACTGCCAGGTTCTTCCGATGGAGTCTTCCAGATGGAAGTCAATCTTCGGGCCGTAGAATGCGCCGTCCCCTTCGTTTACCACGTAGGGCAGGTTCAGTTCGTCCAGCGCCTTGCGCAGGCCTTCGGTAGCAATTTCCCAATCCTCGTCGCTTCCGATGCTGTTCTCCGGACGGGTGGACAGTTCCACATGGTATTTGAAGCCGAACAGGCTGTATACTTCGTCGATCAGGCGGGCAACGCCTTTGATCTCGTCGGTGATCTGTTCCTGGGTCATAAAGATATGCGCATCGTCCTGGGTAAAGCAGCGCACGCGCATCAGGCCATGAAGCTGGCCGGATTTTTCATGACGGTGCACCAGGCCCAGTTCGCCCATGCGCAGCGGCAGGTCGCGGTAGGAACGAGGCTGGGATTTGTATACAAGCATTCCGCCCGGACAGTTCATAGGTTTTACGGCGAAGTCCGTCTCGTCGATGACGGTTGTATACATGTTTTCTTTATAGTGATCCCAGTGGCCGGAGGTCTCCCAGAGCTGACGGTTCAGCATGATCGGGGTGGAAATTTCCACATAATTTTCCCGGTAGTGAATGTCTCTCCAGTAATCGATCAGCGTATTTTTCAGAACCATTCCTTTCGGCAGGAAGAACGGGAATCCGGGGCCTTCTTCCATCATTGTGAACAGTCCCAGCTCTTTGCCGAGTTTCCGGTGGTCACGTTTTTTCGCTTCTTCGAGCTGTTTCAAATAAGCTTCCAGGTCAGCGGCCTTCGGATAGGAAGTACCGTAAATTCTGGTGAGCATTTTGTTTTTCTCGCTGCCGCGCCAGTAAGCGCCGGCCACGCTGGTAAGTTTGAAAGCTTTTACGCCGCCGGTGGTTTTCAGGTGCGGGCCTGCGCACAGGTCGGTGAATTCGCCCTGTTTAAAGAAGCTGATTACGGAATCTTCCGGAAGGTCTTCGATCAGTTCCACTTTATAAGGCTCGTCTTTTTCTTTCATGAAGGCGATAGCCTCGTCTCTGGGAAGGGTGAAGCGCTCCAGAGGGAGATTTTCTTTTACGATTTTGCGCATTTCTTTTTCGATAGCGTCTAAGTCTTCCTGGCTGAAGGGTTCGGGACGGTCAAAGTCGTAGTAGAAGCCGTCTTTGATCGAGGGTCCGATGGCCAGTTTTGTTTCCGGGTAGAGGCGTTTGACTGCCTGGGCCAGGATGTGGGATGTGGTATGACGGAAAGTGTCTCTTCCGATTTCGTCTTCAAAAGTAAATTCCTGGACTTGTCCGTCTTTCATGGTTACTTTCATGTTGGTTTCCTCCTGTTTTTCTGGTGGAGCCTGGATAGCCGTTTTCCGTCCCTAGAAAGCTTTGCTTTTTTTGCAAAGGCGCTGCGGGGCGGCAGCCCTATTCGGCCGGGCAGAGGAACAAAAAAGCCCTCATACAGAAAATCCTGTATAAGGGCGCATTTTCAATGCTCGGTTCCACCTTTATTTTTACTCTGGGCTCTGACAAGCCGTCGTCCGTAACGCTGACATGCGGCGGCGCATTTGACGCCGCGGCTCCGGAGTGGTTTTCCCTGCGTTCCCTCTGAGGAAGCTTCCAGCGTGCGCTTCCCTCTCTGGCAGATTTCCTGCAGCTACTCGTTCCATCATCGCTTTTTCCTATTCCCGCGGGTGTCCGCGAGGGTCAAATATCCGGGGATTTCCGGCGGATATTTTACTTGGCTGTTATCAGTATAGGATGGTTTCCCGCGTTTGTCAACCCGGATTTTTTTGGTTCTTTATTTCTGCTCCACCTTCACGGAAATCCGGAACAAGATCATCCCGACCACAAACAACACCGCGATCATCCCAACCCCTTTATTAATATTCCCGGTAAGCTGCGAAACCACGCTCACCACCGTCGTCCCCATAAACGAAGCGCCCTTCCCACAGATATCCAGCAACCCAAAATACTCCCCCGACTGCTCCGCCGGAATAATCTTCGTATAATACGACCGCGACAGCGCCTGGATGCCCCCCTGGAACATCCCCACCAGCACCGCCAAAATCCAGAACTGCACCTGCGTCTGCAAAAACATTGCAAACACCGCAATCCCAAAATAAGCCGCAATACACACCGTAATCAGCTTGTCCGACTCATATTTCTGCGACAGCCTTCCAAACAAAATCGCAAACGGAAACGCCACAATCTGCGTCACCAGCAGCGCCAGCAAAAGCCCGGTGCTGTCCAGCCCCAGCGCAGACCCGTAAGCCGTGGCCATATCGATGATTGTATAAACGCCATCAATGTAGAAGAAAAACGCCAGCAAAAATACAAAAACCTTCTTCTCCCGGCGAACATTGCGGAAGGTTCTCCCAAGCCGCTTAAAACTCTCCCTAATCGCCCGCGGCTGCTTTTCCACATAATATTTCTGCTTATAACTCTTCAGCAGCGGAACCGTCAGCGCAAACCACCAAACGGCAATAATCGCAAAGGACGCCGCCATCGCCATTTCCATCGAAATCCCAATCGCATCCGATCCCAGCACCAGCCCCAGACAGACCACAAACGGCACACAGCTTCCAATGTAGCCCCACGCATACCCCTGGGAAGAAACATGATCCATCCGCTCTTCCGTCGTCACATCCGAAAGCATGGAATCATAAAAAATCAAACTTCCGGAATAACCGATTTTCGCAATGATATAGATCACCAGGAAGACCAGCCATTGTCTGGCAAATCCCAGGCTGATGCATCCGACCGCCCCTACCAGCAGCGAAATCAAAAAGATCGGCTTTTTATATCCCTTCGTGTCCGCCAGTGTCCCGAATACCGGCCCCAGAACCGCCACCACCAGCGTGGCAATGGATGCGGCATATCCCCAGTACGCCAGATAGTCCACATCGGACAGTCCTGCATTTCCCGCCAGGTAATTAAAATAAATCGGCATGATCGTGGCGATCAGCAAGGTGAATGCTGAATTTCCCACATCATATAGGATCCAGTTTCGTTCCAGCTTTGTCAATTTCCATTTTGGGTTCATTGTTCTCTTGCCTTTCCGCGCGTTTCGTTTCTGCGCTCCCATTCTTCTCTTTCCATGCAGGTTATGATTTCCTTCCGCATTTCGCCAAGCGTCGGACATAGCTTTTCTTCTTCCGTGTGGTGATAGCGGAATCCGCATTTTTTCTGAACGCGTATAGATTTTTGATTGCCCTCGTAAGCGCCGCACCAGATGCGGTTCAGGTGCAGTTCCTCGAAGCCGTACCGCAGCAGTTCCCGCACGGCCTCCGGGATCAGGCCTTGTCCCCAGTACGGGACGCCGATCCAGTAGCCAATTTCTCCTTCGTCTTCCTTCAGCGGAACATTTCCACGGCCCTGCAGCATCAGCCCGGCGCTGCCGACGGGTTCCTGGGTTTCTTTCAGGACGACGGCGTAGGTTTCCGGCTCGGACAGCACATCGCGGATGATTTCCCGGCTGTTTTCCACACTGGTGTGGACGGGCCAGCCTGCGATTGGGCCGACCTGGGGATCTTTTGCGTAGCGGTAGAGCGCTTCTGCGTCGGACTCTTCCCATGGACGGAGGACGAGTCTGTTTGTTTCTAATATCATAGCTTTCCCTTTCTCTATGTTTTTTACTAACAACTTCATTATAAAATAAATGTCGGAAAATGAAAATGCTCGATTCTATATGTATGGTATTTTGTACACGCCGCGGGACGCGGGCGCACGAACTTCCCATATCCCGTTTCAATGCGGCTGTCTTTTACCTGGCTGGCTCAGGCTCCCGCCCAATGCGGCGGATATCTTTTACCTGGCTGGCCCAGGCTCCCTCCCAAACATGCGCGACACTTTTCGCGATACTGTCGTCTCAAACTCTTTTGACTTTCTTCACAATTCTTTCTCATTTTTTAGAAATTCTTCAGGAGTTGGACACTTTTTTATCACAATTGTTGATTATACTATAATCATATTAGCGAAGAGCTAATATATTTCATAACTCACACATCGCAGTGCCCACACGCTGCGATGTACTCCCTCAAAATATTTTAATTTTTTCTCTTTCCTTTTAGGCGAAACCTCCGGCATCCCCCGGAGGTTTTTGCTGGTTACTGTTCACTCGTACCTCGTTCCAGCAACGACTCGCAGGCTCATTTTAAGTTTTGCTTCGCAAAGGAGCCTGCTCACACCTGAATCACGTTCTTACGTACCTGAGCAGCTAAGTGCTCAGGTCTGTCTGAATAGTAACTTTTTCTGTCCCTTTTTCCTACATCAAAACCTGCACAAACAGCATATAACACACCGTCCCGCCGATAATCGACAGCAGCGTATTATGCTTCCACTTATGCAGCAAAACCACCAGAAGCACCGAAACCACCTCCGGAATCCCATGCGTCGGCCCGGTAAAAGACGTATTTTTCAGGCAGTAAACCACCAGCATCGCCATAATCGCCGCCGGAAGCACCTTTCCCAGATACAAAACCGCCTTCGGCGTCCCCTTCGCAAACAGCGCAAACGGCAGGAACCGCAGCATCTGTGTCACCCCCGCCATCACCGCAATCAAAAGCAGCGAATATTTCCAGTCAATCATGAACCGTCTCCTCCTTCTCCAAAACACCCCGCAGCAAAAACAGCCCCGCCGTAATCCCCAGCATCGACGGAATCAAAAAATTCGAAACGCCGAAAATCAGCAGGCAGACGATGGAAATTCCCAGCCCCAGAATCGCCGGGAGGTGCTGCTTCGTCTTCTCCCATTGCTCCACAAAAATTACCACAAACAACGCCGTCATCGCAAAATCGATTCCTTCTGAAGAAAACGACAGCGCGCTTCCCAACAGCCCGCCCAGGAAACTTCCCAGCACCCAATAGCTCTGATCCAGCAGCGAAACCAACGTATAATACCACTTCCTGTTCACACCCTCCGGCAAATCCGCGTCGCAGACCAGCGAATACGTCTCATCCGTCAGCGAATAGATCAGATAGGGTTTGGCAAGTCCCATGTTCCGGTATTTTTCCACCATGGAAATCCCATAAAACAAATGTCTGGCATTAACCATCAGGGTCATCAGCGCCGCAGACAGCAGCGAGGCGCCGCTGGACAGCAAGTCCACGCCTACATACTGCATCGATCCAGCGTAAATGCTGACGCTCATAAGAATGGCCCACCAGAAAGAATAGCCCTTATCATGAAGCAGGATGCCAAACCCGATTCCCAGGACAATGTACCCTGCCATCACAGGCAGGGAGGCTAGAAAGGAATGTTTTACTGTCGTTTTGTTCATGTTGTTCCTCCGGTTTTACAGTTTCTGATATAACTCCAGTGTTTTTTCGTAAGTTCCTCCGTAAAGGAAATAGTAATCGATCTGGTTCGTGCCGTCGGCGTACAGATATTGGCCGTACATGGGAACGGCACAGCACATGACCGTTTTTTCTGCGGCGACTCCGATTCCGTAACCGTACTCGGAAAGCAGAAGGGGCATGCGCATGCGGCGGCCGCCGAAGCTGATGTAGCGCGCCTTGTGGTCAATGCGTTCCAGGTCTTCCGGCATTTTCCCTTTGGCGGAGAGTTTTTCCGTTTTGGGCCAGTCGAAGTAAACCCAGGTGCGGGAAGTCGGAAGGGTTTCCATCTGCCTTGGCAGGGCGGCTTTTTCCGCCAGGAGCAGGCGTCCCGTCTTTTCATAGAACTGCAATGCGCCTGACTTCTTTTCAATCCGTACCGTCAGCAGCTCCGTGCCGATTTCCAGCAGGTTCTTTCCTTCTTTGGCCGTCCAGGAAACGGGCGTTTCCGGCTGGTAGTTCCAGTAGCCGGGTTCAAATTCCGTCAGACGGCCTTTCACAAACTGCACGCGGAGTATCCCGGCTTCCAGCGGGGTCAGGCGCAGCGTCCCGTAATTGCTGATCAGATCAATGTATTTTTTCGTTTTCTTTGCCATGCGCACGGCGTTATCAATGCGGCTGTGGCCTTGCGGGCGCAGAAGGCTGCTGTCCGGGATTTCGCCGAATTTAAAGGGCGATTCATTGAGCGGAACATTGTCCTGGGCCTCCGCCGACCTGACGGGCGCTCTTCTGCTGATGATTCGCTGCGCGCCTGCCGACTGCGGCCTGTTCGGACTGCTGCCAAGACCGCCATTCTGCCCCAGGCCCGGCCCCGATTTTTTCGCTCGGTCGCCGTCCTGACTGCCATTTCGACCCAGACCCGATTCCGCTGCTCGGCTGCCGCTCAGATCGCCATTCTGGCCTAACCCTGCCGCCGCTCGGCTGCCGCCTTGCACGCCATTTCGCCCCGGCCCCGCCGCCAGCCTCCACGCATCGTCCTCCGGCCTCACCTTTTTCACCTCAATCGGCTTCGGCCCCAGATACCCCCGCAGCGCCCGCTCCTTTTCGCCCTGCCTCGCATCCTCAATCTCCTGCTCCCTGGCCGTAATCTCCCTCTGCTTATACCATACCGTCTCCTTAGGCACCTCATTCTCCAGCGACCGCATCCGCTTCTCCTCCGAAACCGGCTTCCCAATCAGCCCCGTCAGATCCCCCCGATGCACCACCGTCAGCTCATGCAATGCCCGCGTCGCCGCCACATACAAAAGCTTCACATGCGAATCCCCCTCCGGATAATGCGCCTCCGAAGCATTATAAAGCAGCACCGCATCAAACTCCAGCCCCTTCGTATACTCCACCGGAAGCACCATAATCCCGCTTCCAAATTCCGTCGTCTCCAGATTACTGTCCGCCAGCTCCAGCCGCTCTCCCAGGCGTTCCGACACCGCAGCCGCCTCCGCCTCATCCCGGCAGATCACCGCAATCGTCTCACGCCCCTCCTTCATCCACGCTTCAATCGTCCGCTCCGTCTCCCGCAGCATTGCCTCCTCATCCGCACATGCCGCCAACCGCACCGCATTCCCATGGCGGCTGATCGGCTCCACCGGATAAATCGGAAAATTCCCATGCCGCAGGATCTCCGTCGCAAAATCCGAAATTTCCACCGTATTGCGATAACTCTTCTTCAGCAGCCCAAAGCTGTCAAACGTCCCGGTCAGGATCAGCTCCTGCAGCTCCTTCCATTCATTAAGCCCATATCCGAAATGAATATTCTGCGACACATCCCCCATAATCGTATAGGTACAGCCCCGCAGGCAATACGCCAACGCCCCATACGCCATCATCCCGAAATCCTGCGCCTCATCAATGATCACATGGCTCGCCTCACGAATCCCATCCGTCTCCTTGATCCGTTTGTACAGATAGGCCAACGCCGCCAGATCATACACATCAAACGCATTTTCCGGAAACGGGATCGTCTTCCCCTTCTTTGCCTGCGCATTCAGGAATTCCCGGTAAACTTCGAAAATCGAACCCTTCCATTCCTCTTTCCCGAAATGCCAGCGGCAGGCGCGGAAAAGCTCCTTTTTCTCCTCCGGCGTGTAGGAAACGTACTTCCCTGTCAGCTCATTTTCCAGCTTGGACAGCAAGATTTCATTCAGCATATTGATCTTACTCTGCATGGAAATCTGCGGATTCTTTTCCACGTAATTCCGAATCGTCGCCTCTCCCACCAGAAGCGCCCCATTCTTTTCCACACGGACTTCTTCCTGCGGAATCGCCGCCTTCTCATAATCCCTGCAAAACGCTTCCAGGTCATGAAACCATTCATAGCTTCCCTTCATACAGCTATCCGGATTCTTCTTATCGATCGGACAAATGCGGTACGCGTCCGCATCCCAATCTTCATAGAGCAGGCGCACGAAAAGCTGCTCCATCGTCATCTGTGCCACACCGTACACGTCCAGATCCGGAAGGACGCTGGTGATGTAATTCAGAAGAATGCGATTGCTCCCGATAATATAAAAGTCCTCCGGCCGGAATTCTTCCTCATAATTATACAGGATATAAGAAATGCGGTGCATGGCCACCGTCGTCTTCCCGGAACCGGCCACCCCCTGGACGATCAGATTCGTCTTCGGCGATTTCCGGATGATTGCATTCTGCTCCTTTTGAATCGTTGCAATGATTTCGCCCAAAACCGCCTTCTTGCTCTTCGCCAGATATTTCGTCAGCAGCTCGTCATTCGCCACCACATCGGAATCGAAGAAATCCTTCAGCTTGTCCTCCGCAATTTCATAAGTACGCTTGCGCTTCAGGTCAATCTCGCAGGTTCCCTCATTTTTCACCACATACCGGCAGGGCCCCATGACATTTTCATAATAAACCGACGCCACCGGCGCCCTCCAGTCGATGACCAGCGGCTCCGACCCATTTCTGGAAATCCCCACCCTCCCGACATAGTAGGATTCGTCCTTGGGCTGGTTCGGATCCCGGAAATCAATCCGGCCAAAATACGGCTTTTTCCGCGCCTTCCGGCACCGCAGCAGATCACGCTGATTCTCCCGAAGCTGAGACTGCGTATTGTGCAGAAGCGCCAGGGCTTCCTTGTCCTTTGGCCCGTAAGTCTCCATCAAATCATACAATTCTTCGGACAACTGGCGGATATAGCCTTCCGTTCGCACCAGGTTCTCCTGTGCCACGCCCAGAATTTCCGCAAGCTGCGCTTCTTCCTCCTCCCGGCTCAGGCCTGGGATGGGGCGAAATGTTTTGTTTTGCTTCATGATACTCTCCTTTTTTCGATAAATTCCATCCCGATGAAACTATCCTATCATCTTTCTCCAATCTTGACAAGGAACATCCGATAGGATATAATATCATGACCGCAGAAGAAAATTGACTGAAATACCTGTCCCGCGCGGCCTTTCCGGGCCCCGCCGAAAGTACGGACAGAACTGTAATATGTAGAAAGTTTGAATTTTTGAAAGGGTTTTAAAAATGGAAGAAAAGAAAAATTTATTAACCTATGCCGGCCTGAAAGCACTGGAAGAAGAACTGCATGACCTGAAAGTCATCAAACGAAAAGAAGTCGCCGAAAAAATCAAAGAAGCCAGAGAACAGGGCGACCTTTCCGAAAACGCCGAATACGACGCCGCCAAAGACGAACAGCGCGACATTGAAAACCGCATCGAGCAGATTGAAAAAATCCTGAAAAACGCCGAGGTAGTCGTCGAAGAAGAAGTTGACCTGAACAAGATCAGCGTCGGCTGCCAGGTAAAAGTTCTGGACGAAGAATACGACGAAGAAATCGAATTCAAAATCGTCGGTTCCTCCGAAGCCAACAGCTTAAAAGGAAAAATTTCCAACGAATCCCCGGTGGGCCACGCCCTCTTAGGACACGGCGTCGGCGACGAAATCACCGTCGAAACCCAGGCGGGCGCCATGAAATACAAGGTACTTGATATCCAGAGATCAAATTAAGGAGTGAACAACATTGGGAGAGCAAAAGAACGCACCGGCACAAGACATTAACCAGCTTCTGAAAATCCGCCGCGAAAAACTGGCCGAACTGCAGGAAGCCGGAAACGATCCATTTACGATCACAAAATACGACGTAACCCATCACAGTCAGGACATTAAAGACCAGTTTGACACCCTGGAAGGACAGTCCGTATCCCTCGCAGGCCGGATCATGTCCAAACGTGTCATGGGGAAAGCTTCCTTCTGCAACATTCAGGATTTAAAAGGAAACATCCAGTCCTACGTTGCCAGAGACAGCATCGGCGAAGAGCCCTACAAAGCCTTCAAAAAAATGGACATCGGCGACATCGTCGGCTTAAAAGGCGAAGTTTTCAAAACGAAAACCGGCGAGATCTCCATCCACGCCTCCGAAGTAACCCTCCTCTCCAAGAGCCTTCAGATTCTCCCGGAGAAATTTCACGGCCTGACAAACACCGATATCCGTTACCGTCAGCGTTATGTGGATCTGATCATGAATCAGGATGTAAAAGATACCTTCATCAAACGTTCCCAGATCCTTGCAAGCATCCGGAAATATCTGGCCAAAGAAGGCTTCATGGAAGTGGAAACCCCGATGCTGGTGGCCAATGCCGGCGGCGCCGCTGCCCGTCCCTTTGAAACCCACTTCAACGCTCTCGATGAAGACCTGAAGCTTCGGATTTCCCTGGAGCTCTACCTGAAACGCCTGATTGTGGGCGGCCTGGAGCGCGTCTACGAAATCGGCCGCGTCTTCCGGAACGAGGGCCTGGACACCCGCCACAACCCGGAATTCACCCTGATGGAACTCTATCAGGCCTACACCGACTACAATGGCATGATGGATCTGACCGAGAACCTGTACCGCTTCGTTGCACAGGAAGTGCTCGGCACCACCACCATCGTTTACAACGGCATTGAAATGGACCTCGGCAAGCCCTTCGAGCGCATCACCATGGTCGACGCCGTAAAGAAATACTCCGGCGTAGACTTTAACGAAATCCACACCCTGGAAGAAGCCCGCGCCGCCGCCAAAGCGCACAACATCGCCTACGAAGAACGCCATGGGAAAGGCGATATCCTGAATCTCTTCTTCGAAGAATTCGTGGAAGAACACCTGATTCAGCCCACCTTTGTCTGCGACCATCCCATCGAGATTTCGCCGCTGACCAAAAAGAAACCGGAAAATCCCGAATATGTGGAGCGGTTCGAGTTCTTCATGAATGGCTGGGAGATGGCGAATGCCTACTCTGAGCTGAACGACCCCATCGACCAGCGGGAACGCTTCAAGGCTCAGGAGGCGCAGTTGGCCCAGGGTGATGAGGAAGCGAACACGACGGATGAGGATTTCCTGAATGCGTTGGAGATTGGGATGCCGCCTACGGGGGGGATTGGATTTGGGATTGACCGGATGTGTATGCTGCTGACGGATTCGCAGGCCATTCGGGACGTGCTGCTCTTCCCGACGATGAAGTCATTGGACAAATAAAGTCAGTAAAATCAAGGGTTTGCGGACTTGGATACCGTATGGTACGACAAGAGTACGACAAATTAAACTCTCTTAACGGGTGAAAATAAACGATTTTAAATTAAACTCGTGTCAGTTCAAGTGAATATTTCGTACTACAAGGACATTTTTCTAAAAGAAATTTTAGGGAAGTGTCCTTTTTGCGTGCAGCAATGAGCCAAGCGGAAATGCTTGCATTTCCATTTGGTGAATGCCGCGACAGCGAGACGCTTTGCGGCGAGCGTTATGGTCAGAAAAATTATGATTGGAGGAACAGAGCATGAGCAGTAAGACGTTAGGAGCAGGAAATATTATTTTTAGCAGCGAGGAACACGAGAAATTCTATTTGGAGTATCTGGCACAGTGTAGGTATCAGGATGTTTACCACAAGGCGCTGGTTTATTGTCTTGGGATTGACAGAGACACGAGAAATCATGTGAAGCAGATTTATGATTTCCAGACGGGAAGCGTAAAGCCGGAGTGCCTGCATGAAGGCTGGCAGACCAGCGGGAGCGTGAAGATTGTGCGGATGGCGTTCAATCTCTATTGCAATGGAACGCCGAGCATTTATAACTACGATGAGTCCGATCTGGAAGGACAGCTTAATGAGCGCCAGTATTATACGGTGGAAGAACTGTTTTGTTGTGGCTACGCCCCGTACTTTTGGGAGGCAGTGAAAATCCGTTACCCAGAGTATACAGGAACTATGAGCGAGTATTGATATGCAGAAACAAAGAGATTTGGCAGGCAGAGAAAATTTTGACAGAGGGGAGGAACACACAAATGCAAGAGCAGACGGTTTCATTTGATTACTTTCATGGCTGCGAGTCGGAGCAATTCGCATTTTACCGGATTCCGAAGGTACTGTTTACGAATGACTATTTCAAGGGCTTATCCAGCGATGCGAAGGTACTGTACGGACTGATGCTTGACCGTATGGCTCTGTCTGTCAAAAATCACTGGATTGACGATAAGGACAGAGTGTATATTATTTTCACGTTGGAGCAGGTGATGGAATACATGAATTGCGGCAAGGATAAAGGTGTGAAAATCCTTGCCGAGTTGGACACGGAAAAAGGGATTGGATTGATTGAACGGGTAAAACGGGGATTGGGGAAACCGACAATCATTTATGTAAAGAGTTTTCTTGTGAAAGAAAATTCCAGTTACCATGAAGCAGAGCCAGACGATTTTCCACCGGATTCGGGGAGTGAAGGTTTAGAAAATGCGGCTCAAAGCACAGGTTTGCAGAGCCGAAGTCCAGAGTTCGGAAAAGCCGAAGTCAAGACT
>JAUNPS010000069.1 GCA_030536575.1 Eubacteriales bacterium | reverse complement strand
ACCTGAATCACGTTCTTACGTACCTGAGCAGCTAAGTGCTCAGGTACTGTCTGAACAGTAACCCCTGAGTATCGCTATTTAGACGAAAATTTAATCCATAATTGACAAGAACATTGCCAGAAAGATATAATATAAGAAAAGTACATGCCGGGCGAAATGAGGGTTTGCTCAGGCGGAAACAGGGAAGGAGAACTTTATGAAAAATATTTTGAACGGGATAGTCAAAAGTTTCGGTATGATCGTTTTGGGTATTCTGATCCTGGCTGGCGCGCCGGAATTGGCTGCAAAGGCTGACGGAAGCTGCACGGGGTTTCTGGAGGCTTACTGGAGCAGAAATACAAACGATGGAGACTCGGCAGGAAGTTTTTCGATGCTCGGAAAAGAGTATACGAACGGAAAATTTATGAACAATTATGCCAAAGAAATGGTTGTGCTCTATAATCTGGATCAGAACTACAGCAGCGTATCGTTCCTGGCGGGGCCAATGGATGGATATGGGAAAGAGGAAGCAGTTTATACCGTTTATCTGGATGGGGAACTGGTGAGCACCTTTACGATGGATGCCAATGCGATTCCGGTTCTGCATACGTTTCAGACGACCGGAAAAACACAGATGATGATTCGGGTTGACAGCGGTATTTTCACACGTTGGGGCTTTGTGAATGTGACGGCTACAGGCCATCAGTGGGAGCTGGACAGCCAGATTGCGGCGACAGTGGACGATGCAGGAAGTAAAACCTATATCTGCCGGAACTGCAAAGCCAGTAAGACAGAGACGGTTCCGGCGATTACGAACTGTCCGAACTACATGACTCCTTATGCGAACGAGAATACGGTGTTGTGCCCTAGCGACGAAGAGAGCTTTTTGATGATGGGGAATACGTTTACACAGGGATTTTATACAAAAGCTATGAGTACCACCGGAAGTGCTTCTTATAATTTGAACGGGGCCGTGAGCGCTGTCACATTTACGGTAGGCGCCCTGCCAAACAGCGGTTATAATTCCATTGAATCCGTGGAACAGTCCACCGGAACCCTGAATATTTATCTGGATAATCAGCTTTATAAATCGGTGCCTTTGAGTATTCCAATGATGAATCAGAAGCTTCTGGTTTCTACCTATGGGGCGACCGTGCTTCGGCTTGAAATTAAAAAGCATGCCTACACCAACTATGGAATCGGAAATATTCAGGAATATTGCGGGTCTGGCCATAACCTTACGCAGGAAACGGAACTTATCCCTGCATCGATTGGGAAGACGGGTCTTCTTCAATATACCTGCACGAAATGCGGCGCTACGAGGACTGTGACACTTCCGGCGCTCAAAGGAAGCTTGAGCGCAGATAATGTAAGCGTAAAATCGACGGCCTACTATACCGGTTCCGCCTTAAAGCCGTCTGTGACAGTAACGTATAACGGCGTTACCCTGAAAAAGGGGACGGATTATACGGTTACTTATTCAAATAATGTGGAAGTAGGGACGGGAACGGTATCCGTTACCGGAATTGGAAATTATGAGAGAACGGTTTTGAAATCCTTTAAGATTGTGCTGAAGAAGGGTACGACGTTTAAGCGCGGAAAATACACGTATAAGATTACAAATGTCTCGGCTAAGACGGCTGCTCTGACAAAAGGAGATGCTTCACTGACCAGTATTGCGGTTCCGATGACGGTTTCTTGCGGCGGCGTGACTCTGAAAGTGACGGAAATCAGTTCGAAGGCATTCTATAAGAGCAAGGCCACGAAAGCGACGATCGGGAAAAATGTGACCAAGATTGGGACGAGTGCTTTTGAAGGCTGTACGAAGCTGAAGACCGTAAATTTTGGCTCGAAGGTAAAGACCATCGGGAATCGGGCGTTCTATAAATGTACGTCTTTGACGAAGGCGACGCTTCCGGCGGCGGTTACGACGATTGGAAATTCTGCGTTCCAGGGCTGTACGAAACTGGCGTCTGTCACGATTGGAAAGAATGTGAAGACGATTGGTTCGAAGGCGTTTTATGGGGATAAGAAGCTGAAGACGGTGGTGATCCAGAGCACGAAGCTTACGGCGAAGACCGTTGGGAGCAATGCGTTTAAAGGCATTTATGCGAAAGCGAAAGTGACGGTTCCGGCTTCGAAGCGGACGGCATATCAGACGCTTTTGGTAAAGAAGGGCCTGGGAAGCGGTGCAACAGTAAAATAAGAGGATGAGAAAAGCCGGGGTGTTTTCGCACCTCGGCTTTTCGTTCAGCATCTTTTCAATTCAGATTCTTGTAAGCAGTTCGGATGGAGTAAAGGCCATCACTTTGTTCTTTGAAAAATCCCGTACATTTCTTGTAATAAGATAATCGGCATGAATACGCTCGGCTGTAACGCTCTGAACCGCATCCTCAAAGTCTTTCCAATTTAGCTCCGTCGCCCGTGTAAGGTCAGATACACGAAAATCAGCAAATTCAAAAATCAGGTTTAGTTTATGGTAAACTTCCTCGATCTTTTCTGGATTTAATTGCTTCCGCATGATATAGACCAGGTTTGCAAAAGCCAATGCAGACACATAACCTTTCGCTTTTTTCGTTTCGCAGAGCTTCCAAATTAGCTACTTTATCAAGAGGACTGCAAAAATTTATGGATTACAGAAAGGCTTGAGTTACTGTTCAGACAGTACCTGAGCACTTAGCTGCTCAGGTACGTAAGAATGTGATTCAGGTGTGAGCAGGCTCTTTTGCGAAGCAAAACTTAAAATGAGCCTGTGAATTGTTACTGGAACGAGGTACGAGTGAACAGTAACAGGCTTGACAAAAGTTGCTGTCCAGATTATAATCAATACCATCTTCTGGAAATATTTCTATTTTCACATCAGGATTCATGTAACAAACCCCTTTTATTTTACAAAAGAACAGGAAAAAGGACGAAAGAAAAATGTTTTTTTGCTATAAAACAATGAGATAAGCAAAGAAAAACATTGCAAAAATAAAATTATTATGGTATGATGAAAGGAGAATGAACGATTGCATGACATTGCATATCAGAATCAGGACGTTACGATGAAACTTCTGGCGGAAGGCCTGAGGGGGAAAAGCCTGGAGGCCTTCGGGCTTCCGCATATTCAGATCCGGGATCTGAAGCCGACGAATCTTCCGGCGATTGAGGCGAATGAACTGAGGCTGGATAACCTGTTCTTGCTGGAGGATGGATCCCTTGCGGTGATCGATTACGAAAGTACCTATTCGAAAAAAGATGTGGTAAAGTACATTAATTACATTGCGCGGATTCTGAAAAAGTATTTGAAAGAATATCCTGGGGAAATGCCGCGGATTCATTTGATTGTGCTGTATGCGGCGGATATTGAGAAGATCAGTACGGCGGTATGTGATTTCGGATGTATGAAGCTGATTATCGAGGCGGCGTTTCTGCGTGATCTGCCGACAGAAGGGATTTTTAAACGCATTTCGGAGAAAATAAAAAGAAATGAGGTACTGAGTGATACGGAGCTGATGCAGTTCATTGTACTGCCATTGACGGTAAAAGGGAAAGATGCGAAGAAGAATATGGTAGAGAAAACCGTTGACTTGGCGAAAAGACTGGCAGACGATGGACAGCGCTCATTTACGCTGGCTGGGATTTTGACTTTTGCGGATAAAGTCATGGATCAGGATTTTGCAAAGAGAATAAAGGAGGAACTCAGAATGAATAAAGTGGCACGGTTATTTTTTGAAGATGGATTTAACGAAGGAATTATCCAGGGGATGTCTAAGGGAGTGAAAGTAGTGATAAACACATACAGAAATTTTGGTATCACGCAGGAAGACTCGATTCGGAAATTAGGGAAAGAATTCGATTTATCCCAGGAAGAAGCGGAATCCTACGTCCGTAAATACTGGTAAACCTTTGTATAATCTCCGCATTTTCGGAAACCCTATAAGTGAACATATTGATGAAAACATGAGGTGACGAAAATGCAGAACAGGAATAACAGAAAATTCACAAAAAAACAGGGCGCCATTCTGGTTTCCAGCCTTTGCCTGGTTGTGGCGGCCGGATTCGCGACTTTCTACACGATGGACACCGTTCAGAAGGAAAAGCAGGAGAGCCTGGAGCAGGCCCAGAAAAATGCGGAGATAAAAGCCCAGGAAGCGAAAGAACGCCAGGAAGCCCAGGAAGAGCTTGCTAAAGCAGAGACGGAAGAATCCGCGAAGCTGGTAAGCGCAGATGATGCCCAAGCCGAGTTAGAGGGAGAATCAGCGGATATCCTGGCAAATGAGACGGATGCGGAAGTGTCCGGCCTGACAGCGAAAGAGACGGAGGAAGAAGTCGAAGACGCTGCTTCCGGACAGGTTCAGGCTGAGATTACGACGATTTCTCCTACGGTGAATTATGATGATTCTACGCCGCTGACCTGGCCGGTTGCGGGGACGCTTCTGATGGATTACAGCATGAATTCTACGGTGTATTTCCAGACGTTGGATCAGTATAAATATAATCCGGCGCTGATCATCGGAAGCGAGGTAGGGAATCAGGTCATTGCTTCGGCGAAGGGGATTGTGGAGTCTGTGACTGTAGAGGATGAGACGGGGACGACCATTACGCTGAATCTGGGGAATAATTACGAGCTGGTATATGGGCAGTTAAAAGAAGTTACTGTGAAGGAAGGCGACGTGGTGGAGGCGGGAGCGCTGCTGGGATATGTCAGCGAGCCGACGAAGTATTACTGCGAAGAGGGAAGTAATCTGTTTTTTGAGATGAAGAAGGATGGGGAGCCGGTAGACCCGTTCCTGTATATGGAGTAAAAATTAAGCCGTGCAGATTTCGGGTCTGCACGGTTTTTCTTATGTGCATTGCGATGCAAAAGCAAGTCTACGGAGCGCCGCAGGCTACAGCAGCTCTGCCATATACAGCGGCAGGTGGATGATTCCGTCTTTGACCATGACATCCTTGGTATAAAGAATATACGAGTTGCCAATGACGAAAGGAAAGTGCTTTCGGAATTTATCCAAAGAGGAATGGGAACGGTAGTTGCCGGATTTGACTTCTACCGGGGCTATTTTTTTTCCTTCGGTAATCAGGAAGTCGATTTCCATGTGGTTTTCCCTATTCTGACTATCGGAACGAGAATAGAAATACAGGCGTGATCGTTTGTGGCGAAGCATCTGCGCGACAATATTTTCCATCAGCATTCCTTCATTGATATTCAGTTTATCAAAGAGGATCGCACGATAAAGTTCGTTGTCTGTGTATTTTTTGTCCTGGAAAGTATGCGTTACAAGCAGCCCGGTATCTGCCATATAGCACTTTTGGGTGGCATTATCCGCACTCAGCGCAAGCCCAACATGAGGATCGGTTGCATTGAAGCAGGTATTCACGACCATTGCTTCATTCAGCCATACGAAGGAAGCCTCAAAGGTTCGAAAACGAGCCTGTTTTCCGAGAGAGGAAAGCTTGTATTTCTTTTCTTTTTTGGAAAGCTGTCCCGGAATGCCATCGAACACGGCAAAAACTTTGTCCTCATAACCCTCTGCAAATTTTGCCACATCTTCGCGATACAGATTCAGGATCCTGCGCTTTGCCACATCGGATGCCTCGAAGTCTTTGCCGTTCAGGTAAGCAAGAACAGACTGAGGCATACCTCCCACAAGGATGTACTGGCGGAAGTCGTTCATGACCTTTCGGTGAAGCGCTGCGCCAAGAGGTTTCTTTGTTTCAAAGCAATGCCTGATCAGTGGATAAGTCGCTTCGTCTCCCATAGCCCAAAGGAACTCTTCAAAGTCCAGCGGAAACATCTCAATATGATCCTCTTCCGATGGAAGAATGATATCCTGTACATTCTTTTTCAAGCGGATCAGGGAGCCAGTCTCAAGGTAATCAAACCGACCATCCGCTACAAGATATTTAATAAGCTGGCGCGCTCTTGGATATTGCTGCACCTCATCAAAAATGATCAGCGATTCACGTTTGTGAAGAGTTGTGGAGTAAAAAGCTGCAAGCTTTGCAAAGAAAAGGTCGAGGTCTGTGGTATCGTTGACAAACAGATCAAGCACGTCTGTCGGCGCTTGTCCAAAGTCGATCAGAATGTAGCTTTTATATTCCGCTTTCGCGAACTCCTCGGCAATATAGCTTTTGCCAACACGACGCGCTCCGTCGATCATCATGGCAGTTGTACCTTTGCTGCTGTTTTTCCAGTCAACGAGCGTATCATAGATTTTTCTTTTCAGCATTTCATCACTTCCTTTGAGGATAGTATGTCCATAATTTACTCTGATTATAACCCCGGAAACACGAAAAAGCAAGTTTATAAGCCTTGAAAATGCACGAAAATGCAACTTCGTAAATCTTAAAACTGCACGAAAAAGCAAGGTCACAAGAAAAGGATTTTTAGTTCCCTTACCTTTGAAAGCTGATTTTAATTTTTATTGACAAACCGGCAGAAAAGATTATACTATAATTAGTCTAAAGAACAGACTATCGTGAAGACGGACTTATAGGGGCTGAGTGAAGCTGGAGGAGATATCGGAAGAAACAAAGCCGCATCATTGTCCCCAGGGACTTCCGAGCTTGGATGTAATGAAAGAAAGGATAAGGTGTAATTATGGAATATCGAAAGCTGCCAAAAGGCAATGAACAAATCAGTGTAATCGGTTTCGGAGGTTCCAGTATCCATCAGGCGGGTGAGCGTGAGGCAGTCGAGGTAATTTCCAGGGCTGTCGAAAGCGGGATCAACTATTTTGACATGGCCGCGTCGGAAGCAGTTTCCTTTGACTACTACCGCGCCGCTTTCGCCGGACGCCGGGAGCGCGTGTATTTGCAGATGCATTTCGGTGCGGATTATTCTTCGGGAAAATACGGGTGGACGACATCCCCCGAACGGATCAGCCGGGGAATGGACTGGCTCCTGAAAAAGCTGGATACAGACTACATAGACTTTGGCTTTATCCATTGTATTGACGAACCGTCGGATTTGGAGAACTATCTTTCCGGCGGGGCATTTGCGCATATTCAGGAGTTAAAGAAGCAGGGCATTGTCCGGCATATCGGCCTGTCATCCCACACACCGGAAATCGTAGAACGGATGCTGGACATGGGGTGCCTGGACGTTGTCATGTTTAGTATAAATCCGGCCTATGATTATCGGCACGGTACATATGCGATCGGCAATGTGGACGAAAGGCAAAAGCTTTATCAGCGCTGCCAGCGGGAGGGCGTAGGCATTACCGTTATGAAACCCTTTGGCGGCGGACAGCTTTTAGATGCGAAGCTGTCACCGTTTAAAAAGGCGCTTACCAAAAACCAGTGCATCCAGTACGCGCTGGATAAGCCCGGCGTTTTGAACGTTCTGCCTGGTTTCCGCAATATGGCGGATCTGGAAGCAGTGCTGGAATATCAGAACGCCTCTTCGGAAGAACGGGATTACTCGATTCTTGGGGAATTTGCGCCGCCGGAGGCTGAGGGGAAATGTGTGTATTGCAGCCATTGCCATCCCTGTCCGAAGGGGCTGGACATTGCCCTGATGAATAAGTATTTTGATCTGGCGAAAAACGGAGATGAGCTGGCAAAAGAACATTATCGGAACCTGAAGAGCCATGCAAGTGACTGCATTCAGTGCGGGCACTGTGAGAAACGCTGTCCGTTCCATGTAAAGCAGATGGAGCGCATGGAGGAAATGAAGGCTTATTTTGGAGTGTAATGAGGTGAACGGATGCTGTTTGTATGGGTGATACTTCCAATCTTACTTGTATTGGTGACGGTAGGCTATCTTTTTTGGAAGGTTTCTGCCGCGGTTCGTTTCTGGGCGGAAAAAAGTTCAAGGAAAAAGCAAAGGCTCCTGACAGCGGGCATTTGTATTCTGCTTGTGCTGCCTGCCGTTGGTTTCCCCGTGCTGTGGTTTGTTGTATTAATGCATTTGGCGGTACTCCTGCTTCTTTCGGATGCGATTGCATGGATTGTCGGAAAAATCAGGAAAAAGGGTTTTTCGGGATTCTGGAAGGGGCTTTACCGAAGCGGAGCTCCGGCTATATTGCTGACGGCCCTGATATTGGGGTATGGATATTATAATATCCAACATATTGTACGGACAGAGTATTCTGTTTTGACGGAAAAAGAAATTCGTGAGGAAGGTTATACGGTGGTATTTCTCTCGGATCTGCATTATGGAACGGTATTGGATAAAGAGCAGTTACAGAAAGCGGCGAATTCGATTGAAAAAGAAAAGCCAGATGTGGTGATTCTGGGTGGGGACATCGTAGATGAAAGCACAACTTTGGAAGAAATGGAAGAAGCTTTTTCTGTTCTTGGAGGGATTTCCAGTCAATATGGCATCTATTTTGTGTATGGAAACCATGATAGGAGCAATTATTCCGCAAGCCCGAATTATTCGGAACAGCAGTTGGCGGACGCGGTAAAACAGGCGGGAATTCAGACGTTGGAGGATACGGCCTGCGAAATCAATGGGGAAATCGTTCTGATCGGACGTGGTGATAAAGGCGACGGAAAGACAGGGAGAAAATCGGTTTCACAGCTTGTAGAAGGATTGGATGACGGAAAGGTATGGATTCTTGTCGATCATCGGCCGGCGGATTATGAGGCGGCTGAAAAGAGCGGCTGTGAGATGATCCTGTCGGGGCATACCCATGGGGGACAAATCTGGCCGATTGGGATTCTGTCCGGAATCGCCCAGATGGATGAGATGAATTACGGTTACAGAGAGCAGGGAAATTTGACGGCGATCGTGTCTTCTGGTATAGCGGGATGGGGGCTTCCGATTCGGACGGAAGGACATTCGGAATATGTAGTGATTTCTCTTTCGAAATAAAAGGCCGGCGGTTCGAAGCCGCGCAGAAATGTGAAAATGCTGTAGACGGAAACGTTTGCGGTATTTTTTTGCCTTTATTGAAAAACATGGATTGACGTATCCAGAAAGATGTAGTATCATCTAATTTAGTTGATACTACATCTTTAAGGAGGGGCCGACATGGACGCTACGGAAAGAAAGATCACAAAGATTGCCAGGGAAGTCAGCAAATTCACGGTGCAGACCATGAAAGCGGAGGGAATCGGAACAGCGGAAGTTGATTTTGTGCATCTGCTTCGTCACAATCCGGGTTTGACGCAGGCGCAGATTCGGGAAACATTGAAAATCGATAAGGGGGCCGCGGCCCGGCGGGCTGCCAGCCTGGAGGCCAAAGGTTACATTGTACGGAAGGAAAATCCGGAGGATAAACGGAGCCAGCTTCTTTATGCCACCGAAAAGGCGGAGCAGCTTCGGAATTCGAAGGCGTCGATCGAGACGACGTTTTATGAATGGCTGCTGGAGGAATTACCGGAGGAGGAGAAAGCGGAGTTTTGCCGGATTTTGGATCAATTATATTTACGGTCGAAACGGCAGTCCCGGTCAGGGTTCCCTGATGTCAGCAAAAGAGTCCGTGAGGTGGAAAGCGATGTATGAGGGTTCGGATTCTCAAAAGGTCAGCACTTATTTTAAGGCGGAGTGGAAAACGCTTTTGATTGTGACCATTTCCGGAATTTTCTATAATTTTGGCCTGTTGGCGGGGCCGTTGTTTGAGGGGAAGCTGGCTCAGTGCCTGTTGGATATTTTGAATGGGAACCGGGTTTTTGCGGATATGGCGGTGCTGGCGTTTTGGTATGTGGCGGTTATTTCGGCGGTTCAGATTGCGCGGTACATTAAGAGGCTGTATGTGCGGCGGTTTGCGAATAATACGAACCGCAGGATGAAGCAGATTCTTTATGGAAACCTGGTTCAGAAGTCCAAGGCGGAGCTGGATGAGGAAAATATCGGCTCGGTGCTTACCAAGGCGATTTCCGATGTGGATGCGTGTGTGGAAGGAATGCGGAAGTTTACGACGGAAATTTTTGATACGGGTGTGGCGCTGGCGGGATACGTGGCATTGCTGATCTATTATGATTGGCGGTTGGCGCTTTTGTGTTTGATTTTTCCGCCGTTTTCGTATCTGATTGCGGAAAAGATGAAGGTAGTTGTTCAGCGGACGGGGGCTGCTTATAAGGAGAGCGCGGCCAGGCTCAGTGCGGCGACGATGGACCGGGTAGGGAACAGCCTTACCTATCGGGTTTACGGCTGCGAAGCAAGGCGTGACAGCGCGTATGAAAAGTATTTGGAAGATTATGAGAGAGCGGCTGTTCGTTCTCAGGTGTGGGTTTCGGCGATGCCTCCGCTTTATCAGGTGATTTCGATGGTCAGCGTTTTGTTTATTTTGTTTTTCGGTTCCCGGCGCGTTGGGAACGGCATATGGGACATTGCGGCGTTTACAACGTTTTTGTCCTGTTTTACGAAGCTTTCGGTAAAGTCTTCGAAGGCCGCCAAATTGTTTAATGCGGTGCAGAAGGCGGAGGTGTCCTGGAAACGGATTAAACCCCTGCTGAAAGAAGAGCCGGAGAATGCGGAAACTGTGCGGATGCGCCCGGAAACCTTGGAGGTAAGCGGCTTGAAGGCGGACGGCGTATTTGAAGGGCTTTCTTTTGCGGCACGGCCGGGGCAGATCATTGGGATTACCGGGCCGGTGGCTTGTGGAAAGTCTACGCTGGGGAAGCTTTTTTTGTGCGAAAAATCGTATGGCGGTTCGATACGCTTTGGAGGGAAAGAGCTGTCCGGGTTTCCGAAGGAGGAACAGCGGGGGATTGTCGGATATCTGGGACATGACACAGAGTTGTTAAGCGATACCATTGAAAATAATATCTGTCTGGGGGAGACGCTGGATGTTTGGCGGTATTTGCGGGCGGTCTGCCTGGATGAAGAGGTTTCTGCAATGAAGGAGGGCGTTCGGACGGTGGTGGGAAGCGGCGGAATTCTGCTTTCCGGAGGGCAGCAGCAGCGGCTTGCTCTGGCGCGGACGCTGGCTCATCCCAGGCCGGTTTTAGTTTTGGACGATCCGTTTTCGGCGTTGGATCAGGAGACGGAGCGGCAGGTATTTGAAAATCTGCGGGAATTGTCGAAGGACAGCATTGTTTTTCTGATTTCGCATCGGCTGTATTTGTTTCCGGAGCTGGACGGCGTGGTCTGGATGGAGGATGGAAAGGCTTCGATTTCCAGCCATGAGGAGCTGATGGGGACGAATGCAATGTATGGTGAGCTTTATAAATTGCAGCAGGAAGGGGCGGCGGAAAATGAGTCCTGACAAGGAGAGAAATGTAAAAGGGATTCTGCTGAAAACGATTGGGACGTCGAAGGCTTTGACGTTTGGGGTTCTGGTTACGGTGATTGGGGCGGTTGCAGCGGCTTTGCTGCCGCCGTTGGTTCTGGAAAGGGTAGTGGATCGGCTGACTTTGGGCAGAGCGGTTCCGTTTTCGATGGCGGCGCTTTATTTTGGGCTGATTGCGCTGACGGGAATTCTGGAATCCGGCCGTGAAGTCCTGCTGACGGTGTTTGGGCAGCGGATTACCCGGAGGCTTCGGGAGGCGCTTTGTGATAAGCTGACCAGGTTGCCGGCGGATACGTTTGTAAAGCAGGAGCCGGGGGCTGCGGTGTCCCGTTTTGTGGGGGATGTGGATACGGTGGAAACGTTGTTTACGGCTGGAATTATCAGTATGGCGGCGGATTTGTGCAAGGTGGTCAGTATTTTGGCTGTGATTTTTGTGAAAAACAGGGGGCTGGCGGTTGTATTGCTGTTCTTGATTCCGGTGTTATTTGCGTTTACGCGGTTTGTTCAGAAGCGGATGCTGAAGTCGCAGATTGATAACCGGGTGGCGGTTGCGAAGGTAACGAATCATGTGCCGGAAACGGTGCGCAGTATCCGGACGATTCATGTGCTTGGGAAGGAACGGTATATGTGCCGGCGGTATGGGGAGTACATCGATGAGAGTTATGAGGCAATGGAGCGGACGAATTTTTATGATTCGATTTATTCGCCGGTGATTTTGATTCTCAATGTGGTTGTGACGGCGGCGGTGCTTTTGCTGTCTGCGTCCGGGAATGCCAGGATTCAGGAGTTTTTCGGGATGTCTGTGGGGACGGCGGTGGCTGTGATTTCGTATATCTCGCAGGTGTTTACGCCGCTGGAGAGCATTGGGATGGAGATTCAGACGATTCAGTCGGCGGTTGCGGGGGTTCATCGGATTGATGAATTTCTGGGGATGGAGGAGCGCTGGGAGACGGAGGAGGAGGTTTGTTTTGACCGGAGCGCGCCTTGCATTGAACTGAAGAATGTTAATTTTCAGTATGAAAAGGATAAGGAGATTTTGCGGGAGGTCAGCCTGTCTGTGGAGGCGGGAGAGCAGATTACGCTGGCGGGGCGCACGGGCGTTGGGAAAAGTACGGTGTTTAAGCTGATTTTGGGGCTGTATCGGCCGCAGGAGGGGAAGGTTTTGGTTTATGGCCAGGAGGCGGAGCGGCTTCCGGATTCGGTGAAGCGGCGGATTTTTGGGTATGTGGAGCAATCTTTCCGGATGGTGCCGGGGACGGTGGCGGATCAGATTACGCTGTTTGATGAGGGGATTTCTCAGGAGCAGGTGGAGAAGGCGGCGAAATTAGTTGGATTGCATGAGAGTATTTGCGGATTGGAGAAGGGGTATCGGACGGTATGCAGGCCGGAGCTGTTTTCGCAGGGGCAGTGGCAATTGCTGTCTATTGCGAGGGCAATTGTTTCGCAGCCTGAGATTTTGCTGTTGGATGAGATTACAACGAATCTGGATGCGGAGACGGAGCAGGCGGTGTTAAGGGCGCTGGGGTGTGCGGCGGAGAATCGGACGGTGCTTTCGATTTCGCATCGGCTGTATGAGCGGAATGGGGGCAGGTTGGTTTTCCTGGGGGCGCAGGGAGATGCGTGCCAGCCCATTGAAAACAGCTAATGGGTATGCTATCATATAGAAAGAACAAAATCTGTATGGGATATTGACTGCACGGGCAGGTACGGGTACTGTTTTAACGACAGTGCCCTTTTTTTCGCAGACAGCCGCGGGATGGAAAAAGGAGTTCGGGATGAATAAAGGATTGCTGAAGACGCTGGAGAAGATTACGGATGAGGAGCGGGAAATCCTTCAGGGGAAGAAGGAGATTGAACGGAAGCGTTATACGACGCAGGAGACGTTTACGATTGAGAGTAAGAAGATGCTGGAGGAGGGGCGGCTGATTACGGTGCGGCCGCATACGCGGTTTGTGCATTTTCCGAAGCATAATCATAATTATATTGAGGTGTTTTATGTATGCAAGGGGTCGGTGACGCACATTATTAATGAGGAAAAGGTGACGGTGATGGCGGGGGAGATTCTGTTTTTGAATCAGTATGTGGCGCATGAGATTTTACCGTCGGGGGAGGAGGATATTGCGATCAATTTGATCGTGCTGCCGGAGTTTTTTGATACGGCGTTTGGGATGATCGGGAAGGACAATGTGCTGGCGGATTTTATTGTGAATACGCTGCGGGAGAAGGATGGGGTGAGCCAGTATCTGTATTTTCAGGTGGCGGGGGAGCTGCAGATTCAGAATTTGATGGAGAATATTATTTATTCGCTGGTGAATAAGCAGAATTTTGAGAATGAGATCAATCAGGTGACGATGGGGCTGCTGTTTTTGAATTTGCTGAATGTGTCGAAGTCGATTAAGGATAATACGCCGAATCAGTATCAGAATATGATTTCGATGATTACGCTGAAGTATGTGGAGCAGAATTATCGGACGGCGACGCTGCGGGAGCTGAGTGAGATGGTGAATGTGCCGCTGTCGGGGCTGAGCAGGATGATTAAGCAGAGTACGGGGTATACGTTTAAGGAGCTGCTGCAGAGGAGGAGGTTTAATAAGGCGTTGGAGCTGCTGGTGGATACGGATTTGTCGGTGGGGGATATTTTGACGGCGGTGGGGTATGAGAACAGCAGTTATTTTTATCGGAAGTTTTTGGAGAGGGAGGAGATGACGCCGAGGGAGTACCGGATGAAGCATAGGGAGGAGAGGATGATACATTTGTGAGGGCATCCCGCGGGTTGAAGTTTTCTTTACAAGGAATCGAAAATAGATTATAATGTGTGAGAACAATGGGAAAAGCCATTGCATTTTTTTGTAAACAGAAGGAATAAGGGATAAAGAAAATTTTGGAGTGTACATTATGAAAAAAAGAGGTTTGTTAGTCCTGCTTGTTTCCGCGGTGATTTTGTCGGCGGCGCTGCCGACGGGGATGTGCGCGTTCGGGGAGGAATCCTATGAAGACAGCGGCGAGTGGATGGAGAGTACGGAAGAGGAGACGGAAGACCCCATTCCGGAATCGTATTATCTGCCGATTGAGTCGAATGAGATAGAAGGCTGGCCGACCGGCCCGCAGATTGAAGCGGAAGCGGCGGTGGTTATGGATGCGGATACGGGCGCGTTTCTTTACAGTAAGAATATGACGGCTAAGGAGTATCCGGCCAGTATTACGAAGATTATGACGGCGCTTCTGGCGATTGAAAATGGGGATCTGGATGAGACGATTACGTTTTCGGAGATCGTTTACGATATTGAGTATGCAAGTTCGCATGCGGGGATTCAGCCGGGAGAAGAAATGACGCTGCGTCAGGCGTTGTATGCGCTGATGCTGGAGTCGGCGAATGACGCGGCCAACGGCATTGCGGAACATATCGCGGGATCGGTCAGTAATTTCGTGGATATGATGAATGAGAAGGCAGCAGAGCTGGGATGCGTGAATACGCATTTCGAGAATCCGCATGGTCTTCATGATGAGAATCACTATACTTGTGCCAGGGATATGGCGCTGATCGCACAGGCAGCTTTTCAGAATAAAGAGTTCCGGAAGATCGTGGGAACGATTGAATACAGTATACCGGAGACGAATAAAGTCGATGAGACACGGTATTTTTTGAACCATCAGAAAATGCTGTATCAGGAAGATGTATACTATGAGCCTTGCCTGGGCGGAAAGACCGGATTCACGGAGGATGCGTGGAATACGCTGGTGACTTTTGCGAAGAAGGACAAGCGGACGCTGATCAGCGTGATTTTGCGGGTGAACGGTTCGACGAAATCTTTCCTGGAATCTGCGGAGATTCTGGATTATGGATATGATAATTTTAAACGGGCCAGGATAAAGATTCCGGAGTACAGCGAGACGATTGGGGAACTGGCGGGGATTCTGGAACTGAGCGAGGCGGCGGTTACTTATGACAGCCAGCTGAGCCAGAAAGCGGTGAAAAAGAAGAGCAGCGTTGTGCTGGATATTCCGTCGAATTTAAGTGCCAGCGATATTACGAAAACGATTTCGAACGATGGGAAGATTCATTTTACTTATGAGGGCTGGGAGCTTGGCAGTACGGACATGAGCTTTAACAGCCTGGATTTGGAGATCAGTCAGCCGGAGCTTTCCCAGGAAACCTATCAGACGATGCAGGAGCAGAAAGAAACGGAAGAATACATTCCGGAGGATGAGACGGCTCAGGAAAAGGCCCTGCGCATTGGGCGGAAATATTTGAAAAAAGCGCAGGAGTGGGCTTTGTCTGCGTGGGAGAAGATTCAGGAATGGGCTGGAATTGCTTGGGATTTCATCCTGGAGAAATTGGGATTCCTGGACGGATGGGTTACGGAAAATGAGCTGAAAGCGGCATTGCTCACATTGATTCTGATTTTGATTCTGATTCCGGTGCTGATCGTGGCATGGAGGCGGAACAGCAAGGCGAAGAAGATCCGGAAGGCCAGAAAGCTGGAAAAGGAAGACCGTGTCCGGATTGAGAAGGACATTGATACGAAATCCGTCAGCGAGATCGAACAGGAACTGCGTATGGAGCTGGAACGGGAGATGGAGCAGCGGAGAAAGGAGGAGGAAAAGAAGGCGGAAGCGAAACGGGAAGAGGAAGAAATGCAGGCGGCCGAGCGGATTATTGAGGAAAGAGAAGCGCTGAAAGAGGCGGAAGAAGCGGTTGTGGTATCTGAAGATGAGAAGGAGGAGTTAGAATGAACTGGGTTTCACCCATCAAGGACGAGGAAACGCTGTGGAGGTTTAAAGAAAAGCTGAGGGAGGTGGATGATAAGTATTATATTCTGTTTGAGATCGGGGTTGGGACTGGCCTGCAGCTTCAGGAGATTCTGAAATTTAAGAATAAGGATATCCGGGGGAAGGACAGTATTGAGGCAAGTATTGGAACGAAGAATATTAAGCGGGTGTTTCAGATTCCGCCGGAATTGAAAGCGATTATTACGGAGTTTACGGAGGGAAAGGATCCGGATGCGTTTTTGATTCAGGGGCATGCGAATTCTTCGTCGGCGCTTTCCAGGGAGCAGGCTTATCGGGTGTTTAAAGCGGTGGGGAAGAGTATGGGGCTGAATTCGATCGGTGCGCAGACGATGCGGAAGACGTTTGCGTGGCGGTATTATAAGGAGACGGATGATATTTATTATCTTCAGAACCTTTTGAATCATGCGTCGCCGTCGATTACGTACCGGTATATTGGGGAGAAGCCCAATGTGGAAGTGGTTTTGAAGAAGATGACGCCGGAGGAGAATGAGCGGAGCCGGTATCTTCTATATAAAGATGGAAATGGGAAGAAACGGATTCAGGGGCTTCGGGAGGTGCTGGATTACCTGGAGAAGGAGTTGGAGAATCCGACGAATAATGATGCGTTTTATGGGAAGGTGGATTGTTTGCTGACGGAGATGGAGGAGTTGGCGGAAAATTTTCATACGACGAAGTGAGGGGAGGCCCGGAGCGGAGTGCTTCGGGCTTGTTTTGCGCCCAGGTTCGGCGGGCACCCGGCTCTGTCGAATGTGCGGAATGGTCAGCCCGGCGGACGCGTGTCTGGTGCGGGAACAGTGCATGGCCCGGTATGCGCCCGGGTTCGGCGGGCACCCGGCTCTGTCGAATGTGCGGAATGGCCAGCCCGGCGGGCGCGTGTCTGGCACCTTATTTCTAATCATCTTCTTCCAGGGGTTCTGGTTCAGGATGCTTTCCTTTTTCACGGAGCGATGTTTTTTTATCTGCAATCGCCTGCGCCTCGATCGAATCGATTAGTTTCAGCGTTTTAATGCAGAAAACCTGGTCCGGGTTCATCTCAGACTTTTTCAGGCGGATTTTGCCTTTCAGCCATCCATGTTCCTCGCAGTAGGCCAGGCAATAGTAGTTTCGGGAACCGCCCAGGAACCAGCGGATCTTTTTCGGGGCGGCGCGGTGACAGAGATAGCAGGTGGTGGAGGTTACTTTCCGGTCATGCATGGCTTCCAGGCGGCTGTTAAAGGCTTTGGAGACGTATTTTGTATAAGTGTCAAACCGGATGGAAATTTCTTCTTTCCGGTTCGCCGGAATGCGGAAATAGTCGATGGAATAATGGGACAGCACCAGGTCGGGATCCAGCCTTTTTAAGATTTCCGCCGTATAAAAGGAGTCATAAAAGGCATCGTGAAAGTCCAGTTCTTTGGGAAGATTCAGAAAATCCACGGCATATTCCAGGCTGCGCCGGGTCTTCGGGTCCTCGAAGGAGAGCGCAAAAAGCTTCTGCACATCGTAGTAGCGCAGCGGGTAAGAAAAGGTATAATCCATCTGATAATGGCGCATATTCCGCTGAAGCTCACATAGGTCGGCAGGTCCCCAGGTGCAGAAGCGGACGCGCTTTCCAGCCCATTCCAGGAAATCCGCGCAGACTTCCGGAAATGTCCGGGCAGTTTCGAAATCTTCCACGTTCAGATGAAGAAGCTCTTTCGTGCGGTAGTGGAAGAAAGGATAGACGACAGGGCGGATCTTTTCGGAAAAACGGTCGATTTCTTCGAATTGGCTGTTCAGTTTTACTGCGCCGATCTCAAGGATTTCCGAGGGCAATGTTTTTACCGCACGGTTCTTTCCGGCAGGACACGGATTCCATTCCAGATCAAAAACCACATAATTCATAAAGTAACGCGCTCCTGTCTCTTTCTAGGTATTTTGGGTGGGGATTTCGGAAACCAGGCATCGAAAGATGCGAGGTTTTTTTGTTTTCGCGGATAACGGTACTGAGAGCCGATGCATGGGTTCCGGGCGGACGAGCCGGGCGCAGAGGGAAGCGGCCAAGC
>JAUNPS010000068.1 GCA_030536575.1 Eubacteriales bacterium | reverse complement strand
TGGGGCAAAACCGTTGAATTGCCACTGCTTCCGGCAGCAGCGCATCTTTCTGCGCCTTCAATATGGCCGCATGGGGCAAAACCGTTGAATTGCCACTGCTTCCGGCAGCAGCGCATCTTTCTGCGCCTTCAATATGGCCGCATGGGGCAAAACCGTTGAATTGCCACTGCTTCCGGCAGCAGCGCATCTTTCTGCGCGGCAGGAACATGGTTACGAGCCTGCCGGCGCTGGCTGGCAGTTTCCGGAAATCCGGTGCAGAAACCCAGTTCATAACACCCGGCTTCTTGCCGTTGTTTTCTGAAAAGTTAAAACATCGCTTGCACTCCTGCTCTAAAACTGAAGTTTCCTTCACTTTTATCTTGACAGAAAATGGTTTCCATGATAACATGAAGTTAACTTCATAAGAAGTATCCTTCACATTCAGAAAGGCGAGGTGAAATGAAAACAAGAGTAAAAGAATTTCGTACCCAGGCCAAAATGACCCAGCAGCAGTTAGCTGACCTGGTTCATGTCTCATCCCGAACCATTATTTCCATCGAAAAAGAACAGTACAGCCCCTCCCTGATGCTGGCCTACCGCATCGCAGAAGTTTTCCACGTTACCGTTGAAGAGCTGTGCTGCCTGAAAGAAAACAAGGAACTGGAGGACAAACACTATGAAGAACTTTAAGACCTTCACTTACACGCAAAAGATCCAATGGCGCATTCGGATCTCCTGGATTCTTCTGATCCTCATGCTGATTTATATGGTCATTGTCGGCGAAACCGGCGGTGATTCCAGAATCATGACCGATCTCGCGAATACCTTCAGCAGCATCGTATTCTTTGGCGGAATCCTCTACATTATCACCCGCATTGTCCATAACAAAAAACTGCTCAAAAACCGGCTGCTTTTAAAAGAGCAAATGCGTATGGAACAGGACGAGCGAAATCAATATCTGCATGATAAAAGCGGCGGCACCGTTTTCGATCTTCTATTGGTCTTCCTTTTATTCATAACGGTCACAGCCGCACTCTATAATATGCCCGCTTTTTATACTTCGCTTGCAGTTCTGATCGCCGCACTGCTCTTAAAAGCAGGCGCCTATCTCTTTTATAGTTACCATTAATCTTACGCCGCCTTTTACCAGAAGGAGCCAAACAATGTATAAGGCCATTTTCCTTGACATTGATAGATGAGAACTTTTTAGCGCCTTTCAAACAATAGACCGCCGGCTATTGAACCGGCAAAAAATGGGGAACTTTCTGTTTTCGAAGTTTTGAATCACAGAGTTGAACAGATTGCGGAAATATTTGAACATGATATAATGAAACATAAGACAAAGCGATAATCGGAATTTAGAGGGAATGTATATGATTGATTTTATTGTGAATATATTTGCGGAAATTGTTGATTTCTTCTTGACTTTTTGGACAGATAACATTATTGATAAGCTTACAAAAAGAAAGAAATAACTTCCCCCTTATCGGAGAAGCAGTCAGGCCAGCTGCGCCATTCAGCGATAAAATGAACGCCGCTTCGCGTCGTCGTTGACAGCCACATCTATCCTCTCTGGCGCAGATACAGCTGCCGGATAGGAAAACCAAACTTGAACCGCTGTCCAAGATAGCCGTCCGCTCTGGCGCAGACACCTGCGCCAGATCCGAACGGTCATTTTTTACAGATTCGTATATCCCATCAGCGACTCGTCAACCGCCTTCGCCGCCTCTCTTCCTTCCCGAATCGCCCATACCACCAGCGACTGCCCTCTGTGCATATCGCCTGCGGTAAACACATTCGGAACCGACGTCTGGAATCTTCCGGCATCCGTCTTTACATTCGTCCTGCCGTCCAATTCCACCTGGAAGGCATCCGTCACATACTTCTGGGAACCCAGGAATCCGGCCGCAATGAGCACCAGATCCACATCCACGGTCTCCTCGCTGCCTTCCACTGGAACCATCATCATCCGCCCGGTGGCCTCATCCTTCTTGCTCGCCAGCTTCACTAGCACCGCCTGACATACCTCGCCCTTTTTGTTTGCTTTGAACTCTTTCACCGTGGTCTGGTATACTCTGGGGTCATGGCCGAACATGGCAATGGCTTCTTCCTGGCCGTAATCCGTCTTGCAGACCCGCGGCCACTCCGGCCACGGATTATTCTCGCCTCTGGTATCCGGAAGCTTCGGCATCATCTCAAGCTGCAGCACCGACGCCGCACCCAGGCGGATCGACGTTCCCACGCAGTCGTTTCCGGTATCGCCGCCGCCGATTACCATCACCTTCTTGCCCTTCGCGGGGATAAACTGCTGATCCGCAAAGTTCGAATCCAGAAGGCTCTTCGTAGTAGCTTTCAGGAAGTCCACCGCAAAGTAAATACCCTTTGATTCCCTTCCAGGAACCTTGATATCTCTGGGATTCGAAGCGCCGCAGCACAGCACCACCCGGTCAAACTCCTTCAGAAGCTTCGATGCTTTGATATCATTTCCCACATCGGCATTCGTTACGAATTCGATTCCTTCTGCCTTCATAAGATCGACCCTGCGGTCAATGACCCATTTTTCCAGCTTCATGTTCGGGATTCCATAACGCAGCAGGCCGCCGATCCGGTCATTCCGTTCAAAAACCGTCACCTGATGACCACGTTTGTTCAGCTGCATAGCGGCTGCCAGGCCGGAAGGCCCGCTTCCCACGACCGCAACCTTCTTTCCGGTACGCGCCTTGGGTACATGCGGGGTCACAAGCCCCGCCGCATAAGCGTTCTCAATGATCGCGCGCTCATTTTCTTTTGTAGAAACCGGATCACCGTTCAGATTACAGGTGCATGCCGCCTCGCAGAGAGCCGGGCAAACTCTGGAGGTAAATTCCGGGAAACAATTGGTCTTGCTCAGGCGCAGATAGGCCTGTTCCCAGTTCCCGGTATACACCAGGTCGTTCCATTCCGGCACCAGATTGTTTAACGGACAGCCCGATGCCATTCCATTCAGCATCTGTCCGAACTGGCAGAACGGCACGCCGCATGCCATGCATCTTGCTCCCTGAATCCTTTGTTTTTCTTTGGAAAGAGGGGTGTGGAATTCGTTAAAATTCTTAATCCTGTCTTTCGGTTTTACCGCTTCGCTGGTCTGTCTTTCATAATCCATAAATCCTGTTGGTTTTCCCACTGTCTTTCCCTCCTATCCTCTCTTATTTGCATAAAACGCTTCAATCTGGGCCTGTTCGCTGCTTAAACCTTTTTCTTCCATCTGGACGATGGTCATCAGCATCCGGTTGTAGTCGTGCGGAATGATCTTCTTGAATTTCGGGAGGTATTCTCCGAAGTTCTCCAGGATCTCTTTTCCTTTTTCCGAATTCGTATAAGCCACATGATCCTTGATCATTTCCTTCAGCTCCAGAACGTCATATTTATTCGTAATCTGTTCAATGGAAACCATCGCTTTATTGACTTTCGTATACAAGTCGCTGTCTTCGTCCAGAACATAGGCGATACCTCCGCTCATACCTGCCGCAAAGTTTTTCCCGGTTTTTCCAAGAACTACCGCACGGCCGCCGGTCATATACTCACATCCATGGTCGCCGACGCCTTCTACGACCGCGACCGCACCGGAGTTCCGCACGCAGAAACGCTCGCCGGCAACGCCGTTAATATAAGCTTTTCCGCTGGTCGCACCATAAAGCGCCACGTTTCCGATAATGATATTTTCGTCCTGTTTATACTTAATGCCCTTGGGCGGATAGACGATCAGTTTGCCGCCGGAAAGCCCTTTTCCGAAGTAGTCGTTGCTGTCACCGACCAGTTCCAGGGTCAGTCCCTTCGGGATAAATGCGCCGAAGCTCTGGCCGCCTGCGCCATTGCATTTTACAGTGTAGGTATCTTCTTCCAAAGTATCCCCGTAAAGCTTCGTAATTTCGGAGCCGAAAATCGTACCGAATGCCCGGTCCGTATTTCCCACATCAATTTCAATGCTTCTCTTCTGACGGGCAGTCAGTGCTGGTTTCAGCTTCCGCATCAGAATTCTCTCGTCCGCGGTCTTCTCAAGCTGGAAATCATACGCCTGAGCCGGGTCAAAGGTCACTTTCTGATCTACCGCCGAGAACGGATTTTCCAGAATCTGGCTCAGGTCGACACGGTCGCCGTGAATGCTTTCCGTCACCTCTTTCTTCTTCAGAAGATCGGTGCGTCCAACCAGTTCGTCGACGGTGCGCACACCCAGTTTCGCCATATATTCCCGCAGTTCTTCCGCGATAAAACGCATGAAGTTAATCACGTATTCCGGTTTTCCTTTAAAGCGTTTGCGCAGTTCCGGATTCTGAGTGGCAACACCTACCGGGCAGGTATCCAGATTGCAGACACGCATCATCACACAGCCCATCGTCACCAGCGGAGCCGTCGCGAAACCGAACTCTTCTGCGCCCAGCATCGCCGCAATGGCAACGTCCCGGCCGCTCATCAGCTTGCCGTCCGTCTCGATCCGGACTTTATTTCTCAGCCCGTTCATGAGCAGCGTCTGATGTGTTTCTGCCAGCCCCAGCTCCCAGGGAAGCCCTGCGTTATGGATAGAGCTTCTGGGCGCCGCGCCCGTACCGCCATCGTAGCCGGAGATCAGGATTACCTGTGCGCCAGCCTTTGCAACACCGGCCGCAACGGTTCCGACGCCTCCCTCCGATACCAGCTTCACAGAAATCCTGGCGTCTTTATTCGAATTCTTTAAATCATAAATCAGCTGCGCCAAATCCTCGATCGAATAAATATCATGATGAGGCGGCGGAGAAATCAGGCTGACACCCGGCGTAGAATGTCTGGTCTTCGCAATCCACGGATAGACTTTCCCTGCCGGAAGGTGGCCGCCTTCTCCAGGTTTTGCACCCTGGGCCATCTTGATCTGGATCTCCTTCGCGCTTACCAGATAGCGGGAGGTCACGCCGAAACGGCCGGATGCTACCTGTTTGATGGCAGAGCAGCGATTTAAGCCGTCAGGGCCGGGGGTGAGACGTTCCAGGCTCTCGCCGCCTTCCCCGCTGTTTGACTTGCCGTGAAGGGTGTTCATGGCAATCGCAAGCGTCTCGTGCGCTTCCTGGGAAATGGAACCATAGGACATTGCGCCGGTTTTAAATCTGGTCACAATGGAATCCACGCTTTCAACTTCTTCAAGCGGCACGCCCTGCTCCGGATAGTTAAAGTCCATCAGGCTTCGCAGATAACCGGTTTCCTCTTTATCAACCATAGCCGTATACTGCTTAAACATCTTATAATCGCCGCGTTTGGTGGACTGCTGGAGCATATGGATGGTCTGCGGATTATACCGGTGGTGCTCTCCTGCATTTCTCAGTTTATGGCGTCCAATGCTGTCCAGGGTCAGATCCGTATCCAGCCCCAGCGGATCGAACGCTTCCGTATGGAGACGGTCGGTCTGTTTTGCGATATCCTCCAAGGTAATGCCGCCGACTCTGCTGACGGTATTGGTAAAATATTTGTCGATAACGTCTTTGCTGATCCCGATTGCTTCGAAAATCTGGGAACCCTGATAAGACTGAAGGGTGGAAATTCCCATCTTGGAAGCAATTTTTACAATCCCGTGGGTCACGGCGTGAATATAATCTTCGACTGCCGCGTAGTAATCCTTATCCAGCATTCTGGTGTCCACCAGTTCGCGGATCGTTTCAATCGCCAGGTACGGGTTAATCGCACTTGCGCCGTAGCCCAGCAGCGTCGCGAAGTGGTGCACTTCTCTCGGTTCTCCGGATTCCAGAATCAGCGCAATAGAGGTTCTCTTCTTCGTCTTCACCAGATGCTGGTGCACAGCGGAAACTGCTAACAGGGACGGGATCGGCACATGGTATTCGTCCAGCCCTCTGTCGGTCAGGATTAACACGTTCGCGCCTTCCCGGTAAATACGGTCTACTTCCACAAACAGATGATCGATCGCTTTTTCCAGGCTTGTGTTTTTATAATAGGTAATCGGCACTTCCGCGACCTTGAAGCCTTCCACGTTCATGTGTTTCAGCTTCAGCATGTCGGTGTTGGACAAAATCGGATTTTCCAGCCGGATCGTCTGGCAGTTCTGAGCCGTTTCGTCCAGCAGATTTCCGTCGTCTCCTACGTAAATAGTCGTAGAAGTCACCACTTCTTCCCGGATCGCGTCAATAGGCGGATTCGTAACCTGCGCGAATAACTGCTTGAAATAGTTAAACAACGGCTGATATTCATCGGACAGGACAGCCAGAGGGGTATCGATACCCATTGCACCAATGCCTTCCGCTCCGTTTAAGGCCATGTTCCGAATCGAAGTACGGTACTCTTCGTAAGTATAGCCGAACGCTTTCTGTAATTTGCCGCGCTCTTCTTTCGTATACTCCTGTACCCGTACATTCGGAATCTTAATGCGGTCAAGCTCTACCAGATAACGGTCAAGCCATTCGCCGTAAGGCTGTCTCTTCGCATAGCGCTCTTTCAGCTCATCGTCGTCGATCACTCTTCCCTGAACGGTATCCACCAGCAGCATTTTTCCAGGATGCAGGCGTTCTTTCTGCACGATCTTCGTCGGAGCCACATTCATAACGCCCACTTCCGAAGACAGGATCAGATAACCGTCGTCTGTGATATAGTAGCGGGAAGGCCGGAGGCCGTTGCGGTCAAGGACTGCGCCGACGATATCGCCGTCGCTGAACAGGATCGAAGCCGGGCCATCCCAGGGCTCCATCATGGTCGCGTAATACTGGTAGAAATCCTTTTTACTCTGGCTCATGGTCTTATCATTATCCCATGGTTCCGGAATGGTAATCATCACGGCCAGCGGAAGCTCCATACCGCTCATAACCAGGAATTCCAGCGTGTTATCCAGCATAGCGGAGTCGGAACCGGAAGTGTCTACGACCGGAAGGACTTTCTGGAACTGTCCTTTGAAGTAACGGGTCGCCATGGTTTCTTCTCTGGCGAGCATCTTGTCCGCGTTGCCGCGGATGGTGTTGATCTCTCCGTTATGCACCAGGAAACGGTTCGGATGGGCGCGTTTCCAGCTCGGATTCGTGTTCGTGCTGAAGCGGGAATGAACGATTGCAATCGCAGATTCATAGTCCGGATTCTGCAGATCCAGGAAGAACGTGCGAAGCTGTTTTACCAGGAACATTCCTTTGTACACAATCGTGCGGCTGGAAAGTGAAACCACATAGGTATCGTCATTACTCTGTTCAAACACTCTTCTCGCAATGTACAGCTTCCGATCAAACTCCAGGCCTTCGGCTACCTCTGCCGGTTTTTTGATGAATGCCTGCATGATGCACGGCATGCACTCCAGCGCTTTCTGCCCTAATACCTGGGGTACGGTGGGAACCTCACGCCAGCCAAGAAACTCCATGCCTTCTTTTTCGACGATGATCTCAAACATTTTCTTCGCCTGGTTGCGTTTTAATTCATCCTGTGGGAAGAAAAACATGCCAATTGCGTAATCTCGCTCTTTGGATAAAAAAATGCCGAGGGACTTACAGACTTTGGAGAAGAATTTATGCGATATCTGCAGCATAATTCCGACTCCGTCGCCTGTCTTTCCTTCGGCATCCTTGCCTGCTCTGTGTTCCAGATTTTCTACAATTTTCAGTGCATTCTCAACTGTGGTATGGGTTTTGACTCCTTTTATATTTACGATCGCTCCGATTCCGCAGTTGTCGTGTTCGAATTCCGGCCGGTACAGTCCCTGATAACCAGGACCCGGTGATTTCCTCTTCGTATCCATACATTTCTTCCTTTCTTTTTCTGAAAGTCTTTTGATCTGTCCTCTACTATACACCGGAATTCGCAATCTGTAAAGTATTACTTTTTCTTAAATTGTCAGATAATCTGATTATTCACTTTTTATCGCTTATTTTTCCATATTTAATTTTTATTTATTCAACAATTCGAGCAATATAGGCAGGAGAACCGTACTCAAATTGGCCGACATATGAAAAAGAATCGGCGCTTTCAGTGTTCCCCACTTCTCATAAATCAGGTTCAGCAGGATTCCCATCGGAAAAGCGTAGATAATCTGAATCGGGTTTCCATGGTAAAGGGCAAACAGCAGCGCGCCAAACACAGCGGATACTCCTGCTGACAAATACTTTCTCATGTTTCCATACTGCAAGCCGCGAAAAAGCAGTTCTTCTGCAATCGGCACCACGAGTCCCAGTCCGAAAATCTGTGTAAACCAGCTCCCTTCCAGAAGCGTCTCCTGAACCTCATTGGAAAAATACAGTGTAATCTGAACCTGGTTCATCAGCCAACTGAACAGATAATTTCCTGCAATTCCCAGGATACACGGAACCAGATACGAAAGCGCCGGCATTTTCTTTCTTTCTATATTTCGCTTTTTCTGTTCTTTCCGATAAAGCCAGCCTGCCGCCGGGCACGCCAGAAGCGCCATAAGCGCTGTTCTGGCCGTCGCATCCAGGGCATTTCCCACTATCATATTCACAAGCATCCCGATTCCGTAGTAGAGAAGCATGGGATACAGAACTTCGATCACGATTGCCGCCATGTTTTTCCTCCCGCCTGGCCGTCTCCAGCCTTTGTCTGTATTCTGCTCTACAGCATATCACATTTTTCCTTGAAAATCCATCCGTCTGATCAAACAGATACATACAAACAGTGCGATGACCGATACCGACAGTACGCCGCAGGCGGCCCATTTTCCCATCTTTTCCATTTCCTGTGATTCTGCCTCTATGACTATACTGCCTCCGCCCAGCTCTGCGCTTGCTTTTTTCAGTACGAGAGGTTTCTGGTCTTCCTTTTGAACTTTGACCTTTACAGGTTCTGTCCAGCATTCGTTTCCTGCGGCGTCTACTGCTCTGGCTTTTACTTCCTGCCATTCCTCCGAGGAATTCAGGCTGTAAGTAAGTGCTTCACCGGATGTTTCTTGAACCAGTTTTCCGTTCACCCAAAGCTCGATCCGGTCGACCGCGTTGTTGTCTCTGGCCTGAACAGTCAGGGGACATTCTTCAGAACGATACGTTTTTCCGTCTTCTATCTGGGTCAGAATAGCCGTGGGAGGCGTTCGGTCTATAACAAAAGAGAGCGTTCCCATATCACTGCGGCTGTCCTTCTCGTTTCCGGAACTGTCTGCGGCCGAGGCAATGACGGAATAGGTTCCTTCTTCGGAAAAGCAGTTTTTCAGAATACGGTAGCTGTATTTTTTCCAACCGTTTTTTTCGGTCGTAACCGTCTCTATATAGTCAACGTCCGGCTGCAGTTCCCGTACCTGGCCGTTCCAGATGCAGATCAGTTTTTGTTTTTCTAATGTTTCTACATTTTTCACCTCCATGACTGGTTCGAAGCTCTGGTTCAGATAGAAGGTTTCCTGTTTCTTTTCAGTATCCGGGTCGGATTGGAAGATGGCGCCGTAGCGGTTGATTGAGAAAATTTTTGTTTCCTGGCTCTGGTTTCCGGCCTGGTCGGTGGCGGTGATGGTGATCTGATACCAGTCGTCCATTTCAGCCTGATCTTCCAATGCAGGAAAGTCCAGAAACAGAATGCCGTTTTCCATTCGTTGGACGCCGGTTAGTGTTATTTGACCGTTTTTCTGGCCCTTCAGTGTCCAGCGGACAGTCTGCGTGTCCAGATTTTCATCTTTTATAGATATCTGCATCCTTCCGTCGCGATCCGGTTCAGAAATGGTAATTTCCGGCTTGGTGTTGTCTGACTCGGCGGGGTCGCTCTGAACGGAGTCATTCTGGACTGGGTCATTTTGTCCCGTCTCATTTTTCATAGCAGTATTTTGTGTTTCTGTCTTTTGTTCAGGTACAGCCTGAATCGAGTTCTTGTTCTCTGTCACTGAAACGGCTGCTGTCTGAACTGCATTCCCTCCTTGTGGCGCGGTATCGGCAGTTTGGCTTAGGCCTAATTCTGCATCCGGCTTTTTCTGCGTTGTATCGTCCGTATTCTCGCTCACATTTGACTTCTTCCCCTCCTTTTCATCCTTGTTTTGATCCGTATTCCGCTTTTCTCCACCTTTTTCTTCCCCAGAAGAATTTTCAGTATCTGAAAGTTTTTCGTCTATATAGAAGGAAATCTCCCGCTGTTTGGAACATGCTGTCACGCTTCCTTTTTTATTTTTTCTGGTGAGTGAAAAACTCCAGGTTCCAGATGTTTCCAATTCCCCGCTCTCTTCGCCGTCCGTATACTGCTTTTCTCCTGTCGGTACAGCTAATATCCTGCTTCCCTTTTCCAGCCATAGCCTTCCCTGCTCATCGATGTAACTGCTGCCCACAATCTGAAGCTGATAATCTCCATCTTCCAACGCCGGACTTTTCAGCCGGATATCCCCTTTCTGATAACTGCTTTCATCTGTCAGATCATAACAATAATTCTCTGTCGGATTCCCACTGACACTTCCGTCCGCATTCCTTTTCAAAACCAGGGCATCCTGATAAACAATCGGTTCTCCTTTCCGGAACATAGGGCTGTCCTGCGCCAGCTTGTCCGTATCAATCATGACCTCCGGAAGCTGGAAACCTGCCGGAAGTTCTGTCGTTTCGCTGCCATCTTTCATAAATCCGCTTACCGTCACAGGGACTGTCTGTTCGTACTCTAAATTTGCTGTCGCCACTTCTGTAAAATACTCTTTCCATGCATCGCTGACCTGTACGTGCAATACCTTTGGCGTAATGGTAATTTCCGGCTGTTCTTCCGGTACTTTCAGTTCAAACCGATCCGCATCCTCCCCGGTCATCTGGTAAGTGACGTCTACTTTCCATGTTCCGGCATCGGCACTTCGGGCAGTTCCTTCCGCGGTTACCTTTACGTTTCCGGGTTCTGCTTTTTGGATTTCCAGGCGGAGATTTACGTGGTTCGTGCCGTCGAACGGGCGGGTGCCGCCGGGATAGTCCGGAGTAATGGAAATCACTTCAATAACGGCTTTTTCCGTGGAAGGAGCGGTTTCTGATTCCGCTTCTGTTTCGTCCTCGCTTTCGGTCACAGCTTCCAACTCCGTTTCACGTTCAGACTCCGTTTCTGTTTCATACACAGGCTCCGTTTCCATTTCCGATTCTGTTTCGCTTTCTATCTCTAACTCCGATTCACTCTCTGTTCCCTGTTCCGCTTCACCTTCATTGTCCGTCTCCGTCATCTCCATACTTTCCAATTCCGTTCCCAGTTCAGTTTCCGACTCACTCTCCACTTCAGCTTCGCTTCCAGGCTCCGGCTCTATTTCACTTTCCAGTTCAGTTTTTGACTCACTTTCCGCTTCAGCTTCGCTTCCAGGCTCCGGTTCTATCTCACTCCCGTTCTCCAGCTCAGTTCCCAGCTCACTCTCCGCCTCAGCTTCGTTTCCAGATTCCTGCTCTATTTCACTCCCGCTTTCCAATTCAATTTTCGACTCACTCTCCACCTCAGCTTCGCTTCCAAGCTCCGGCTCTATCTCACTCCCACTCTCCAGCTCAGTTCCCGGCCCACTCTCCGTTTCAGCTTCGCTTCCAAACTCCAGCTCTCTTTCACTTTCCTGCCCGATTTCTACTTCACTCTCCACCCCAAGTTCCCCTTCGCTCTCGTTCGCATCCACCGGTTCCCGCTCATTTTCTGTCTCAGACTCCTTCCCCTCCTCCTTCTCCGTCACACACCCGCTCTCTGATTCCATTTCACTCTCAGACTCCTCTTCACTCTCGCTCTCTGTCTCTCTTTCACTTTCCTCAGCCACCTCCTTCGCCTCACTCCACAACCTCTGTCCATCCTGCCCCCATACCGCCGCAGCCGCCACGCAAACCGCCAACAAAATAATCCACCATTTCCTCATCCAGCTACCCCTTCCCCTTTCTCAAACACGCAACGCAACGTTTCCTCAATCAGTTTCTCTTTCTCCCTCACACCCTCCAAAATCTCCTTCTCTCCCCCACACGCCTCAGCCGCAGCCAGCACCCGTTCAGCCAGCCTCTCATACTCCTCCGCCTCTACCCCCGCTTTCCGAAACTCCTCCGCATACAAATAAATCTGTGTCATCATCTCATCACACAGCCGAAGCGCAAGCATCCTGTCCTCCTCCTTTTTCACTTCCTCCTCTGCCAAAAGACAAAGTTCTCCCCAAAATTTCCAAAAATCAATCTCTTTCTCCTCACTTCCCCTTTTTTTCACATACCTTTCCTGTAAATCTCCTGTCTTTACAAAAAACTCCGCCACCTTTCTTTCTCGATCCATTATCCCCGTCTCTTCCTCTGCATTCACAATCTTCTCAAACCAATACCTCCCATACCTGCTGCCGCTCTCCCCTTCCGAATAAAACCGGCACGCAATGCCAAGCTGAAACAAAAATCTATAATACCCTTCCCCATTTTTCCGAAACTCCTCCCCTGTCTCTTCCAGAAGTGTCCAAAAAGCCAGCTCTTCCTCCTGTTCCAATACCTGATCTTCTAAAAACTGTTCTAATAATTTCCGGTAACCTTCCTCCCGATCGGGAGCTGATAAAATCGCAGATTTGATTTCTGATATCTGGCCGCCAAGCAGCCTTGTCTCATATGTGTCTATTTGAATCGTATCATTTGTTTCTCTGAATTCCTGACTTTCGTCTTGATCCTGTATTTCTTCCGTTTCTGACGGACTTTCCTCCGTCGCCGCCGGCCCCTTCTCCGCCTCACGCTGTCTGCCTGCCGTCATACAAACCAACGCAAGCAGCAAAACAGCCGCACAATCTCTCTTTTTCCTCCTCCGCTGCCTAAGCAGAACCGCCCGCAGTTCTCTGCAAGATCCATAACGCCTCCTTTTATCCGCACGCATACATTTTTCTAAAGTCCTCCGGAATGCTCCATACACAAACACTCTCTCCCGCCCGTCCCAGTATTTCCCCGTAAGCAGAAAGTACATCGTCGCTCCCAAACTATAAAGATCACTCCGGCAGTCCAAATCTTCTCCGCCCTTTTTCTGCTCCGGTGAAGCAAATACCTCCGTTCCAAAATAAATCCCCGGCGTCCGTCCAGCCAGAAATGCCGCTCCAAAGTCCAAAAGCAGAATCCTTCCGTCCGAAAGACAATACAGATTCGCCGGCTTCAGATCCGCATGCACAACCGCTGGGCTGCGCGTATGAAGATACGTCAGTATCTCGCAAATCTGGATCATCCAGCTCCTCAGCCGGGCCACCGGCTGGCGCCCTTCCTCTTCAAAAATCTCCTGCAGCGTCCGCCCCGGAAAATACTCCATCACATAGCACAGGCTGTCCCCCTCTTCCAGGATATCCAGCACTTTCGGCAGTCCCGGATGTGAAAAATGCTTCCAGTAATTCCGTTCCGTATCTGTCAGCCGTTTCTTTTCTCCTTCCACCAGCTTCAAAACCCGAAGCTGACAGGTCGGTTCATGGACAGCCAGAAAGGTACTGCCTCCAAGCTTCCGCAGCGTCCGGTAGCCCTCCTCACTGGCCCGCTTCAGTCCTTCTCACCTCCGTTCTTCTTCATGCCTTTACTATACCGGAAAATCTCCCGTTTGTCTATCCGCCATACTCCACAATCTTTTTGCAAATATCCTGATCACACATGATATGTACTGTCATCAGCGCAGATATTGATAGCCATATTCCACAGCCTCCGCCTGAATCTCAATCCGAAAATAGGGTTCCTCCGCAAGCTCCTCCCAGTTCTCCGGCACCTGAATCTGCCGGAACACCGTCACCTGCTCCCCCGCTTTCGCTACTTTCTCGTAATAATAGTAGCCGTCTTCCCGCTTTTCCCAGCCGTCGTCAAAGTCAATTCCTTCCTCCAGCTCCTCCATGAGTCTTCCGTTCAGACCGCTGATCAAAATCTTTACCCGCAAACAGGCGTCCCTGGAATCTTCCCGGATCACAATCGTCGGATCTTTTAAAATGACCTCTCCCGGTTTCACCCAGACCTGCTCCCCGGCCAGCCCCTCTTCTTTCCGAAGCCTGTCCGCCTCCGGTTCCACAATTTCTATGGAAACCTGCCCGGTCGTCTTCACATTGGAATAACTCTCTCCGCGCAGATAGAAGGACAGGCCTCCCGCCGCAAACAGCAAACAGGCAAGCAGCAGGAGACACCCCCGCCTTTCCGCCCTTCTTCTTCGCACTCGTCTGGTTTTTCCTCTGCCATTCATTCGTCATTCCTCCCGCACATGCTCTGTCATTCGCAAAAAGATAGGGAGTATTGTCATTTTCAATACTCCCTAAAATATATGCGGGAAACTTCCCGGATATTCCTTCTTTTTTACATCCGTTCCGGCGCAGAGAAGCCCAGCACGTCGATGCATTTCTCCAGCACATCCCTGGTCAGGACAAGCAGCGCGATCCAGGACGCTTTCTGCCCCTCATTTTCCTCGGACAGAATCCGGGTTTCATGGTAAAAACTGTTAAAATTATTCGCCAGTTCATAGACGTAAGAGCAGATTTTATGGGGCGCAATCTCTTCGAACGCATTTTCGCACACCGCGTTAAATCTGGACAGTGACAGCATCAGCGCTTTCTCGCTGTCGCTGGCCGGCTGGCTGATCACCGCATTTTCCGGCGTTCCCCCCTGGTCGCGGTATTTGCTCAGGATGGATTTAATCCGGACAATCGTGTACAAAATGTAGGGCCCTGTATTCCCTTCGAAAGAAGTGAACCGGTCGATATCGAACACATAATCTTTCGATGCCTGATTGGACAGATCGCCGTATTTAATCGCAGACAATCCAACCAGCTTCGCGGTCGCCCTGGCTTCCTCCGGATCGATCGCATGGTTTTCCGTAATTTTCCGGAACATTTCCTCCTCAATATCTTTCAGGAGATATTCCAGACGCATCACGCCGCCCTCTCTGGTCTTAAACGGCTTGCCGTCCTTTCCGTTCATGGTGCCGAATCCCAGGAAAGTCAGCTTCGTGTCTTCCTCCACTAGCTTCGCCTTTTTAGCACAGCGGAACACCTGCACAAAATGCATTTCCTGCCGCTTGTCCACCACATACAGGATCTCATCCGGATGATAATCCTCCATCCGCTGCACGATCGTCGCTAGATCCGTCGTCGTATACAGGGACGCGCCGTCGGATTTCAGAATCATGCACGGCGGAACTTCCTTCGTATCGCTTTCTTCCTTCACATCCACCACAATCGCGCCCTGGTCTTCATAAGAATAGCCATTCTCTTTCAGATAGGCCACCAGCCCCGGAATATAAGGCTGCGCATCGGATTCCCCTTTCCAGAGGTCAAAGGTAACATTCAGATTCTCGTAATTTCGCTTCAGATCGGTCACCGATACGTTTAAAATATGCTTTAAAATGCCCTGGTAGCCCCTGTGGCCATGCTGAAGCAGATAGGTGGCCTGCATCGCTTCTTCCTTATAGTCCTCGTGTTCCTTGGAATACGCGCTGGCCGTCGGATAAATTTCCTCCAGCTCGCCAATCGTAAAGGGCGCCTCTTCAGGATATTCTCCGGTGTAATTCTCGTCAAAATAAACCAAATCCGGCTTTCTTTTCTTCAATTCTGTGATAATCAGCCCCATCTGCAGGCCCCAATCTCCCAGATGTACATCGCCAATCATCTCATGGCCCAGAAAACGGCCCATGCGTTTAATGCTTTCGCCAATGATCGCGGAACGCAAATGGCCCACATGGAGGGGTTTCGCCACATTCGGACCGCCGTAATCAATGATGATTTTTTTCGGGTTTTTCGCTTTTTCAATGGATAAATCCGGGTCTGCCTGCATTTCTTTCAGATAATCTCCCAGAAATTCCGGATTCAGGTTCAGGTTAATAAAACCGGGATTCACGGCATCCGCCATGGAAAACAGCCCGTTTCCTTCTAATTTCCCGACCACATCTTTCGCGATCATGATCGGCGCTTTCTTATATGCTTTCGCGGCAGCCATCGCCCCGTTACACTGGTATTCGCAAAGATCCGGCCGGTTCGAAAGCGTCACCTTGGCAAACTTCGTATCATATCCGGCAGCTTCAAAAGCCTTTACCATTTCGTCCGTAATCAAATCGAGAATTTTCTTCATAAATCTTCCTCTCCTGTCGTCATACTTGTTTTATTATACTGTTTTCATTCGTGATTTTCAATGTAAAATGTGCTATAATCGAAAAAAAGACCGGAGGTAAAATTCAATGACACCGATTCAGACCTTTTACGAAGCAGAAGCCATGACCATTATCAAACATCTGGAAAAACGCGGCATGGAGGGCTATTACTGTCCAACCTCAAAAGAAGCCGTTGAAAAAGCCCTCTCCTTCATGGAAAAGGGCGCGACCGTCTCCTGGGGCGGCTCCATGACCTTGAACGAATGCGGCATGCTGGACGCCGTTCGTCAGGCAGACTTGTTACTGATCGACCGCGACACCGCGAAAACGGCAAAAGAGCGCATGGCTCTCCAGCGCCAGGCCTTATCCGCCGACTACTTCCTGATGAGCAGCAATGCGATCACCAAAGACGGACAGCTCGTAAACATCGACGGAAACGGCAACCGCGCCGCCGCCCTCGTCTTCGGCCCGGAACATGTCATCCTTTTCGTTGGCATGAACAAAGTTGTTAAAGATGTACAGGAAGCGGTCAGCCGCGTTCACGAAACCGCCGCCCCGGCGAACGCTATCCGCCTGAACCTGAAAACGCCCTGCAGCGTGACCGGCACCTGCGCAGACTGCACCAGTACGGACTGTATCTGCGCCCACACCGTCATCACCCGCTTTAACCGCACGCCCGGACGCATCAAAGTCCTTCTGATCGGCGAAAGTCTGGGCTATTAATGCCTGGCTGAACCTTCCCATTCCTGCTACACAGAATCTTCATACAGCACTTCTTCCAGCGTAAGGCCTCTGGCAGGCGCCGTATAGCCTGCCAGAGTTCTGTCTTTTTTCTCAAAAATTTCCGAAATGCTCTGAGGACTTCGCTTTCCCTGCCCCACCTCGATCAGCGTCCCGGTCAGAATCCGGATCATATTGTAAAGAAATCCATTTCCACAGTACGTAATCCGCAGCTCATCTGCGCTTTCTTCTATTGTAATACTCCAAATGTAACGCACCGTGGACTTTTTCATTCTTTTATTCGCACAAAATCCCTGAAAATCATGCTCTCCTGTCAGATATTGCGCCGCCTGCTCCATAGCCTCCCGGTCCAAAGTGCCTCCCAACGGATAAATCTGCCGCCGTTCAAAAACATTTTTCCGGTCTCCGATCCCAATCCTGTAGCAATACCGCTTTCCCTTCGCGCTCAGACGGCTGTGAAATCGCTCCGGTACACTTTCCACATCCAAAATTCCAATATCTTCCGGCAGGTATTGATTCAGATAGCTTCGAATCTCCTCCGTATCGCCATGCCATTTTGTCAAATGAACATTCGCTATCTGACCGCTGGCATGCACGCCGGCATCCGTCCTGCCCGCTCCATGAAGTTCCACCGGCTCTCCGGTCATTTTACTCAGCACTTCTTCGATTTTTCCCTGAATGGTATTATCCGTGTTTCCCTGGCGCTGCCAGCCGTCATAGCGCGTCCCATCGTATTGGATCAGCAATTTAAAATTCATTTCCGGCGCATCCTTTCGTTTTCCAGGAGTATAACACAAATTTTGCGGAGATACTACACTCGAAAGGAGGTTTTTCCATGAACAAACGAAAAGAACCAAACGCCGGAACCGCTTCCGTTTTTGACGATTATGATTATCTCGGAAAGGCCTGTTCCGCTACGGATTGTACGGGCCTGATTCCGGCCGGCCCTGTGGACAAGGCGCAGCTTGAGGCTTATCATGCGCTCTACCCTTTTGATCCGCCGACGGAAGACTGTCCGCAGAAATAACCTCTCCTACCCTGAAATCCCCCCGGCAGACTCCGCCGTATGCATGCGGAATCCGGCGCAATGCAGTGATTCCCGCCAGCCATATCATACGGCCGATTGTCTGTCCGCTGCGCTTTTTGAGTTTTCAGAATTATTTGAAAATATCGTATATTTTTCTTTTGTGTAGAATTTTTTAAAATGTGTTGACATATCCGTTTTTCTGTGGTAAATTATAGAACGTAGCGAGGAGCTAACACGAATCGCTGGACAAGCTGCTGTGGCTCAGTCGGTAGAGCGTCGCATTGGTAGTGCGGAGGTCACGGGTC
>JAUNPS010000067.1 GCA_030536575.1 Eubacteriales bacterium | reverse complement strand
GGAGAACAGGAGGAACATGGGTTAAAATGCTTAATTCTGGACGAAATACCATCAAGAAGGGCTGCTACATCGGGAATTGTCTAAACCCCAGTGCAACAGCCCCCCTTTTCACTTCTTCTCAAACTCCTTCGCCACATCCTCCAGCAGCTCCCGAATCTTCAAATGCTGCGGACAAGCCTTCTCACACTTCCCGCACTTCACACAGTCCGAAGCCTTCCGCCCCTCGGCCGTATGCACCACATTATAATAATAATCCGCATTCCAGTCATGATAAATCTGCTTCGTATTCATCACCGCAAACAAATCCGGAATCTTGATCTGCTTCGGACATCCCGCTTCGCAGTACCGGCAGGCCGTACAGGGAATCAAATGCATCCCCCGGAAAATCTCCTGCACCTTCCCAACCGCTTCCATCTCCCGCTCATCCAACGGCCGGAACTCCTTCATATAGCTGAGATTATCCTCCATCTGCTCCAGGCTGCTCATCCCGGACAGCACCATCCGAATCCCCTCAAACCCGGCCGCAAACCGGATCGCATAGCTCGCCGGACTTCCTCCGCCCAGCTCCTCAAACACCGCCTTCGCATTCTCCGGCAAGTTCACCAGATTTCCGCCCTTCACCGGCTCCATGACAATAACCGGCTTTCCAAACTTCCGGCACACCTCATAGCACTTCCGGCTCTCCACCGCCGGATCGTCATAATCCACATAGTTATACTGAATCTGAACCACTTCAATCTCCGGATACTCTGTCAAAATCTGTTCCAGCACCTCCGCCTTGTCGTGGAACGAAATTCCCACATGGCGCACTTTTCCTTCCTCTTTCAGCGCAAAAGCCGTCTCGTAAGCCCGGCATTCCTTAAAGAACTTAAAATTCTCGGCTCCCTGGGCGTGCATCAGATAAAAATCAAAATATTCCACGCCGCACCATTTCAACTGGTTCTCAAAAAACGGCCGGATATCCTCCTCTTTTTTAAAAAAGAAATTCGTCAGCTTATCCGTTAAAATATAGCTCTCCCGCGGGTGGCGGCTGGTCAGACATTCCTTCAGCGCCAGCTCGCTTTTTCCGCCCAGATACCCGTGCGCCGTGTCGAAATAGTTAAACCCCGCCTCTAAAAAAGCATCCACCATCTGGCAGGTCTGCGGGATATCCACTTCCCCGTCCTTCATCGGCAGCCGCATGCATCCAAATCCAAAATTCTTTTTGATCCGTTCCATTTCAAATCCCTCTTTTCCCGTTTGCTGTATGTATGATATGTTTCTTTTTCCTATTACTATACAAGGTTTCCGTCCCGCAATCAATTTCATTTTCCGGAAATTTTCATAAGTTTTTCTAATACTGTGCTTTCAGGATCTCCGCAAAAGGCTCCACATAGATATTCCCAGTCCCCTTTGGCCAGAACGCGCAGTAATTCCGCGTCATCGGCTCCTCTCCCCGGCACAGCGGAATCCGGACAATCGCCTGCTCAAACCCTGCCAGGCTCCCATTCCCTTCCGACAGCAGAAAGCCCCGGCCGCCCATCACCATCAGCCGCGCCGCCTCCAGATGATCCGCAAAGAGGAATTCCCCATGGAATCCAATGATATTCGTATAATATTCCCGCTCGATCTCCTCCTGGCCCTTCGACGCCACCAGAATGCAGGGTGTGCTTTTCAGATCTTCAAGCAAGATTTCCGGCAGCGACGCCAACGGACTGCGCGCCGAAATCTCAATACAGCTCTGCGAAACCTCCAGAATCTGGTTCTCATACGCATCCGAAAATTTCCGTCTCTGGTCGTTCAGCGCCAGATCCACCTTTCCGCTGATAAGCATCTGATACAATTCTTCATGGTTCCCGTAGGCCAGACTCACCGCCACTTCCGGATACTGCTTCGTAAAGAGTTCCAGCGCCCGCCGGAATCCCTCACCGCTGTACGTCCGCAGATACCCGATCCGCAGAGCCGCGTCCTTCCCTCGCGCAATTTTCAGCGATTCCTGGTACATCCGGTCGAAATCGGCCACCAGCACCAGGCTTTTCTTATAAAAATGTTCCCCCGCCGGGGTCAGCCGGAACACCTTGCGCGTTTCCCGTTCAAAAAGGTTAAAGCCCAGCTCCCGCTCCAGGGCCCGCACCTGCTGGGAAATGGCGGACTGGGAAATGTGGCAGCACAGCAAGCAATCTTTTGCTATACGCTTCTCTCTGACATTGCCAAAAATGGAGTATCATGATACAATAGGAACACGAAATCAAATGGAAGGAATGGTGAAAATGAAAAAGAACTTGCAAAAGACCGGAAAGCTCCTGCTTTCTTTTCTGACGATTCTGCTGCTGTTTGCCGCAGTCCCATCCGCAGAAGTACAGGCCGCCCCGAAGTTATCCGCCAAAAGCGTAACCCTCTTCCCCGGCCAGACCAAAACCCTGAAAGTCACCGGAACCAGCAAAAAAATCACCTGGACTTCCAGCAAAAAAAGCGTGGCGACCGTCAACAGCAAAGGTAAAATCACCGCAAAGAAAAAAGGCACCGCCACCATCACCGCGAAATTCGGCAGTCAAAAACTGACCTGCAAAGTCACCGTAAAAAAAGCATCTTCCAGCGCAGCAGGAACCAAACCAGTCACTAAAATCAAGCTGAACACCAACCGCCTGACCCTGAACAAAGGCGCGGAAACCCAGCTCAAGGCCACCGTTTCCCCTTCCAATGCCTCGAATAAAAAAGTCACCTGGACCAGCAGCAACAAAAACGTTGCCACCGTATCCTCTTCCGGAATCGTAACCGCTGTAAAAAAAGGAACCGCGACCATCACAGCCAAAGCGGCGGACGGCAGCGGAAAAAAAGTTACCTGTAAAGTCACAGTTACGGAGGACTTCGTATCGAATGTGGTTGGTGTGATGCACACATTGATTCCAGGAGAGGAAAAGGTATCCGCCTGCGTCGGTGTGCAGATTACAAATAATACAAGTGAAAATATTTCGGTTCAAATGTCCGCATGGTGTACCAATTTGGATCAAATGATCTTCCGAAGCCCTGAATATGTAATTGCGCGCAATACTACCCTGCTGTATGCAGAGGGTTATGCACAAAAAGATGCCTTTGCACAGCTTGACGCAAATGACCTGACCGTAACCATCAAACCAGGAAAATCCAGAATCCTGTTCTTCGAAACGGTTCTGAACAGCCGCTATTACTGGGACTTTACACCAAACACCGAATTTGTGATCGACATCTATAATTCCAAAAATGAGGCATATACTTATAAGCTGGATGTCGCTTCCTCCATTTATCTGGAATACACCGGTTATCATTCCAGCTATCAGTATCGAAATGCAAGCGGCACGCCGGATCATACAACGCCCCCTTCATCCTCCGGCACAACGGAAAAAATCAAGCAAAAATGTATTTTCTGCCATGGCACCGGAAAATGCACCTGCTGCAACGGTACAGGAAGACTGGAACACGTCCAGAGCCTTATCATCGGCAACAAATGCAGAGCATGCAGCTCCGGTAAATGCTGCTTCTGCAAAGGCAAAGGATATACCTATGTATAGGAATCCGGAAGAACTTTCATCGAAAAACCATACCGTCCAGGAGGTACGCCCATGCCAAACACGAAAAAACCATCCGCCAAATCCATCCTCGCCCAAACCATGACCGACCTTCTCCACAAAAAACCCTTCCAGAAAATCTCGGTCAACGAACTTTGCGAGACCGCCAACCTCAGCCGTTCCGCCTTCTATGCCAACTTCGAAGACAAATACCAGCTCTTCGCCTACTGCATGGAAGAAAAGCACACCGACCTGGAAACCATCATGTCCACCCACTCCCCCCAAGACTTCCTCACCGTCATTCTGGACTTTCTCCAGAGCGAAGACCGTTTCTTTTACCATGCCTTCGGTTTCTCTCATGACGAAGAAGTCGCTGAAATCTTCTACCGTTTTTTCGCCCGGCAATTAACAGCGCTTTTAGAGGAAAAGGCCGGGAAAGGCGACCCCCTCCCCGGCCCCATTGATCTGGTATCCGCTTTTTACATCGGCGGCCTTGTACAGATGGTCTCCCGCTGGGTTAAGAGCAACTACAAACTCCCCAAAGAGGAAGTCGCCGCCTGCCAGTACCGCCTGTTAAAAGACATTGTCTGAAGCCTAGTTTTCCGTTTTCCGAATCATATACAACAGAATATCCGCGCATTCCTCCACGGAAATCATATCCGTATTCAGCTCCAGGTCATAATTTCTCCGGTCCTGCCAGTCCTTTTCCGTAAAAAACCGGAAATAATTCCTGCGGCTCCGGTCCTTGCGCTCCATCATCCATTTCGCCTCGTCCTTCTTCACACCCTCCGTCCGGACGATCCGGTTGATCTTCTTCTGTTCATTGGAAGAATAGACATAGACCCGCACCACATCCGGCCGGTATTTCAGGATTTCCGTAGCGCAGCGCCCGATGAAGACCGCCGGCCCCTCCGCCTCCAGCCTCCGGATCGTCTCCTTTACGCCGTATTGGATCTCATACATTTCGGAAGTCTCCTTTTCCTGACACAGATTCGCCGCCCGCATCAGGTTGTACAGCATGCTTCCGCCGCCTTTTTCGTCATAATCCTGCAGTTTTCCGATGGAAATCCCATAGCGTTTGGCCGCTTCCACAAGCAGGCTGCTGTCATAGCAGGGAATCCCCGCGGCATCCGCCACGCGCATGCCGATCTCTCTGCCGCCGCTTCCGAATTCTCGTTCAATTGCCAATGATTTCATAATAATCTGCCTCCTCTCTCGTTCTCGTCAGGATGCCTTGTAAAGCGGACGTTCGTATTCCGCTCACCGCTGCGCGGCTTACCCGCGTTCAAACTGACTGTTATACAGCTCCGCATAGAAGCCGCCTTTTTCCAGAAGCGTCTCATGGCTGCCCTGCTCGATGATATCGCCGTCTTTCATGACCAGGATCAGATCCGCATTTTTGATCGTGGACAGCCGATGGGCAATCACGAAGCTGGTGCGGTTTTCCGTAAGCTGATCCATCGCTTTCTGCGTGATCAGTTCCGTCCTGGTATCCACCGACGACGTTGCCTCGTCCAGAATCAGCATCGGCCGGTTCAGCACCATGGCCCTGGCAATGGTCAGAAGCTGTTTCTGCCCCGAAGAAATGCTCACATTTTCATCCAGCACCGTATCCAACCCGTCCGGAAGCGTCTCGATAAAATGATAAATCCCGCAGGCTTTGCACGCCTCCTTCAACCGTTCATCCCCGATACCCTCCTGGTTAAAGACCAGATTTTCCCGAACCGTCCCTTTAAAGATCCAGGTATCCTGCAAAACCATGCCAAACATGCTGTGAACCGCCTCCCGCTTCAGATCGGAAGCCGGGATTCCGTCGATCCGGATGCTGCCGCTGTTGACCTCGAAAAAGCGCATCAGAAGATTGACCATGGTCGTCTTTCCGGCTCCGGTGGGGCCTACGATTGCCACTTTCTGGCCTGGCTCGATGTGGGCGGAAAAGTCTTTGATAATGATTTTCTCCGGATTGCTCGGATAGCTGAAACGCACGTGCTTAAATTCTACTTCGCCCCGCACATTCTTCGGCGCGTCAAGTTTTCCGCTCTCGTCGGAAAGTTCCTCTTCTTTCAGGAACACAAACACACGGTCTCCGGCAGCGGCGGCCGTCTGCATCTGTGTCATCCCCTGCGCAATCTGCCCCAGCGGCGAAGTAAACAGCCGCACATACAGAATAAACGCCGTAATCACGCCAAAGGTAATCTGCCCGTCCATGGCCAGCGCCGCGCCCAGCACGCACACCGCCACGTACCCCAGATTCCCGACCACTGTCATCAGCGGCTGCATCAGCCCGGAGAGGAACTGGCTCATGCAGTTGGCCTGATAGACCTCCCGGTTCAGCTCGTCAAAGCGCCCCTTCACCTTCCGGTTTGCCCGTGAAATCCGCACCACATCGTGGCCGGAATAGATTTCTTCCACATAGCCATTTAATTTTCCCAGGCTCTCCTGACGGGCAATGAAATATTTCTGGGAGCGTCCCATAATAACACCCATCAGCACAAAGCCAAGCAGCGTCACGCCGACCGCCGCCAGAGCCATCCGCCATTCTGTGACGAACATCATCACCAGGCAGCCAAGGAACTGCGCCGTGGAGCTTACAATGGTCGGCAGGCTGTTTGCCAGCGCCTGCTGTAAGGTGCTTACATCGTTCGTCACCCGGCTTAAAATGTCGCCGTAGGACATTTTCCCAAAGCATTCCATCGGCACCCGGTTGATTTTCCGGGAAAGGTCTTTCCGCATCTGTTTGGAGAGATCCAGCGTAATGGTGGCCATAATGTAATGCTCCACATAGGTGCAGAGCGCCCCGGCCAGATAAATGGCCAGCAGCACGGCTGCCGTCTGTCCGATTGCCTTCAGATCGATTTCCGAAAACAAAGATTCCGAAATCAGGTCTGTGATCTCACTGAGCTGATTCGGCCCAATGATCGTAAAAATGGCTCCAATTACTGCCAGCAGCATAGCGGCGATCATCGGTTTTTTTATTTTTTCCGAATAGGAAAATACCTGTCCCACGGTACGTTTTGCATGATTCATACCAGCACCCCCTTATGCCCCAAGTTCCTGTGCGGAAAGCTGCGACATGGCAATTTCCTGATAAACCTTACAGGTCTTCATCAGTTCCTCGTGGGTTCCGATTCCCACAGCTTTTCCTTCATCCAGCACCACGATCTGATCCGCGTTCCGGATCGTTCCAATCCGTTGCGCAACGATCATGCAGGTCGTATCCTCCAGTTTTTCCGCCAGCTCTTTCCGCAGTTTGGCGTCGGTCTTATAATCCAGCGCTGAAAACGAATCGTCGAAGATCAGGATTTCCGGTTTTCTGGCCAGGGCCCTTGCGATGGAAAGCCGCTGTTTCTGGCCGCCGGACACGTTGGTTCCGCCCTGGGTGATCGGGCTTTCCGCGTCTTTTTCCATCTTGCTGACAAATTCCGTTGCCTGCGCAATGTCCAGCGCTTCCTGCACGTTCTGGTCGGTCTGCGGCGCGCTGCTTTCGCCAAACAGCACATTGCCCCGGATATCCCCCGCGAACAGCACCGCCTTCTGGGTCACATACCCAACCCGGTCATACAGCGCGTCGAAGGAATACTCCCGCACATCCACGCCATCCACCAAAACCTTTCCTTCGGTAGCATCGTAAAAACGCGCCGCCAGGCTGACCAGCGTGGTCTTCCCGCTTCCGGTCGCCCCGATAAAGGCAATGGTTTCGCCCTTTCGCACTTTGAAGCTGATATCCTCCAGAATATTCTTTTCGGAGGTTGGATACCGGAACGATACATTCCGGAATTCCACGGTTCCCTGCTCTTTCCCGCGGGTTCCCGTTCCCTCGTGGAGGTCGATTTCCGTATCCAGGACTTCGTTGATACGCCCTGCGGAAACCTGGGCGGAGGGCAGCATCATGATAATCATAACCATCATCATAATGGAGGTTACGACATAGGTTGCGTAGGTACCAAATACCACGATATCGCCGAACTGGCTGATCCGGGCCGCCGTGTCCGTGGCCGGAACGTTGTTGATAATGGCTGCCCCGACCCAGTAAATCGTCAGCGACAACGCATTCATTGCAAACGTTACCGCCGGAATCAGCACCGCGAATGCCCGCTGGTTAAACAACTGGGTGCGCATCAGGCGGTCGTTCGCTTTCTCAAATTTATCCGCCTGATAGTCCTCCGCATTGTACGCGTGGACGACGTTGATTCCTGTCAGATTTTCTCTGGATACCAGGTTTAAATCGTCCAGGAGCCGCTGTACCCGCTTTACCCGCGGAAGCACGACCTGAATCACCACAATCATCATTACAAGCAATGCCACGACAAACCCGGCCGTAATCGCGGACAGCGTCCAGCTCTTATTGATAATCTTCAGCACCGCCCAGACGGCCATGACCGGAGATTTGATCATAATCTGCAGGCCCATGGAAACCATCATCTGAATCTGCGTAATATCGTTCGTCGTCCGGTTTAACAGGCTAGGAACCGAAAATTTATGGATTTCTTTCTGGCCGAAATCGGATACCTGCTGAAAGACCTGCTCCCGGATCGTATAGCTGAAACCTCCGGCAATCCGGGCGGTCAGATAGCCGCACAGGATGCTTAAAGCCGCCCCTGCAAGGGTGCATGCCAGCATTTCGCCGCCTGTCCGGTAGACTTCCTTCATCTCGCTTCCTGGCGTCTCGATCAAAACCGTCAGGCTGCTCATATAGTCCGGCAGTTTCAGTTCAAAATAAATCTGTCCCAGAATCAGCAGGACGCAGATCCCGATCATGTACCACTCCTGCTTTCGCATTCTTTTGAAAAGTCTGATCATTCTGTTACCTCCCTGTGAAAATTTTCCGGTTTGTTTTACTGTAATTCACTGGAATGGCTGATTCAATGGACAGATTCTTTCATTTGTGCACTTTAGAAAAATTTCACTTTTGCGTGCCGCCGAAAATTCCTTCCAGCTTCGTGGCCAGAAGCTCCGGCTTTTCCTCATAGCCTCCGGACGCCCACAGGTGAAACATGCTGTAAAGAGAGCCTGCAAAAGCGGCCAGCGTATAGTAATCCGCCTCATCCGACCACCGTTCAAGCAGATAATCCATAAGCATTTTCAGAAACTGAGTTCCGAAACCGCAGGCGATCAGCCCGGCCATGAAGTCCCGGTACTGGGAAAGATAGGTAAAATAATGCAGCATATGCTTCCGGTCGTAATACATGCCGCTCTTTCCCTTCTCTTCCTCGTCGCCCCGGTACTCCGCGAACAGCTCCTCCAACTGTTTGAGGAAGATATCCTCCTTCGAATCGTAGTTCCGGTAAAAGGTCATGCGGGACACCCCCGCCCGTCTGCACAGTTCGCTGACCGAGATCGCGGACAATGGTTTTTCATAAATAAGCTGAAGCAATGCGGAGACAATGCATTCTTTCGCAAAAAGGTTTGCAGTGTTTTTTCTTTTCTGATTCATGTTACAAAAAAATCCTCCCTGTCACAGTTGGCCGCGGGAAGCTTGCATTCCCGTTCTTTTGATGTTACAATTTGTAACACTATCATTCTAAACCACTTGCAAAGCTTCCGCAAGCTCTCACGAATCCTGGAGGAGAAACCATTGACGAAAAAAGAATCCATTGCCAAACTCATCCGTACCTTATCCATCCCGCCCGTCCTGGTGACCGCCATGCTGTGCATCCTCGCCACCGTCAAACCATCCTATTTCCACAGCCCCGCCGAAATCCTGACCTGCATCCTGCTCCTCGGCATCGTCCCCGTGCTGGCCTACCCGCTCCAGAAAATCCTTCCGGGCCTGAAAGAAATGGGCCGCGAAGGCCAGCGGAACCTGGCCTTCCTGCTGAATCTAATCGGCTATGCCGCCGCCTTTTTGTGGGCGCTCCTGGAAAAAGCCTCGGACGAACTGCTGCTGATCTGCAGTACGTATGCGCTCTCCGTCGTGCTGCTTACGATCTGTAATAAAGCGCTTCATTTCCGGGCCAGCGGACATGCCTGCAGCTTCACCGGGCCGCTTTTGCTGCTTGTGTATTTTCTCGGCTGGAAAATGGCGGTTCCCTGCGTGCTGGTTGCCGCGCTTGTTATCTGGTCGTCGCTAGTGCTGAAGCGGCATACGAAGCAGGAGCTTACGGGCGGCATTCTTGTATGCGCAGTTTCTTTTCTTCTGTCGCTGGCGCTGGTTTCTATCCTGCGGTGAGACGGAAAAACGCTGTATATCACACCTTTCCGGCATGGTATACAGCGCTTTTTTATTTTCCGCAGCATCGCTTATATTTCTTCCCGCTTCCGCACGGACACGGATCATTTCTGCCAACTTTGGGCGTCTCCCGACGCACCGGCGCCTGTCTTGGCACATCCCAAAATTCATCGTCAAACGGGAACTCGTCTTCCTCTTCTTCCACAGAACGCAGCTCCCTCAGCATCTCCCTGACCGACGGATCTCCCAGGCTTTCCAGCCCTTTTAGAACCTTCTCCGCCTTCCCATACTGTTCTTCCAGCAGATATGCTACCGCAAGCAGGCACCGCAGTTCTTCATTCTCCGGATACTTTGCTAAAATTTTTTTCGCTTTCGGCGATACGTTTTCGACATGCTGATGCATCACCTTATATAAAGTAAGAGAGTCATCCGCCGGCAGCCAGATCATCGGTGTCTTCGGTGAAAATTCTTCCGGCGCTCCGGTTGTCTCAAGAGCTTCCTCCATAACCGTTTCCGCATGCGCCGCCTCCGCCAGTTCATGCCTGGTATACCCTTTCAGTCCGGCTATCGAAGAATTCAGAACAACCTCCTGAACCGTATTCCACAGGCTTACCTTGGCTCCCAATGTTTCCGGCTCTCTTTTTTCGTTCAGCGCTTCCCAGATTTCCACGCAGGACGCCCCGTTTTCCACTTTCAGAAAAAGCTCCGTAATAAGCTGCGCAATCTCCCCTTCCCGCATTCCGATTGAAAACAGGTACATCTCCATGGACTCCCAGCACTCATAAACGGCCCCGAAGCCTTCCTTCCACTGTTCGACTTCCCACCGTGCCAGCTCTTTATAAGCGACTTCGGAAGCATAGGCCTGCTGCCGCGCCAGAGCGTTCTCCAAATTCACCTCCCAAAAGGCAAAATAACTCTTTCCGTCTTTCGTGGAAGTCGCACTCTGGATTCGCTTTGCAAACGTTCCATGCCAGTAAAGAATGCGCAGATAGTCGTCCCTTTCCAGATCCATTTTCCAGAGCCTGCTGTATGTTTCGTAAAGCATGTCTCCATCTGCCACTCCATACGCCTGCAAAAGCAAAGCGCTGTTCTCCATGACCGTTTCGACTTTTTTCATTTCCTTTTTCCAGTTCATCATGGACAGGCATGTGAAAACGGCTTCTGCATCCGCGGCAATTTTCAGTTCTGCCCGCCGTGCTCCATTGCCCCCGGATACTTCCAGCTTCATCAGTCCCAGGGCAATGCTTTTCACCACCATCTCTTCCTGCAAAGCCTGCTCCAACCGGCCATCCGGCTTCTGGAAAAGCTGCTGCAATTCCTGAAATTCGTTTTCATCCAGCACAGAAAGAAAATATTCCGGATGGACGGAAAACGTCTGAGCCAGGCTGTGTGCCAGCTTCTTTTTCGTCGTCCCTTCCGCATACGGAATCCGCAGATACCGGCAGTAATCTCTGGCCTCCTGCATATCAAGGGCGTTCAGCAGCTCTTCCATCGTCTCGGATGCACTCATTTTCCACACAGTATAGTTCTCTTCCGGCGCTTTTTCCACAGTTTCCTGCGGCATCTCCACAAAAGGCAGCGTCATCTGTTCATAAGATACCTCCCGTACCTTTTGGCCATTTTTCGCTCGCTTCTTTTCCCAATCCGACTTTTCTTTTAAAAAACTATGCCAGGCTTCCATTTGCTTTGCCACACCGGATTTTCCGGCGGCAGTGATCCCAGAAGCCTGTTTTTTCGTTTCTCTGGCTTTTTTCCGCAAAGCCTTCTCTAATTTCTTCCACTTTTCCGCCATTTCCAGCTCTTCCAGCTTTTCAATGGCTTTCCTGGACTGTTTTTTTCTGGGAAATGACAGAACTTCCAGCCGTTCCTTCGTCTCCTCTTCTGAAAATGGCATGCGCACATCGTCCCAGACGCCTCCGGTGTCCTCTTCGAAATTGTCGCCTTTCCATTTTTGCAGCTGCGCCATCCTGGCTTCGTATTCCGGCAGCTCTTTTTCCAGAACAATTTTATGCTCCCAGTTATCGCCGAAGTCATAAGTATATTGAATCCATTTGCATTGCTTTAAAAAATCGTCTACCACGATTTTGGATTCCGGGAGTATCTCCATCCAGTCCGATTTTCCCCTGCCGACACAGAATTCCCCATTCGGAAAGCAAAAATCATGCGCATGCTCGTATTCCCATCCGAAACAGATCTGAATGATCTCGTGAAGATCCGCAAAGGTGATTCCGTCCGGCAGCACGACCTTCCGCCAGGTGGGGGAGGCTGCTTTCTCGATTGTAATTTTTACCAAATAACCGCTCATCGTTTTCTCCTGATTTTTTTCTGTTAGTTCCCATTATAATCCAAAAATCGCCTCTTTACAACACCAAACGCCCGGATGGCACAAACCTTCCGGACGTCTGAATCCTTCTCCTATCTCAAATTTTTCTCCTCTTCCAAATCCTCCTCCGTAATCTCCCGCTCCTTATAATAAAATTTCCGGTCATTTTCATCGATCTTACGGATCACCCTGCATGGGTTCCCCGCCGCCACACAATTCGCCGGAATCTCCTTCGTCACCACGCTTCCCGCGCCAATCACCGTATTTTCCCCGATCGTCACCCCCGGACAAATCGTCACGCCCGCGCCGATCCAGCAATTGTCCCCGATTTTCACCGGATCCGTATACATATATTCCCGCATATCCGGACAAATCGGATGCCCCACCGTCGCAATCGTCACCCCCGGCCCAAACATCACCTTCCGCCCGATTTCGATCTTCCCGTCATCCACAAAATTGCAGTTAAAGTTCAGATAAGACCCTTCGCCAATCGTAATATTGTATCCATAGCAGCAGTAAAACGGCGGTTCCACCCACGCCATCGTCTTCTTTCCCAAAAGCTCCCCAAGCGCCGCCATCCGGCCCGCCGTATCGTCCGGCCCGCTGGCGTTAAAGACCGCCATCCGCTTTTTGCAGTTCACCCGATCCTCCGGAAGTCCTTCGCAATAATCCGTGAACAGTTTCCCGTTTGCAATTCTCTCGCGCATTGTCATAATAAAATTCCTCCATTCCTGCTCATCAGGTAATATTTTTTACCCAGTTGTATTTCTTATAATGCCGGTAAACCACCGGAAGTTTCACAATCTCATCCAGATTCAGGACAACGTACACCACCAGCACCGGAAGCTTCCACACAAACGCGCACAGGCTCCCCAGCGGAATCGTCACGCCCCACAACGTCACCGCATCACAGAGCAGTCCAAACCTGGAATCGCCCCCGGCCGGAAAAATTCCGCCAACCGTCATACTGTTTACCGATTTTCCAACCAGATAGTATGCACAGACCACCAGCATCCCTTTCAGATACCCGGCCGCTTCCGGCGCCAGCTCCACCATCCGCAAAATCAGAGGAGACAGCATCAGCAAAACCGCCCCGGATGCCGCGCCGCACAAAATCGCTGCCCTGGTCAGCGTCTTCCCCATCTGCTTCGCCTCCTCAAATGCATCCGCACCAAGCCGGTTTCCCACCAGAATGCTTCCGGCGCTTCCAAGGCCCAGGCAGAGACAGACGATCAAATTTTTCGCAATATTCGCAATGCCATTCGCAGCCACCGCATCCGCCCCCAAATGCCCCATAATCACCGAATACATCGTAAAGCCGCCGCCCCACACCAGCTCATTTAACAGGACAGGCCCTGTCCGCTTCCAAAAATGCCGGGTTAACTCCGGGCTCCCGGTAAACGGCCGCGGTTTCCGCCATCCCTTTTTCCGTAGAACAAAAACCGCACTCCAGACCGCCTGAACTGCCGTTGCCAGCACCGTTGCAAACGCCGCTCCTCGGATTCCCATCTTCGGCACTCCCCAAAGCCCCAAAATAAATACCGCATTGAGCAGAATATTCAAAACCACAGCCACGCTGCTGACCAGCGTACTCTGATTCACCGCACCGCAGTTTTTCATAAGCGTCATGCAGACCTGCGCGACAGCCGAAAAAAGATAGGAAATTCCGACCACTTTCAGATACGCGGCGCCAGACGCCGCCAGTTCTTCCTCATTCGTAAAGAACCGCATGATCTGCTCCGGGAAGAAAAATGTCCCCAGCCAGAAACAAACCGCCGTACCGCAGGAAATGCACAGGACAAGGCGGAATACTTTCGAAATGCTTTCCGCATCCCGCTTCCCGTAATACTGCGCCACAAACATGTTTTCCCCAATCAGAAACGCGGCCATAAACAGGTTGAATACAAACGTCACCTGCGTTGCCAGCGATACGGCTGACATTGCATTTTGATCCAGGTTTCCCAGCATAACCGCATCGCTTGCCCCCACAAGGGCAACCAGAAACTGGCCAAAGGCAATCGGCAGAGCCAGCCTGGCGATTTCTTTCCAAAGATTTTGTGTCCGTTCCATGGCGTTCCTTCCTTTGTTCATCTCTATATAACGATATCATATTTTATTTCCAAAATCTTTCAAAATATGGTATAATTCTATAACAATCATCTTTCAGGAGGTGCCAAACTATGGCCGAACAATCCGCTTACTGCTCTACCTTTAACCCGGACGCGTCCGAAAACGTTGCCTATAACAATCCCCTGTTCCCCCTCTACGTCCGCTATGGAATCCTGTCCGCCTACCCCAATTATTCCGCCATCAGCCACTGGCACGACGACCTGGAATTTATCCTCATCAAAAAAGGCCGCATGACCTACAACGTAAACGGAACCCTCATCGACCTCGCCGAACACACCGGCATCCTGGTCAACAGCCGCCAGCTCCACTATGGCTTTTCCGCCGAACACCAGGAATGCGAATTTCTCTGTATTCTGTTTTCACCGGAAATTTTCCATGGGAATCCATGGTTTTATGAACATCTGATCGAACCCATCACCGAAAATACCGCCTGCCCCTGCCTGTATCTGTCTGGTCACGGCTGGCAGAAAACCATTCTGGAGCATCTGGATGCCCTCTACCGCTTCTTTCAGGAGGCGCCCGACCAGCCCCCGGCCCAGCCGGACGCATATTTTGACCTGTTTGGCTGCCTGACCGCCATCCTGAAAATCCTGTACCAGAACCTCCCGGCCCAGCAGCCCGCCTCCGCCGCCGAATCCCAGGAGCTTGCCGCGCTGAAAGCCATGATCTCCTACATCGAGGAACATTTTTCCGGACATCTGACTTTACAGGACATCGCCAACGCCGGGGCCTGCTGCAAAAGCAAGTGTTCCCTCTTATTCCGGAAGTACCTCCGCGATACCCCGATTTCTTATCTTACGAAGCTGCGCTTGCGAAACAGCATCACCGCTTTGCTGGGTTCGGATGCCTGTATTACCGACATTGCATTGGAGTACGGATTTGGCGGAGCCAGCTATTACTGCGAAACCTTCCGGAAATATTATGGGATATCGCCCTTGCAGTATAAGAAAAAGTTTGCGCAGGATTCTCCTATGTAAACATGCCGAAAGGAAGCGGGCCTATCCAATCAGTACCCGCTTCCCTTCAAAAGCAAACCCATAATGCCGGATCCGTTCCTTTGGAATTCCTCTGGCTGTCAATTCCGCATCATACCCCTTTTCCTCGATCTGCCGCCTGGCATTCCAAACCGTCTCCTCCAAATTCTTTTCCTTTCCCGGCCTTCGCACCTTGAATTCGATCACATAGGCATTTCGCCCCGCCGCCAAAGGCTCCAGCACAATATCATACCTTCCAAACCCGCTTTCCCGATTCGATGTAATTCGGTATTGATCCGAAAGATCCACCATGAGTCCCAAAACAAACCCATGATAAAACCGTTCCGGCTCTGCAAAATCCGAAGGCATTTTCCCCACGTCAAAACTGCTGAATGTCTGAAACGCAATCTGATTCATGAACTCATTCATGTACTCCACATCGTCACTGAGCAACGCCTTAACAAAATCATTATAACGCACCGATGCATTCTGGAACCACTCCTGAATCATCCTGCGGAACATCTTCTCAACCTCATAATTTGTCAGTGCTAAGGAATAAATTCCGCCCACGCCCTCCTCCGGCGCTTCCATCACCTTCAGATATCCGGAAGCCAGAAGCAGGCTCCAAACCGCCGCATCGCTGTCCGCCAACTGGTCAAATACAATCTCCTCATCGATTGCCGTTTCAATCTGCTTCCCCTCCAGCAGGTCTTCCATTGCCATCTTTAGTCCAGGCGTCCCCTCTTTAATCAGCTTTCCTACAAGGGAATTGGAACTGGTATTCGCCCAATAGCTGTCCAAACGCCCCGCATCCAGATATTTGGTAATCGACCACGGATTATAAATATCATCCCTGCCGCCAAAGCGAAAGCCGTCGTACCACTTTTTCACCTGGCCCATCTGTCCCGCCATCCCAAACGTCTCCAGGGCCTGCGCAACTTCCTTTTCCGTAAACCCGAAAGCCGTCTCATACTTTCGCGAGGTGGTCGTCACAACTTCTAAATTATTCAGGTCTGAAAAAATAGATTCTTTGCGGACTCTTGTGATTCCGGTCAGAATCCCTCTCTCCAGATACGGATTTGTCTTGAAGGCCGCGTTAAACAGACTCCGCATAAACGAAGTCAGTTCCTCCCAATAACCGTGCACGTAGGCCTCCTGCAAGGGCGTATCATACTCATCCAGAAAAATCAGCGCCTTTTTCCCATAATAACGGTTCATGCAGAGCGCCAGCCTGTGCAAAGCCATGGCCGCCACCGAGTTAGACATATCCTTTTCCACATAATCAAAATATTCCTTTTCCCTGGAATTTAACGCATCCCCCTGCCGCAGGAACTCAAACTTTGCATAAAGATCCAGCAGAACCTGCTGAATGCTTTCCCTTGCTTCGGCATAGGTCGTCCCTTTCACCGCCGCGAAGCTCAGCGAAATCACCGGATAGCTTCCCTGCAGTTCCCGGTAGGATTTCTCCTCCCAGATCGAAAGCCCCTCGAATAAATCGCTGCGCCCTGCATACTGGTTTGAAAAAAACTGTTCCAGCATACTCATGTTCAAAGTCTTGCCAAAACGCCGCGGGCGCGTGATCAATGTCACGACATCTCCGTTTTCCCACCATTCTTTAATCAGCGCCGTTTTATCCACATAAAACCGCTGGTTTTCCCGAATGGACTGAAAATCCTGATTTCCTATCGAAATGACTGGCCTCATTCTCCGCCGCACCTCCTCGCTTTGGTTTTCTTTATTATATTTAACAAATCTCGATTCATACCCCTGCGGGAGGGGCTTCGTATTCCCCTTCATTCAGCATGTCCCTCCCTTTTCGATTTCAATTCTCGCCCCTTTCGATTTATTATTATTGAAATTATTTCAATTCTCGCCCCTGCGGGAGGGGCTTCCCGGACAGATAGCCTTCGATAACATCATCCACGTAGATTTCAATTCTCGCCCCTGCGGGAGGGGCTTCAATATTCGGAAGAGTCCATTCCGTAATGCTGGAGATTTCAATTCTCGCCCCTGCGAGAGGGGCTTCAGCAAAAAACACCATTTTTCTATCTGTCTTTTGCTGTTTTTTTATTCATTATATACATTTTTCAAAAATTAATTCTTTCAAATCCCCAATCCAATCAACATATACCTTATATTTGCACAATTTCCATTGCGCCGATCTCCTGGGATTTTATGTATGGGAAATGTCTGCGCAAAGATTTATAGCAGCAAAGGCTCCCCAGCCTCCACTTTTAACTCTTTTCCCATAGAATCAATTTTGTTCCGGTAAGAATTTCCCAGCCGATAAAACCGGATAGAATCCACATTCTCGTTTATTTCCTTGCTTAATTCATGCTTTAATGTCGTAAGCTGCGCTGCATCTACTAAGACTTCAAAAACCGAGTTTTGCACCCGAACACCATATCTTTCACATAATTTTGCTACTCTTCGAAGTCTCTTTTCCCCGGCAGCATCCATCGTATTTACATCATAAGTTATCACTACCAGCATAGTCTACCTCCAGGAATACGGCGGATATTCATCCAAGTCGCCACGCAGCACTCTGGCAAACAGCATCGCCTGAGCATATGGAAGCATTCCGATTTCAATTTTTTCGTCCAGGAAAGGATGTCGGATCGTTTCCTGTTTCCTTTTTTGCCAGGCGTTTAAAACCTTCCTTCTTCCCTTGTCATTGCAATATTCAGAAGCTGATTTTTTCACTTTCGGCATACAATATTCTAACATAGAACATTTTTTGCATTTGGAACTATACTGTGCCGCTGGAATTGTAAATGATTCACGGATTTTTCTTAACTCTATGGCCGTATCACGAACCATTGTCCGCAATTCTTCCGTAAGCTCAACCCGTAAACGTTTATGTGAAGATATGAAAAATATTTCGCTACTGTTCACTCGTACCTCGTTCCAGTAACGAATCGCAGGCTCATTTTAAGTTTT
>JAUNPS010000020.1 GCA_030536575.1 Eubacteriales bacterium | reverse complement strand
TTAATCATTAAAGTCTTTAGGATTGATGCAAAAGTGTAAAAGTCAGGTTATAGCACTAATTTTGGACTTAGAATAGAATATAAATGGACGGCGCTCTAAAATGGACGCCAATCTACACAAAGCAGATTGATCTTTCCGGTGGCAAGATACCGCTTGCCTTATTATTAAATAAATATATTTATGAGTAATCCTGTTATTAACGCAAATCCTATTGTAAAGAGAAGGTAAGCTATAAATCGCTTCAATCCCAAAACAATTTTTACAGCCCCCAAATTTGTGATTTTGGTTGCAGGCCCGGTTATCATAAACGCTGCGGCGCTTCCCATACTCATGCCATCCATAAGCCATTCCTGCAAAAGTGGAATCGTACCTCCGCCGCAAGCGTAAAGAGGAACACCGAGCGTTGCCGCCATCAACACGCCAAATCCCTCATTACTGCCAAACAGACTCACAAAAGCATCTGTCGGAACATACCGTTGAAACAGAGCCGTCAATAAAATGCCAAGCAGAAAATATGGCCCTGTTGCTTTTATGTTTCTGCTGAAATTCTTTAATAGTCTCAGAAGAACATTCGGGTCGGTGTCCCTGCTTTGCGGAACTGAAAACCATGAAAAATTGAAGAATGACTTTCCTTTGTAAAAAATATGCACCAGCAAACCCGCCCCAATTCCGCAAAGGAAACATGACGCAATGCGAATCAGCAAAGCTGTACTCCCCAATGCAGCACTGTATACAATAAGCTGGGGATTTAGCAAAATGGATGCCATCATAAAAGCTGCCAGCCAGTCATCCCTCATTCCTTTTTCCGCAAACGAGGCCGCAATCGGGATTGTTCCATACATGCACAGTGGAGAAGCTATTCCCAACAAACAGGCGGGTATAATACCGAACACACCCCATTTCTTCGTCTGCATATTAGAAAACAGACCATGAATACGTTCCTTTCCGAATACAGATACAACAGAGCCTATCGCCATTCCTATTACCCAATAGGGAAAAATCTGCTCTAACTGCACTGTAAAATAGTACCATAAGTAAATAAGTTCACGCCTTAAAACAGTCATCAAGGTCATGACTCCTTTCATAAATCATTGCGGAAAGTCCCTTATTCATCAATCGACACCAGGTGATATTCCCGGCTGCCGAAGTTGATTTCCTCTGCGTGTTCCAAAATGTGTTCTCCCATTCTGGACTGCATACGTTCAATCACGGATTCGCCATCCGGTACGGCATACAAAAAATCTACACACGCCTGATCCAGCGCCACCGGATCAAGGGCGGCAAAAATGCCTACATCGTGCATATCCGGTTCTGCTGGGTTCGCATTACAGTCGCAATCTACAGAAACATTGTTCATAACATTGATATAGAGCAAATTCTCTCCTTCACCCAGATAATCATAAACGGATTTGGCAGCTTCTGCCATAGATTCTGTAAACACTTCTGCGGGAGTGTTCCAGCCAAACCCAGTGGTTTCTGTACCGCCGCTGTGAATCAGAGATTTTCCCTCAGAGGAAGCGATACCAATAGACATATTTTTTAAGGCTCCGCCGAAGCCTCCCTGTGCATGACCTTTGAAGTGGGAAAGCACAATAAAGAAATCATAGTTTGTAAAATGGGAACCAACCTGATTTGTGGTAAGTCTTGTTCCGCCAACAACAGGGATTTCTGTTCCTCCATCCGCATCCATAATGTCCACATCTGCAATTGCCGTATATCCACGGTCTTCCGCAACCTGCATATGCAATGCCGTGTTTGCTCTGTTTCCGCCATAAGCCGTATTGCATTCCACGATCGTGCCGTCCACTTCCTGCACCAGGTCCTTGATAAAATCCGGTTCCAGATTGTAGCTGTTTTCACCTTCTCCGGTATGGAGCTTTACAGCCACATTTCCCGTAGGAGTACGGCTAAGCGCCTCATAAATTGCCATTAAAGATTCCGGCGTAATTTCATTTGTAAAATAGACGACAGGAACAGCTTCCGAATCTGTCTGATGCTCCAAATCAGCCAGATTGATTACATAGTTGCCGCTGGTCGTCACGCTTTTTCCGTCCGTTACACCATTTTCTGATACTTCTGTGGATGTATCTTCCTGCACACTTTCATTGTTTTGTAAATCATCCGCAGTAGTATTATTTTCTTCGGCAGGCATATCCGGGGAAGCTTCACAGCCTCCCAATGTAACTACCATCATCATCCCAAGGATAAGTGCCAACAATTTGTTTTTCATAAATAAACCCCTTTCTATTCTTCACTCTGCAAATGCCGGGTCAACGCTCTTAGTCCGTTATAAACATATTCATAGGTATACGGATAGTCATGCCGATTACCATCCACAGTGTAGTACATCAGATTTCCGTCCGTAAAACCAGTATCGGTATAGTCAAAGGCTTCCATCTGAGATTTCATAGCTTCAATCTGTGCAGACAGGCCCTGATACGCAACATCCCGTGTACCAGTAGCCGCAAAGATATAATACTCCCGTTTGTCATACCCGGAGGATGCTGCGGCTTCCGCAAGCCGTCGGGCATCTGCTGTATCCGTAGAACCGTCGCCGCCAAGCGTAAGCCCGCCGCTCATAGGCATAAAATAGGCAAATCGGTCGAGTCCTTCCAGAAACACCTGCCATGTAGTGGTGCCGCCAGCGGAGAATCCTCCAAACACACGATGAGTACGGGATTCTGTAAAGCCAGCGTCTGTCGTATCCTCAGCATAAGTATGATAATGGCTTTCTATTGCGGGCATCAGATCATTTTTCAGTTCCCCGGAGTAAAAAATCGGCGTTGTGTCATGATACCACTCGTTACCGGATGGCAGGTAAGGCATAACGATAATCAGCGGAGGAATCAGCTCGTCCTCAACCATGTGATCGATCATGTTCTTGAAATCGTCGCCGTACTCATACATCCATGTACGCTCGTTTCCATAAGCACCATGCTGGAGATAGAGAATGTTATATCTTATCGCCGTATCGTTCTGGTCGTACCCATAAGGCAGATAAACGGTAGCCTGACTTTGAATTGCTTCTCCATTTCCAATGTATTCCTTCGTGTCATAGGTGAAGGTTTCCAATGTGCCCTGCTGCCCGGCGGCATCGTAATAGCCGTTCGGCACAGACAGTATATCTGACGCTTCTGCCTGTTGTGTGCCGCAGCCGGTAAATAACAAACAACTGCTCAGGCAGATACTTGCAATACGAATCAAATTCAACTTCATTTATTACCACCTCTAAAATAATTCCGGATTTCCTTTCTCCTTCCCATCTGTTTCACATGACCTGCACACTGCTCACGCGGGCAGACAAGCCAACACTGCGGGACGATCCAGCGCATATTGGATGCACTGATACCGGTTCAGGCAAGATTTAACGGAGAGCGCCACTTATCCAGAAGCTGCCCGCCCGCAAAGGGCTTCATAACGGTGATTCCAACACCCTTCCCGGCAGCTCTGGCATAAAGCTCGGCCCGTTCTTCCGCCGCGCCCTTGCCGTACTCGCCCTGTTCGATAGCATAGTCCAGCATTTTTTCAATCAATCTGTTCATTCCCGTAGGGGAGTTTTCTGTTTGAATTGCCTGATCCTCATAGGCCACACCCCCCTTGTTTTCTTTCTGGTAATATGCTAACATTAACCTTAAGGTGAAGGTCAATCACTTTTTTCAAAAATAATTGTAAATTTTTTATAACAGGGAGGATTTTTATGCCTTATACAATAAAGCAGGCGGCAGAAATCATGAATGTGACGCCAACAACCCTTCGCTACTATGACAAACAGGGACTGCTTCCTTTTATGGAGCGAAAAGAGTCCGGCTACCGTATTTTCTCGGAAGAAGATCTTGCCATGCTCCGGGTCATTGAGTGCCTGAAAAAATCCGGTATGCCGATTAAGGACATCCGACAGTTTTCCAAATGGGTGCAGATGGGCGACGATTCATTACAGGAACGCTATGAAATGTTTCTGGACAGGAAGCGTACTGTAGAAGCGCAGATAGCCGAACTGCAGGAAACTCTGGATTTTATCAATCACAAATGCTGGTACTATGAAACAGCGATTGAAGCCGGAACCGAAAAAATTCATTTCAAAGAACAATCCGATAAATTACCCTGTGAGTAAAAGCTGAAAAAACGTTTCCGTCCGTATTGTTAAAAATACCGACGGAGACGTTTTCTTAGTCACAATGTGCATTCATAAATTCAATCATTCTGTCCTGCGTAATTTTTGCATAATCAGAGCCAAGATCCTCATAGCCATGAGGCAGCGTTGCCACTGTTTTCGGATAATAAATCAGCTTGGATTCTACTCCCAATTCCACCAGCCTTGCATTCATGGCAAACGCCTGATCGAAAAAGCTGCCGCTGTTTCCGTCGGAAATCAAAGACGGCGGATAATTTTCACTCACATTATCAATTACATTTGAAAGCCGGGATGCCTCTTTGTCGTAAACCAGCTCATTTGTATCCAGATAAACACGTCCCGCCCAATAGAACATATAATCAATCGTGACATTATGTGTCACGCCATACTGAGAATTATCAAACAGCGCACTGATAAAGACCATTCCCCGAATATCATCCGGGGCAAGCGCCGCGGTGACGCCCATCTCTGCCGCATACTCTGGATTGGTTTGCAGATTCGCCAGCACGCCTGCCAGATTTCCGCCTGCCGAGCCGCCGGACAGGAAGACTGCATCCATATTGAGGTTCAATTCCTCCGCATGATCCTTCAAGTATTTCAGACCACAGTTTAACTGAATAACTGCATCCGGAAAGATATGTTCCGTCATCAGGCAATAATTAAACTGCACTACATTGTATCCTTCATTCAGCGCACGATATGCCAGCGAATCATGAAAATCTACTTCGCCTGCATTTGGATCTCCGCTGTTCTTGTCACCGTTCGCATAACCGCCTCCATGAATAAAAAGAAGTGTCGGTGGATTTTCTGAACGAGGGACAGCCGTATAATATACATCCAAAAATCCGTTAGGGTATTCCGTATCATACTGGATATTGGCTACAAGCTGCGCTCCATTGTCCAATGTTTCTTCATAGGTTTGCGCTTCTGTTTCATTTCCGTATGCACGAATAACGTCCTTGAATACGGTAAAAGACGCTTTCGGGGCAAAGGTAATTGCCAGAACGACACCAGCCGCCAAAGTAATCACCACGGAAGCTGCAATTTTCCCAATCAGACATCCAACATTTTTTGATTTTTTCTTTACAAAGGCCCAGACAGTAAAAACGATTCCGGCAAAGGTCGTCACAACGCCAAGACCGGTGTAAACACCCCAGCGGTCTGACACCAGACCAAGTACATGAAGAACCGTAATCACAAAAATAGTATACCTCTGCCGCTTAGAAACATTTAGGTTCTTCTTTTTCATTCCGATTAGCAGCATAATTCCTGCGATCAAAACGACCGCCGCCATCAGCCTGCTTTCATTTACCAGAAATTGCTCTAATGTTCCGAGGCAAATACTTACAATACCGATAACCCAAACTGCCATACTTGCACCTCCTGCTCATTTGTACTATAATCATAATGCAACTCATGTTGCGTTATGATTATAGGATGAAGCATACTCAAAATCAAGAATGCAACGGCTAAAATGGACAGTTTACAAGGAAGTGTTGCGTCATGCGGACAAATAAGTTTTCAAAGAAGTGCTTTTTCGAGGCGCTGCTGAAGCTCTACCATCAAAAACCATATTCAGAAATTCAGATTGCTGAGATTTGCAGGGAAGCCGGGTATAATCGAAGCACTTTTTACCGTATTTACCCTTCTAAAGAAGCTCTCCTGTTGGATGGGTTCAAAGAGGAATATGTAATGAATTACTACCGAACCATTCCGCCGCTGATGAATGGGTATGGAGAAGAATATATTCACAATGTAGAATTGCTCTTCGCTTTTATCAGGAAAAACCCGGACTTTTTTCTGATGATGCGTGATGCACGCCTGTTAGACGAAATGTTTTTCTTGTTTCGGGAATACTTTCCGCATACCGATGAGGAGAGCGAGCAGGACTTCTATTCCCGAAACTTCTTATCAGCAGGCTATCTCTCCATAATCTATCAGTGGCTTGACGGAGGGATGAAACAAAGTGATATTTATATGGCGCACATGGTTGCGGATATAATAGAAGATATGTCCATTTACGGGGAATGAAAGCGCAAATTAGAGCTTGCTTTCACACCGGGAATGCGTAGCGCATTTCTACCGTGGCGAGCTTACCCATCGGCCAGCCGAACCGCCACGGCTGGCCCTTTCCAAAGTCATCTGACAAAAAGGCCTCTTTGTCGTGTTTTCCGACAAGCAAATACCTTTGTCAGATGAAATCCTATCCCGCGTGCCTTATACTTAGCACATACAAAAAAGAGTAGAAGGAAGCCTTTGAAAAGGGCGGGAAAGGGGCCGTACCGATATGGAAAAGAAAAGAATGGATTCGCGGGTGGTAAAATATCTCCTTCTTGCAGCAATTCTCGTGTTGGTTATCCGTTATTTCGACATCCTGGCAGGGATTGTGGGAAATCTGTGGAGCATTGCAGCACCGCTTCTGATTGGCTGCGTGATGGCTTATGTTTTGAATATCGTCATGCAGTTTCTGGAAAAACATTATTTTCCCAACTCCACAAAGAAAATTGTACAGAAATCGAAACGTCCGGTGTGCATTGTTTTATCACTGGTGCTGATTGGCGTGGTGTTCGTTCTGGTATTCGATCTGGTCATTCCGGAGCTGGCCGAAGCCATTCGGATGATTGGAACAAGCATTCCGATGTTAATTGATAACGGAACCGCCTGGGCGATTGAACATGAAGATCAGTTCCCAGACGTCGCAAACTGGCTGGAGAGTTTGGAGCTCGACTGGGAAAAAATAGGAAACAATGTGATTACTTATCTAAAATCAGGAATTAGCGGCGTGTTAAATTCCACCGTGACGATTGTCACAAATGTTATTTCAAGCGTAGTAAATTTCGTGATCGGGCTGATTTTCGGAATCTATATCCTTGCAAACAAAGAAAAGCTGGCTGTGCAGATCAAGCGGCTGACACACGCTTATATAAAGCCGAAATGGATAGCTGTGTGCAAACAGGTTCTGACGACAGCAAACGAAACATTTTCCAGTTTCATCGTAGGGCAGGTGACAGAGGCGGTCATTCTTGGATCGCTTTGTACGATCGGAATGTTAATCTTCCGTTTTCCTTATGCTCCGACAGTCGGTGCATTTATCGGCGTTACGGCGCTGATCCCTATTGTGGGCGCTTATCTTGGGGCAGCGGTTGGATTCCTTTTGATTCTAACACAAAATCCCTTGCAGGCGGTTCTGTTTATCATATTTATTATTGTTTTACAGCAGTTGGAGGGGAATTTGATTTATCCAAAAGTGGTCGGAAGTTCTATCGGACTTCCGGGGATGTGGGTACTTGCGGCGGTGACGATTGGCGGCGGTCTGCTCGGAGTTCCGGGGATGCTGCTGGGCGTGCCGTTGGCCGCAACGGTTTATAAACTGCTGGCACAAGATGTAAGACGGAAACAGCCGTGCTGATTTCATCCAACCAAGAAATCCCCGCACCTCTACGGTTCCTGACGTCCTGCAAACGCCTAAAATATTTTTCAAGAAGGGAGAGACAGATATGCCAGAATATAGAGTCAACACTACAATTCGCGCATTGACAGAAACATTCGTAAAAGAAAAAATGGACGAGCTGAAAGATAATCCGGAGCGCGGTGTTCGAAATCTGGTCGATTTTGCTCTAAGTCTCTGCGAAAGCCCCTTTCAGCAAAATCTGCTTACAACCGTCCAGACAATGCTGCAAGATTCCCAGAGCAGCTATTATAGACTTGTTCGGGACATTGCTTCTCATGTGAATGAAGACCATTTAGTCACTTTTGGTATGAATGCAGGCTATAACAGCCTGACATTCGGGGCAAAATCTATCCGTGAAAATGAAGCTGAAGGCGGGTTCTATACCCCTTGGGTGATTTCGCTTGCGATCAGCGAAAAAACCTATGACCGCATGGAAGCATCCTATCAATCTCTGATTGAACAGGGAATGGATCTGGGCGTTTATAGCTGGGTTCTCGCGGTCAAATCCGGGGCTGAAAAAGTGCTTCCTCTGATTCATGCACACCCCGACTGTGCGTTTTTGCTCATCACTCCAGCAGAAGAAGCAACCGAAGATTTCCTGAATACTGCGGAAATCTTAGATAACTTGGTCGTTTCCATAAAGTACGATACGGATGCCTTTTGCGTATACGACGATATGCGAAAACGGAAAATGCTGTATTCCGCCTGCGTTCCTTATCATCCGGAAACTATGACCGAACAGGAGCTGAATGATATCCTTTCTGATCTTAACGAACGGCATCCGGTTTTCACGCTGCTTCTTTCGGAAGCGCCGGAAGAGGCCTGCTCCTTTTCAGTCCATACTTATATTCAGGCTTTACGGCATAGTCAAAGATACTCCACAGTTCCATTCGATTTGTATGAAGCTATAAAACAAATCAGCGGAAATATATCAAGTGAGCCCTGCACACTTTCCTTCGATGAAACTGGAAATGTATATGAGGAATACAGCACTGCATCTGCGGCAGCCATGAATTTATGTTCCATGTCTCTTGCCGCAATACTAAAGACTGGCTATAAAAAAACTTTTCCGCAAATTTCCTAAGCATAACGCATTAGAGCTCAGAGAAAACAATTCTCTGCCCTATGTGAAAATAATATGACAACACATAACAAAGGAGGTAATCAAAATGGGGGAAAAAATCACCCTCAAATCAACCGGACTCGCAAAAATCCGAGACATCAACCCGCTGCTGGTTTCCTACAACATTGAGTTTGCGGAAGTCACCGGCGGTACATTCTGGAAGGCATACACACCGGAGCAGGTCGCCGGAACAGAGGAATTTGTTCCCGGAGAAACGATGGCTTCCATGATGCAGATTTATCCGCCCGTTAACTTAGCGGAAGCAAACATCCTCACATTGGCGAAGGCTATGGGGCCTTGTTATATCCGGGTCAGCGGCACATGGAGTACCACAACTTATATGGATTTGAAGGGGGAAACCGGCGGCACGCCGCCCGCGGGCTACCGGGCTGTGCTCACTCGTGAACAGTGGGATGGTGTACTGGATTTTGTGCGGGCAGTTGGCGGCAAGCTGCTCATTACCGTATCCAACTGCGAAGGCGACCATTCCGCGCACGAGCCGTGGCCAACTGACAAGGCCACAGAATTGCTGGACTACAGCGCCGCCTATGGCGTTCCGATAAGCGCCGTTGAATTTACCAATGAGCCAAACGGCTATAACATGACCGGTACGCCAAAGGGCTATACCCAGGCAGATTTTGGCCGGGATCAGGATATTTTCTTCCGGTTTATCCGTGAGAATTACCCGGATATCACGGTAGTTGGCCCATCCGTCGCCTTTGACGACATTCCGGGCACCAAGTTTCATGAAGCGGCACAGACGGAACTGGCACAGACAGAACATTTCCAGCTCTACTCCACCGCAAGCCTGCTGGCGGCGTGCAAGGAAAAAGCCGATGTGTTCAGTTACCACTGTTACTATGGCATCTCCCAGCGGGGCGGAAAGATTGTTGCCCCCTGGAAAGCAGAGGACGCCCTCACCGAAAAGTATCTCGACCTCGTGGAAACAAATCTCCGGTACTACATACCCCTGCGCGACCAGTACGTTCCCGGCGGGGAGATATGGGTCACGGAGACCGGGGACGCTGGCGGCGGTGGTCACACATGGGCCTGCACCTGCATGGAAATGGTGCGCACGGCGGATGAAATCGGCCGCTTTGTCAAGCTGACCGACGGCATTCTGTTCCACAATACACTGGCGTCTTCCACTTATGGTTATCTGGATCACGCCACCCATCTGCCCCGGCCATCCTACTGGGTTGTATATCTTTGGAAACAGCTTATGGGAGATACCGTTTTTGAAACAGGCGAGCCGATCCGGGAGGGTGCGCATGTTTTCGCCCATTCTCGCAAGGATGGAAAGCCGGGCTATGCCTACGCCGTGGTCAATAACTCGCCGAGCGAAGCCACAGTCGTCACCCTTCCGGCAGAAGCTGTTGTTTATCAGTTGACCGGTGAAAGCAAGCGGGCAACAACCGCTTTGCTGAATGGAAAGCCCCTTACCTATGAGCCTGGTTCCGGCGAGCCGATGATTGTCGGAAGGGAGGCAGCAACTGGCGAACTGGAACTGCCTCCCGTAAGCGTTACCTATCTCGTGATCGGCTAAAAGGGGCTTCCACAAATAACAAGCGTGTAAACGCAAATAAACGTACAAAAGTAATTAGATTTTCTATAAAAGGAGTACACGAACAATGATTCAAAAATTCAAATCTCTCACAACTGATATGAAGGTTATGCTGCTTTTAATGATTGCAGCGTGCATTTTATCAATTTTCTTCCCTTGGTCAAAGGTTATGATAGCTGCTACTGTTGCTATCATGTCATGTGTCATGGCTTTTATTCACGGAATAAAATACTATGGCACAAAAAATCTCGTCGTTTTCTTTGTTATATGCTGGGTGGTTAGCAACTTTTTTGAAGGATTCAGCGTTGCTTATGGATTTCCGTTTGGAAATTATCACTATACGTTAGCCGGTCCCCGCATTTGGGATGTGCCAATCGTTATTATGCCTGCTTATTTTGGAATGGGTTACTTTGCCTGGGTTCTTTCTCTTGTGATTAACCGAGTATACGAGAAAAAACTTTCTGGTGCAAAAACTTTCTTAGTTCCGTTTACTTCTGCTCTCATCATGGTAATGTGGGATGTTGTTCTCGATCCTACAGCTTCTACATTAAATGGAAATTGGATTTGGGAAGATGGCGGAACAATCTTTAATATCCCTGTATCCAACTTTGCAGGATGGTTCTTCGTTGTTTACCTGTTTATGCAGATTTTTGCAATCTATATCTCAAAAGCAGATAAAAAAGAACGCTCCATGAAAGAATATCCATCTGTTTTCTGGTACGCAGCACCACTTACCTATATGATGCAGGGCTTAACATATGTTGAAACTGCTATCGTTAGAACAGATAACCTTGAAATCTGGCACTATGCAGGACTGATTTCCGTATTTACGATGTGCTTTGTTGCATGGATCGGATTTATTATGATTCATGATCACCTTAAAGAATTAGAAAAAAATAAAAACTGAGCATAGTATATAAAACACGGGTATTGCTCTATGTTTGCAATACCCGTGTTTTCATTTCCGGTCTAAACGCTGTGTAATACTGATGCTTGCATCAAGTAATTTCTTGAATTCTTCTGGAGGAATACAGTCTTTATCCATAAGCCAACGCAAAAAAGAACCGACAATCGCGTCTGTGTAAAATTTGATATGAAAATCAGAATTCCCCACAACGGCCAAAATTTCTTTTAAGTATTTTTCCAATGCGATACCCGCCATATTCCGAAAATGTTCCTGAAAAGAATTTTGTCCTTCTACCCGAAGCGCCCTTCTGTAAAAATCTCGATTTTCATAAAAATATTGACACAGGCTCGTCAAAGTAAACTCGACATCGTTGTATTCCGGCTTACTGATTTCCTGAAAAAACTCAATGTCAAAAATCCAGTTCACCAAATCATACTTGTCTTTGAAATGGTAATAAAAACTCTGCCGGTTCATCCCACACTTCTCACAGATGTCGGAAATCTTGATTTTATCAAAGGGCATTTCCCCCATAAGTTCCTGAAGCGCAGAAGCAAGAGCCTTTTTCGTTATCGTGGAATCTGCCATTTGCCCTCACTCTCCTATCCGATTTGAATGCCCTTATTCTATCACAAACTCGCCTTATTCATAATCAATAAAAATCTTCCCATTCCTGCGGAACACCTCCGCCTGAATCTGATACAGCTCCTCCACCATCCGCCCGCTGATAACCTCTCCGGGCCGTCCATCCAGGTAATTCCTCCCGCCCTTCAAGACATAAACCCGGTCACAGAACTTCGCCGCCAGCCCCAGATCATGCAGTGCCGTCAGCACCGTCTTCCCGGAACGCTTCATCAGCGCCAGCGTCTTCACCTGGCTCCCAATATCCAGATGATTCGTCGGCTCATCCAGAATCACCATCTCCGTCTCCTGGGCCAGCGCCCTGGCGATCAGCACCCGCTGCTTCTCCCCGCCCGACAGGCTTAAGAAACTCCGGTCAATGAATTCCTCCATCTCCACCATCGCCAGCGACTTTTCCACCATCTTCCGGTCATCCTGGTTTGCCGACTCCAGCATCCGCTTCCGGGGATACCGCCCCATCTGCACAACCTCCTGCACCGTAAAATCGAAATTCGCCTCGCTCTCCTGGGCCACCACCGCCAGCTTCTCCGCCATCTGCCGGTTCGACATTTTCAGCAGGCTCTTTCCCTCCAGCCAGATCTCCCCGGAGGTGGGAACCAGCATCTTGTAAATGTTTTTCAGCAGGGTCGACTTTCCGCTTCCGTTGGGTCCGATCACGCCCACGAATTCACCCTTATGGACTTCCAGCGAAATCCCTTCGATGATAGAAACGCTTTTCGTCCGGTAACTTACATTCTCTACTTTCAGCATCTGGCACCTCCTAGGACTTATTCCCGAAGGAATATTTCCGCACCCGGATCATCCACAGGAACACCGGCGCGCCGATCATCGACGTAATGATCCCGATCGGGATCTCGCTGGGCGCATCCAGCATTCGCGCCCCCACATCCACCCAGATCAGGAAGATTGCCCCCAGAAAAGCCGAGATCGGAATCACTTTATGATGATCCGCCCCAACCATCGAGCGCACAATATGCGGGATCACAAGCCCGACAAACCCGATGCTTCCCGCCACCGAAACCGCAATTCCGGTCATAACCGCCGAAAGGAACACCGTAATTTTCCGCACCAGATTGACATTAACGCCCAGCGTCACGGCGCTGCTCTCTCCCATCAGCATTGCATTCAGGGAAGAAGAAAATGCATACAAACAGATCGTTCCCGGCAAAAAGACAACCGCCAGCGGAATGAGATCCGTCCATTCCGCGCTTGCAATGCTTCCCAGCATCCAGAACGTGACCTGCTTCACCTTGGTTTCATCCGGCGCCTTGTAAACAATAAAATTCGAAAACGCCGTAAACATTGCAGAAACAGCCGTTCCGACCAGCACCAGCTTAATCGGCGCGACTTCCTTCCCGCTCTTCGCCAGATAATAGACGATCAGGATCGCCGCCATGGCCCCGCCAAACGCGCCCACCTGAACCGCCCAGGAACCCAAAAAGGACAGAACCCCTGTGGCCATCGCCAGCGTCGCCCCAAAAGACGCCCCGGAAGAAATTCCCAGCACATACGGGCTTGCCAGCGGATTTTTCGTAAAGGACTGCATGGCAACGCCGGAGATCGTCAGGCATACGCCGACCATCCCGCCCAGCAAAACCCGCGGAACCCGCAGATGCCAGACAATGTTCTGCGTATTGACCGGGATCTCCGTCACATCCCCGATCCCAAACAGGCGGTTTAACACCACCTTCCAAACCGTTCCGAACGGAATGCTGACCGGGCCGATGCCAATTCCCAGAATAATCGAAAGAATTAATAATCCAGCTAAGACCATGCAGGTAATCCCCACATGGTCTTTCATGAGTTTACAGATCTTTTTCATTCTTCAAAGCACTCCGGATGGAAAGCCTGTGCAAATTTTTCGATGGTATCCGCCACTCTGGTACTTGCGAAAACTTCCGGAAGGGTGATGACCAGGTAATTCTGGTTTTCGACGGCGGTTACGCCTGCCAGCGCTTCGTTTTCATTCAGGAACTGAATTTTCTCTTCTGCGGTCACATCGCCGTAATCATTGATGACGATGACGTCCGGATTCGCTTCTACAACGGCTTCCCAGCTGACAACGTTCCAGGTGCTTTCCAGTTCTTCGAAAACATTGACGCCGCCTGCGTGACGGATCAGCTTGGAAGTAAAGTTATTTCCGGGGGTGTAAGCGCCGCCTTCCCGCTCACTGTCAAAGTTAAAGACTTTCACGGTTTCCGCGTCGGCAACTTTTTCTTCGATACCCGAAATTTTTTCTTTCATGCCTTCCACGATTTCCTCTGCCTTGTCTTCCACCTGGAAAATCCGGCCCAGGTTATAGAAATCCTGGTAAACGTCTTCCACGTCGCAGCCCAGCTTATAACCTTCAATGGAAGAAAGAGACATGATTCCGTACTCGGTCAGTTTGTCATGGGTGGCAATGGAGCTGTCTTTCTCGCTGAATGCGGAGCTTCTTCCATAGATGAAATCCGGATTCAGATCCAGGACAACCTCCAGAGAGGGGTATTTCTCTGCAATCACAGGTTTCGATTCGTACTCTTCGCGGTACTCTTCCGGGAGCACGGCGTTATTGTAACAGGTGGCAATGATCTTGTCCCCAAGCCCCAGCGCCATCAGTTCTTCACCGGTGTTCGGGTTCGTGCTGAGAACGCGTTCCGGTACGTGGTCAAAGGTCACTTCCTGGTCGTCTCTTGTCACCAAAGTAAAGGGAAAGCCGGAACTTTCGGTTTCGGTCTCTTCTGCGAAAGCGGCAGCGGGGGCGAGCGTCATAGCGCCTGCCAGGAACATTGCGAGTAACTGTTTTCTTCTTTTCATTTTTCGTACCTCCAAGAATTTTTTTGGAAGCCTTCAAAACAAAACAGCCTGCTTTTTCGAGCAGGCGCGGCATAGGGGATCAAATGATCAAACCTGCGACGAGTGCTTTGAATGGAAGCTTCTTTTCGCGCGTAACAGGCAGGTATCCTGGCTTGCAGCTCTTCACCTGCCCTCTCCTTCTCACAGCGTCCGCTGCAATGGATTTTTGAAGGCAGATTCCCTGCTTACAGTGACCTCATCGCTCAGGATTTTCACCTGATTCCCTCTCATGCTCCGTTTTTCCGGGCATTCACCTGTCACGTATGGAACAGAATTATTCTAGCATGTTGCCTATAAATTTGCAATCCTTTTTTGCGTATTCTGTATATTTTTTATAAATTTTAATCGAACCTTACAGCCCTTTCCTTGCTCGCTTTCCAACTCCATCCTTCCGCCATGGGCTTCTGTAATCTTCCTCACCAGCAGAAGCCCCATCCCGTGCCGCAGGTTCAGTTCCTCATCCATACTTTCCAGATAATGCGGTTTCTTTTCCAGCTCCCGCCGCTTTTCCTCCGAAATGCCCACGCCGTCATCCGCCACGAAAAGGACGGTTTCCCGCTCGTCCCCTTCCAGCCCCAGCGTGACCGTACACCCCTGCGGATTATGCCGGAAACTATTCTGGACAAGGTTCGAAATCGCTCTGGTGAGCAGCCGTGCGTCGCAGGACAATGTCCGGCTTTCCATCTTGGGAGCCACTTCCAGCTCCACCGCGCACCCTTCCGGTATCCCCTGATTCAGCAGCCTGGCCGCATAAGACCGCAGCAGTTTCGCCGCCCGCACGTTCTCTTTCTGAAGGGGCTGCATGTCATATTCCAGCTTCGACACCAGATTTAAATCTTCCACCAGTTCCCGGATGCGCACGCTCTGCCTCTGAATCCGCACGGCCTGTTCCCGGACTTCCTCCCCGGCATCCGCATTCTGCGCAATCCGCCCCGCATAGCCCAAAATCATCGAAAGGGGTGTCCGGATATCGTGGGAGACGCCGCGAATCCAGTTTGCCCGCGCCTCCTGCTGCCCTCGCAGCAGCTCCCCGGCCCGGTTAATGCTGTCAGCGACGCCGGAAAGTTCTCCCCGAATCGAAAGGGCCGTCGGCTCTCCTTTGGCCAACCCTTCAATGGCCCCGATCACCGGCTCCGTGTTTTTCAAAATCCTTCTCTTCGAAAACGTATACGCGGCAAACACCGCCAGTAAATCCGCAGCCAGCATCAGCGTGCAGTATGCCGGAAAACGCCGCACCACCGAAATCGGATAATAATTGCTCAGCAATTTCGTATAACTGTCCTTCGGATACCCCAGCACCAGCAAGCCGTCCCCGGCATCCCAGACAAACACCGGGTAATCCGCCAGATACCCCTTTGAAAACACCGCCACCTCCTGAATGGAAAAGTGCATTGGAATTTCCTCCGGAAGCTCCACATTCCAGACACAGGTTCCCGTTTCATCCAGAAACATCGCCCAGATTTCCTGTTCCCGCAGCTTTTCGGCCATCTCCTCCGTGATTTTCTCACGCGAGCAGGCCGCCGCAGTCTCCTCCAGCAGCCCCGCCGGCGATGCCGCATCCTCTCCCGGAAAAATGACATTCCGGAAAACGGCTCCGAAAATCAGGACATTGCAGAGCGCCAGTCCGCATACAAACGCGAGAAACAGGGCCAAATGTCTGGAAACGTATCGCCCAAATCCTTTCATTTCGTCACTTCCTTACATTCAGCCGGTATCCCAGGCCTTTGATTGTGACAAGGGAAACCGGGTGGGAAGGGTCTGTCTCGATTTTTTCCCGAATGCGCCGGACATGGGCATTCAGGCTGTTTTCGTAACCAAAAGGATTCTCTCCCCACAATGCTTCGCAGAGTCCGTCCACGGTGACAATCCGCCCTTCGTTCCGTGCAAGCGTTTCCAGCAGGGCATGTTCTTTGGCGGTCAGGTTTAAAATTTCTCCGTTTTTGCGGACTTCTGCGCGGCTAAAATCAATGGTACAGCCTTCCAGCCGGACAACGGGCTCCTCCGCTTTATAACTGCGGCGCAGAACCGCAAAAATGCGAAGAGAAAGCTCCTGTGGCAGAAAGGGTTTTACAATGTAATCGTCCGCTCCCAGGCCAAGGCCCGCCAGCTTATCTGCCGCCTCGTCCTTTGCCGTCAGGAAAATAACCGGAATATCCGTGAACGTCCGAAGCTGTCCCAACAGGAAAAAGCCGTCGCCGTCCGGAAGCATCACATCCAGCACCGCCAAATCCGGCTTTTCGCTTTGGCACACGCGGACAGCTTCTTTGACAGTGCCCGCGGTCACGATTTTCGAAAAGCCTTCGTCTTTCAAAATGGCGGCGACAAGCGCCAGTAATTCCGGTTCATCGTCTACGAGCAGGATTTTTTTCGTGTGCAAAAAGGTTTGGCCGTCCATGGTCATTCGCTCCATCCCGCAATTGTCCGCACGATCCAGTTTCCGTCCAGATCCGCGATCCCCCGGTAAATGCCTCTCTCCAAAAGCATATAGCCGTTCTTCCAGCTCTGGGCACGGACATTTTCGGAAGTATAGCAGACTTCATTCCCGGAATCCCGTACAGTGAGGATACTGCTCCCTTCCTCGCTGTTTTCTTCCAGAATCATGCAGCCGCCTCCGCACAGAGCAAAGGACAGGCTTTCGCCGTTTTCCCAGCGGGATTCTGCCAGCACTTCCCCGCTTTTCCGCCAGACCAGAAGACTTTTGTAGTTTTCTTCTTCGTCGCGGCTGGATAGGATCAGGTACGATGCGTTCAGTTCGGCGGGTTCTTCTCCTTCGTTCAGGGGCACATGGAAGAGACCCTCCGCTGCATAAATCAGGCAGCCGTCCTCGGTTCTGGTATAGGGAAAGGCGCTTCCATTATAGGTCACGAAGCCGTCGCATGTCCTGCCGCCCAGTTCGTCGTAAGTCATTCCTTCCAGGAAACCGGCGCAATATGCCGGATAAAGGATTTCCGGATTGGAAAGCTGGCCGCATTCCTGAAGCTTCGTGTCATAGAGGAACGTTCCTTCCGGCATCTGGCTGAGTACCAGGGCAGGTTCCGCATTCCAGATATAGGAAAAATTGTCGGTGGTGCGCGGGTAGATGCTGGAATCCACCTGGCCTAAACGGAGGGTTCCTTCCAGATCATAGATGGCGCTCATTGAGGTATTCCACTCATAAATCATCAGATAGTCGCCAAAGGCGGACACGCGTCCTTCGCAAAATGCCTGTTTTAAATAGGAATCCGTAATTTCTCTGTGCTCCTGTCCGTCTTTGCTGACCCACACCGGGCCAAAAGGCGGAAGTTCTGTGCTGTCATAGCGGCACAGGCCGATCAGATAACCGTTTTCCAGGTTTAGGATTCGGGTGTAGCCATCCTCCTTGGACAGCCAGTCTCCTTCGCCGAATTGGTACAGAAGGGTTCCGGAAACATTGTAGAGAGAAATGGTTCCGGATTTCGGATCCTCGACCAGGCAGGCGTCGCCGGATATGGCGCAGCTATGGGTTTCGGCAGGAACTTCCAGGATCGTTTGGAGTGTCTGCATGCTGAAGACACTCCAGGTTTCGCCGTCGTTATAGCACAGGAGGCTGTCTTTGGGGATGGTGGCGGCCCAATAGTAGCTGTCCAGGATGGCGCGGCAGGTTCCCACGGCATTGCCCTGGCTGTCGTAGATTTCGGCATAATTATTCTTATTTAACAGTAGGACGTACTCGTCTTCGCCGCAGATGCAGGGTTTTTCTGAGGTATCTTCAGCCAGTTGTATGCCGCCGACGGCCGCATTTTCCGCAGCCAGCCCTGGCACCCCGGCCGCTGCCCACAGGCACACCCCCAGAACCGCCGCGATCCGTCTCTCTTTTCTATCTCGCCGCCACATAACCGCACTCCTCCACAAACGCCTGCCCCTCTTCCGACAAAAGCCACGCCTGAATCTCTTTCGCCCGCTCCGAGGACTGTTCATTCGTCACGCAGTAAAACGCATTCACCAGCGGATATTCTCCCTCGCGGATCGTCTCATTGGACGGCTCCACATTCTCCACCCGCAAAAACTTCAGCCCCGGCTGCCGGAACATTTCCGAAGCATAATAATACACCGAATACCCCAGCGCATTCGCCGAATTGTCATACTCCGTCAGCGCTTCAATGATATCATCCATCCCGGAAGCGATCAGCTCCGTCTTCGCCTCCGCCATCCGGGCATCCCCGATCAGCAGGCTTCGCATCATCGTCTGGCTCCCGCTGGTCTCCGGCCTCTGGAACGCCAGGATCTGCGCGTCCTCTCCGCCAACCTCTTTCCAGTTCGTAATCTTTCCCGTGTAAATGTCAAAGAGCTGCTCCTTCGTCAGGCTTTCCACCGGATTGTCCTCATTGACCAGAAAGACCAGCGCATCCTTTCCCACCGGCTCCATGTCCAGGGGCTCGTACTCCTCCAAAGCCTCCTTTGTGCTCTGCGCTGCTTCATAAACCAGCAGAATATCCGTCTTTCCTTCCGCCAGCTGCAAATAGCTGGGATTCGTATTCGTGAAATCCGCCATCGTCTCCTCCGCCTGGGCGTCTGTACAGCCCGTCAAGCGCACCGCCAGCGCCTCGCACAGCGGAACACACGCCAGGGAACCGTCGATGCGCGGGTATTCCTCATAGGACATTTCCGGCATGGGAACCGCTTCCGTCTCGGCCCCAGCTGCTTCCGTCTCCTGCGCCCACGCCGGCCTTCCCATCCCTCCAATCATCGGAATCACCAAAACCGCCGCCAAAACTGCCATCCCTTTTCTGCTCATATGCTCCTCCTTACGTTCCTTTATTCTGAAACCATTTTACCACATCCTTCCTCTTTTCGAAACCGTCTGGCGAAAAAGTAAGGAAAACGTAAGGTTTCGGAAATGGAAAAGTCAGGACGCCCCCGTACAATGTCTTATCGAAAGGAGATGCAAATTTATGAACCATATCATTACAACCAACCATCTGACCAAACGCTACAAAACCCTTACCTGTGTCAACCAGGTATCCCTCCACATCCCAAAAGGCAGCATCTACGGCTTCCTTGGCCCCAACGGCGCCGGAAAATCCACCACCATGAAAATGCTCCTTGGCCTGACCCCGCCTACCTCCGGGACCTTCACCATCGACGGAAAACAATTTCCCCAGGACCGCCTGGCCATCCTTGGCGAAACCGGCTCCTTTATCGAGTCCCCCTCTTTCTACGCCAACCTGACCGGGCGCGAAAATCTGGACATCATCCGCCGCATTTTAAAACTCCCAAAAGACGCCGTGGACGACGCCCTCTCCCTCGCAGGGCTGACCGAATCCGGAAACCGCCTGGCAAAAACCTATTCCCTTGGCATGAAACAGCGCCTTGGCCTGGCTTCCGCCCTGATCGGCCGCCCGCCCATCCTGATCCTGGACGAGCCCACCAACGGCCTGGATCCGGCCGGAATCCACGAAATCCGAAACCTGATCCGCTCCCTGCCCGAACGTTATGACTGCACGATCCTGCTTTCCTCCCACCTGCTTTCGGAAATCGAGCTGATCGCCGACGAGATCGGCATTCTGAACCATGGCCGCCTTTTATTCGAGGGAAGCTTATACGACCTGCGCCAATTGGCCCTGCGCTCCGGCTTTGCCGCCGAAAATCTGGAGGAAATGTTCCTCTCCATGATCGAAAAGGACAATGCGTCCGGAAATCGGAGGGCCGTGTGATGAATCCCCTGCTCATTGAACTGCAAAAAGAAAAACGGACAGGAATCTTTCCTGTCCTGCTAGCCACAGGCGTCCTGGGCGCGCTCTATGCCTTTGCGAATTTTCAGATTCGCGGAAAAGCGCTCCTTAGCCTGCCCCTTGCGCCGATGGATATTCTGCTCACCCAGCTTTACGGCATGCTGCTGATTCTGAACCTGTTCGGCATCATCACGGCCGCCTGTATCCTTTACCATATGGAATATTCCGGCAATGCCATCCGAAAAATATACCTGCTCCCCATAAGCGCCGCATCCCTGTATTTCAGCAAATTTCTCCTGCTGAGTCTTGGATTTCTGCTGGCGGCAATCCTCCAGAACCTGGCTCTGGCCTGGATCGGAACGACGACATTGCCCCAGGGAACCTTTAAGGCCGGAACTCTGCTCGCCTTTGCCGCGTATTCTTTCCTTACATCCATGCCGGTGCTGTCCTTTATGCTGTTTGTTTCTTCCCGGATGGAAAATATGTGGGTAACACTGGGGATTGGCGTGATCGGCTTCCTAAGTGCAATGGCGCTGGCGAACACGAAGACGCCGCTGATTTTGCTGCATCCTTTTGTGGTTCCGTTAAGCCCGGCCATTGCAATGAGCGCCCGGCCTGATCTGACCGTCATCGCCGTTTCGGCGTTCGAAACTGCTCTTTTTCTGGCCGCTGGCCTGTGGGCCGCGAAATGCCTGCCGCATGAATAGGAGGTCTGACAATGCGTTTTATTGACTTATTAAAAATCGAATTTCAAAAAGGGAAACGCTCGAAAATCGTTCCCCTGCTGTTTCCCGCGCCTTTGCTGGTGGTACTTTCCGGCGTTGCCGCCCTGCGCTCGTATTTCACGCCGGAATATACGAATGCCTGGGCCGCCATGTTCATCCAGAGTGCCCTTCTCTACGCTTACTATCTGCTGCCCTTCAGCATGATTGTCGTATGCGTAATGATGGGCGGGCGCGAAACCCAGAATAACGGCATCTTAAAAATGCTGGCGCTTCCCGTCAGCCGGAGGCAGCTTTCGTTGGCAAAATTCTGCGTCCTTGCGGCATATCTGCTGCTGGAAATCGCGCTGTTTCTCCTTGTGTTTCTGGTCGCCGGGGCCATTGCGGCCCAAACGGCGGGGATTACGGAAACGCTCCCTTTCGCCGATCTGCTCCGCTGGTGCCTGGGTCTGTTTTTGACAATGCTTCCCTGCCTGGCTGTGATGTGGGCGATCACGGTGCTGTTTGAAAAGCCGCTGTTTTCCGTGGGACTGAACCTGCTGCTTGTAATTCCGGGGATTCTGGCGGCGAGTACGCCCTACTGGTACTTGTATCCTTATTGTTACAGCGGATATCTGGTTTCCTGTTCCCTGCACGCTTTTACGGCGAATGCGGCCCTGTCTGCGTTTCCGCTCTTTCCTTTCTTGCCCTGCGCTGGCTTGCTTTTTCTTTTGGCGCTTTGGGCTGCAACACAGCGTTTTGGGAAGAAAGAAATGCGCTGAGCGAGGGGCTGGCCGGCCCCTCGCCGGCCCGGCTTTTCGCTACTCAGCCCCTTTTATGTCCTGCAGCGCTTTCTTTTCCAATAATTCTTTTGCAGAAATCACTTCCGCCTTGACCGCATTTCCCTTTTCATCCCGCTCAACGGAAACATATATCCGCTCCTCTACATCTCCGCACTGATAGATTCCCCCATCGTCATCCAAAAGCATGTAAATCCTCTGTCCTTCCCAAGTCCAGGCACCATTTTCATCCTGTTTGATCCCGATCTCTGCGTATTCTGCGATCCGCTTCTGCTCTTCCTCATCCGGCACACTCCTGCTGCCAAAAGTCACGGACTCCTCCTGCACCACATAGGTATCCCTTTCTTCCATTTCCCCCAATTTTGCAGACTCTTCCGCCGTCGCCTGCCGGACGCCCGTCACCGCGCCATTTTCATCCCGCACCGTATACAGATCCAGTTTTCCGCCGTCACAATAATAGGAAATTTCGCCGCCATACCCTGGCCTTTCATCGATCAGCCAGCGCACCGTTTCATCCTCGTAAAGGATCTTGTTCTCTTCCACATCAAAGGTCACGCCATATGCTTCCAGGTAAGCCAGGCTTTCTTTTTCAAGCTGACGCTCGAAAATGTCCTTTTCCGCTGCAAAGCAGCGTGTGCTGCCCGTTTCTTCAAAAGCCTGGACGTCGGTTCCGTTCGCGACCGTCAGCGCGTAAGAATGAAGCGGCACCCCTGCCAGGCAAAGCCCGCAGGCCGCCAAAACCGCAATTTCCTTTTTCCTCATAGAAATCAACTCCTTTTCACTATTTCCGCGGGGCAGGGAACGAAACACCTTTGACTGCGCTGCATGCCATTTTATCCGGACTGGAACACAGCGCCATTGCCGTGAGTGCCAGATCACTCGCTGCCTGCCGCGGTGTCTTTATTATAGTTCAGGCGTTTGAAATCCGTTTGGCGGTTGTGTGTGATTTCTATGGAGTTTTTTTCTCTTCTCTTTGATATTCCAAAATGTCACCGGGCTGGCAGTCCAGCACCTCACAGATCGCATCCAGCGTGGAAAACCGCACCGCCTTCACCTTCCCGGTCTTCAGATTCGACAAATTTACATTCGAAATCCCCACCCGTTCGGACAGCTCATTCAGAGACATTTTCCGATCTGCCATCACCCGATCCAGCCGTAAGATAATCGCCATGTCCCAGCCCTCCTATAAAATCTCATCCATCTCTTTCTGGGTGTCAAACCCGGCCTGAATCAGACTTCCAAGAAGCAGCAGCAACAGGCCCGGCAGCAGGATCATCCCATCCGCCAGCACAAAGCTTCCCGCTTTCCCAATCGCAAATCCGGAAAACGTATACCCGGACAGATGCGGAATCACCACGGATGCCGCCAGAAACATCCCGCCAATCAGCCGCACGCAGACCGCCAGCGTCCTCGAAAACGGCTTTTCATCCAGTGCAATTTTCACCAGCGATACCAGCACACAGATCGCCGTCAGATACGTCAGGCACTTCCATGCAAACCCGGCTGCCCCAATCTCCTCCCACGGATGCGTGGAAAACGACCGCACAAAAAAATACAGGCCCGTTGCGGAATAAAGGCCTGTCAGAAACAGGGCGGCCGTGAAGACGCCGCCCATACGGTGTAAAAATTCTTTTTTCCCGGGTTTCCGGGTATCCGTCTGAAAATCATTTCCTGCCATAAAAGGTTCCTCCTTATTCCTTTGATACCCCTGTTATAGCAAGATTTTAAATGATTGTCAATATATTTTTAATGATAAACATTAAATTTATGATTCACAATCACATTCTTTCTTCTTCACCGGGAAGCACACTTCCGTCACCAGATCCTCCGGCCCTTTTGCCTGACTTGGGTTCACATGGTAAATACAGAACGATTTTCCGGCAAACGCATATCCGTTTTCCACCACCCAGTTCGCAACCGCCTCGTTCACCCGTGAAACCTGCTCATATCCGCCCTGAAACGTCGCAGACGCATACGGAATCGGCGGCACAGTCAGAAAACGCACATGTTCCGTATCTTCATAGTGCCCGGCAGCCACCATCTGAATCTCCACATCCGGGTCGCTTTCTTTAAACTCTTCATCGTGGAAAATGGCCATGCTGTAGCAGGGGTTCCCTGGCTGCAGGTTCTGCGAGGCAGTTTCCCTGCACAAAAGATCCCACAATTTTCCCTCATCATTGTAAGTGGGGATCACCTGGCGAACGCTTGCAACGTAGCGTTCCGGCAGCGTCTTTAAAGTAACATTGTAATCCATCAGATTTCCATCCTTTCTCAGCCACTTCAAAGCACTGTCAAGAAGCTGCCGCTTCTGCTGGTTTTCCCGGAATTCTTCTTCCAGTTCCTTTTGGCGGATCAGCAGAAACCGCTCCATCTCTTCCGGATTCTCATATTTTTCCAGAATTTCCCGGATCACCGCAAGCCCGAATCCCAGGCTTTTGAGCATCTGGATCTTAGCGGCCACCGGAAGCTGCGCCTCGCTGTAATAGCGGTATCCGGTGAAGGCATCCACCTCCTCCGGGTACAGAATCCCCAGCTTTTCGTAATGCCGCAGCATGCGGATACTGATTCTTGACAGCTTTGAAAAATCTCCGATTTTTAACATTGGTTCTACCTCACATATGTGGATTTTTTCGCTTTCCTCCTCTTGGGAGGTCTGCTTTTCGAGCTCAAGATCAGTTTAGGGTATGACACTGTGTCAGAGTCAAGACTTTTTTCAGGCTTTTTCCCCAATCGAATCGCGCAGCTTCTGCACGGCCTCCTGAAAACGCGTCTCTTCCCGAAATCCGGCAAAAGTGTCGTCCGTCAGCATTCCTTTCAGAAGCATTTCCGAAAACAGAACGGGATTCGGCATTTGAACCGTACCGCAGGCGCGCTCCGCCATGGCCAGCAGGCTTTCCAGGGCCTGTTCTTTTTTCCCGGCCCGCTCGTAAAGGATGGCCGCCATTCCGCTGCTCTGGCTTCCTGTCCCGAACATTTCTTCCAGTTTTTCCGAAATTTTGCAGATTTCCAGGGCCTGTTCCGGGTCAGGCTCCAGCTCTTCTCTTGTGAGCTGGATCAGGCACATCTGCGTCTGGCTCGCCAGATAATACAGGCGGTTTTGGAGCACTTCCTTGGCCTTTTGGGGCTCCTCCCGTTTCAAATAATACGATGTTTTTAAAAAGGTCTGGTCGGCATGCTCTTTCGGCAGTTCTTTCAAAAACTGCTCCGCCTTTTCCAGCTTTCCTTCTGCAATCGCACAGGCCGCAAGCTCTGCCGCCGCACGCTGCTTATATCCGGAATCCCCGCCGTCATAAATTTGCTGGAAAAGCTGAATCCGCCGTGCCTTTCGCGTCTCTTTCTTTGCTTCGTCCTCTGTCGGAAACCAAAGTTCGAAAACCGTCAGCACCATGGCGGCCTGATACTTCAGGGCCGGGCTGGATGGGTAGGTGCGCAGAAGCTTCCAAAGGCGTTCCTCTGCCTGAGCCTGGTGCCCCGTGCGCGCGGTTTCCAGAATTTCGTTCATGTACGCGGTGCACTGTTCTTCGGACAAGGTTTCTTCGAATTGTAAAAGAGTGTCGACATTTGTCCCAAGCGCCCTGGCCAGGGGGCAGAGCAGGGCAATGTCCGGGCAGGATGCGTTTGTCTCCCACTTGCTCACCGCGGGCGCGGAAATGCCAAGGGCTGCGCCTAATTGTTCCTGGGTCAGACCTTTCGCTTTTCGAAGCCGGGCAATGCGGCTTCCGAGTTTTTGTTCCATGTTCTTCCTCCGTCTGTTCTTTTGATATATTCAGTATAAACCGGCACGGCCGCAGGGACAATGGAGGCGTTTTTAAGCGAAAGGAATGTTTTCTTAACCATTCCTCAAGGCCGGATCATTCTTTCCACTCCATGGAAACCGTCTCGTCCGCATCCACGACCGCGCCTTTTCCCACTTTCACAAAAACCTGGTTCAGCCGCAGCCCGTTCACGTTCCGCAGGTAAAATCCCGCGCCTTCCATGGTTTTCGCATCTTTCATCATCGCAGGCGTTCCGGCCTTCCCGGCCGGATCCATGGAAATCGTTGCATTGCTGATGGTAACGCGCTCAATGGACGCTTCCGGCAGCCCAAAGAAAAATCCAGCGGCCGCCTGCGCGTCGTGAACCAGCACATTTTGAATCCGGATATCCCGAATCCGGGGCGTGGTTTCGTCCGCCGGGTACGGACATTTCGCCCAGACGTAAGGCTCGTCGCCATTCTTTCCGCAATTATAATACATGTTAAAAATAAAGGGGCACATGACGCGATCCATAATGATATTTTGGAAGAGCAGGCGTTCCACAACTCCCCCGCGGCGTCTGCGGGTTTTCAGGCGGATGCCCCGGTCAGTGTCCTGGAAAACGCAGTTGGAGACAGTCACGTTGCGGACGCCGCCGCTCATTTCGCTGCCGATGACGATTCCGCCGTGGCCATGCACCATCGTACAATTGGTAATGCTGATATTTTCGCATGGCAGCGGATTTGTAGTGTCTTCCGTCCCGGCTTTGATGGCAATGCAGTCGTCTCCCACATCGATCAGGCAGTCGGAAATCCGGATATTCCGGGAGCCGTCCGGGTCAATCCCATCCGTGTTCGGGGAATCCGCCGGATTTTGGATCGTGACCCCGCAGATCCGCACGTCGTCGCAGTAGAGCGGATGAACCGTCCAGGAGGGCGAGTTTTTCAGGCGCACGCCTTCCAGAAGCACGTGGCTGCACCGCTCGAAGCAGATCAGGTAGGGCCTGGCAAAGGGCAGTTCCTGCCGATCTTTCCACCAGCGTGCTCCCTGGCCGTCGATGGTTCCGGTTCCGGTCACCGCCACATCTTCTTCCTCAAATGCATAAATACACGGCATATACATTTTTCCCGGAATCCCTTCGAATTCCGTGTCTACGATTTCGTAAGCTTCCCGGTCGTCCAGGAAACGAAGCTGCGCGCCCTGTTCCAGGTGCAGGCAGATGTGGGATTTCAGACGGATGGAACAGGTGGCGTAGGTGCCGGGCGGCACGCACAGGGTGCCGCCGCCCTGTTTTTCCAGTTCGGCGATAGCGCGGCGGAAGCTTTCTGTCCAGCCGGTTTTTGTGGTTACGAATTTTTCAAATTGGTTGATGTTTAATCCTTCCATGATGGTTCCTCCCTTTTTGCTTGTTTTATTATAGCCGGGAATCCGGCGGGATGGCAAGCCCCTGTTCTGTTCCAGACAAAAAATACCCGCCCGGCTATATGGCGGACATTTGTTTGCCTGCCCGGACGGGAGAGGGTTCTGTCGTTTCAGCCGCATACGCTCTTTCTTTTTCCGTTCTCCTCGGTAGAGGGCTGCCCGATCAGGAGCTGTATATCAACCATATAGTAGGCTCCGTCCGTGAGGACTTCCACAAGCCCAAATCCGATAAACATCTTGAGTGCCCGCTCCACAGTCCCGATCTGGTGGCGGGTAAAGGTGGCGATGGTCTGCGGCGTGTGGAGCAGCCGGTCATTCAGCATAAGGATGCTGTCTCCTTAAAATTTTGTAAAATTACGTCTATCGAGTTGTATTTGCATTGCAAATGGCATATAATATAAGTGCATTAAAATATGAAAGGAGTTGATACTATGGCAAGCACAACAAATTTCAGCGTCCGCATGGACAGTGACATCAAAAAACAGTGCGAAGCACTTTACGGCGAGCTGGGCATGAACCTGACTACCGCGATCAATGTGTTCCTCCGCCAGTCCCTCCGCGTCGGCGGCTTTCCCTTTGAAGTCCGGCTTGAACAGCCCAACAAAGAGACGGTTGCCGCCATGCTGGAAGCAGAGCGGATTGCGCGTGATCCCAGCGTAAAGCACTACTCTGACGTGGAAGAAGCGCTTCGGGAGCTGAAAAGATGAACCGCGACATTGTCTGGACTACACAGTTCAAAAAAGACTACAAGCTGGCTCTCAAGCGCCATCTGGACATTGACCTGCTGGATGATATTATCCGCGCATTATCCCGTGGCGAGACGCTGCCGGAGAAGAACAAAGATCATCCGCTGTCCGGCAGCTGGGCAGGGCACAGGGAATGCCATATCCAGCCCGACTGGCTGTTGCTCTACCGGATTGAGGACGATGTGCTGGTGCTGACGTTAGCCCGCACCGGGACGCACAGCGACCTATTCGGTAAATAACATACCCGTCGTATGGAAAAGATTTCTATGCGGCGGTTTTGTATGCTTAACGCTGCTGTCTCTCCCTTTTCTTTACATAGCCTCTCGGAATCTCTAAGTCTTATTTTATGCGGCTTCCAAGAGATGTTTTTTATAAATTCCCCCACTTTTTTCAAAAAACTATTGACAAATCGTCTCAAAAATGCGGCGCTTCGCGCCCTTGATTAATAAAGTAATTCGTTCCGGCACTGCCGGTACAGACTTTTTGATTGGGGGCGATTTATTGAAACCTTATAATTCCGGCGGCCATGCCCCAAGGCTTCCTTCTGACATGCTCCGCTCCATCCTGCTTTCCGCAGAATTCGGGATCACTTCCTATACGAAATGGGCGGCTGATCTCAAGGAAAACCATCTTCACGCCATCCTCTCCGGCTTTAACGTTGGCGATACACCCGGTGTTGGCACTTTTTACGATTTCCAGAGCCGCCTCTGGCTCTCTGATCAAAAGAATCTTTCCAACCCCATCCATACGCCAAAGGAAAAACCCCAAAAGCCAGATAAAAAAGGGGAAAAAGCCCCTCCTGTCGAAAAAGTTACCGTAAAAGACCTCTTTAAGCAGTTTGAGCTCTGTCCGCCTGACGATATGGCATCCTGCAGACGGCTTTATGAGATCTTTAAAGTTCTGTTTCTCGGACACTCGGTACAAACCGGATTGATCGATCTCATGAATCTTTCCCTTGCCGGAGACGGAACTCCGGTCTGCACTGGTGCGCAGGAACGCAAAAAACGTACCTGTAACTGCCATGAGAATGGAATCCATGCTGACCGCTTCCGACTCGGAAAACGACCCGACCGTTTTTCCCTTCCTCAGCCCTGCCTCCAGGCATGATTCCATTGGTTTCCTTTATAACTGGTATTCCATGAAACAGTTTCTCTCGGAAGCCGTTGTTACAAAGCTCCTGCTGGATTCCGCTTATGACGCAATGCCTTACTACGAATACTGCCGCGGCCATGGCATCCTTCCTTTTATTGACCTGAATGCTGACAGAGGACGGCCGCCTACCTATAAACATGACTTTACCATCAATAGGGACGGCGTACCCATATGCCGGCAAGGCCATATCATGCGCAGGGACGGTACGGAATCCGCAAAATATGGCAGGACTGTGCATCTCGTTTTAAAAGACAACCCAAGGCTTTTTAATGACCCTCCCCGCAGCAGCAAGGAGTGGAAACTGGAATACAATGCAAGGACTTCTGCTGAACGTTGTAATAAACGCGAGAAAATAGATTATAAGTTGGAAGACGGCAGATACCGCTCCTCTAAGATGTGGTACTGCCGCCTGTTCGCCATCATGATGTGTCAGCATCTTGATGCGTGGGAGTTGCCAAAGACGTCCCTCTTAAAAGATGTCCTCCCGGCAACTCGCTTAACTGAATAAGCAATACCATTATAAACCATGTCTGGCGCACGGTCTGGTAAAATGCGCCCTTTTCTCAAAATTTGTTTCAGCAATTCTATTCTGGACAATATTTACTTTTCAATGTTCAGCCAACCACTGAGTTTTGGTCGGCAGGCTCAAGATTCCGAGAGCCTATCTTGTTTTATTATAGCCGGGAATCCGGCGGGATGGCAAGCCCCTGTTCTGTTCCAGACAAAAAATACCCGCCCGGCTTCTTAATGCTGGACAGGTATTTTTTAGAACATCACAACAAAGAAACGTTTGTACCATAACGATCGTACAGATCGAGAAGATAATCGGAACTTTCCTTCCAGATACCGGTCTCAAAATCAAAGAGTGCTTCATAAATCCGCGATTCCGTAAATCGAAGCATGGCTTCTTCATAGGGGATTTTCTCGCGGACAGCAAGCTTTGCAACCATATCACGCATGGTGATGACGGCACAGGTTTCTTTCTGTTTATCCGTGGCTTCATAGTTTGATCTCTCCATAACGGTCGCTCCTTATATATTCAAGGCTTTTCACAGCATCCTCTGTCCTGAAGCAAAACTGATCCTGAAGGCGTTCCGGCATAAGCCTGCTGACTGCATCTGCGTCGGCTTGCGGCGTGCCTGGTATTCCAAAGTATTCACCAATATATTGCTGTAAGGTACGCGCTGTCTGATCATCTGCAATTTTACCGATAATGATATCCGTTGTGCGATATTTTCTGAGCAGCTCCGGAAATAGTTTCTTGTCCCGGTTTGCAGAAACAAAATGCAGCCATTCCGCATTTGCTTTTGGAAAGCAATGGATCAGTAAATTCGGATCATAGTGAAATTTATATACGGAAACCTGACCGTCATCCGGATTAAAATCTTCTGCCAATGTACCAATGCGAATCGCCTTTTTCACCGACAGACGTACATATTGATATGCCTGTTCATAGGAAGACGTCAAGTAGAACCCCTGGCCAAAATCAAGCCCTTTGGCACACATAGAAAGATGAATATCTGAAATTTTTGTATAGCTTCCGTGATATAGCAGAATACCGTCTTTGATTTCGATCATACACTCACACCGCGATTCTTCAAAAGAGTCTCAACTTCTTCCAACGCATATGCATAACTGCTGACATGCAGAGTCTCATAACAGTCAGACAGAAATCCTAAAATATCATATGTGCGGAAAAGTTTCGTACATTCTTTGGCGGAAATCTTCCATTTGGTTTGTGCCATACGAAAAACCCAGCACTGCATATCAGCAACATCCAGTTGTCTTGAACTCATAAAGCAGTACCTCCTTTAAACCTCAATTCCGATTTTAGTATAGCGCTTTTGGGAAGCAACGGCAACCTCCAAAACCCAAAACTTTCTCCCCTCTTAAGAATCTTTAAGAATTTTCCCATTTGAAACCCACCCCTCCTGTGTTACGATAAAAAGAAAACGGAGAACCCTTATGAAGAAAAAACAAAATACCGCCTTTTTTGCCTTCTTACTCAGCGCCTCCTCCTGCTACACCGCCGCCCTCCCCTGCCTCACCGCCTTCGCCGAAACAGCCCAGATCACTGACCAGTCCTTCGACGTGGAGCTGGACGAGTGGGGTGCGGTCACGTTTGCTTCTTTTCTGCCGGAAGACGAAGACAACGCCGACGTCTCTTTTAAACTGCAAAAGGACGGCAGCGTTGTCTATGAATTTCCGGGCGTTACCGAAGAGAATACCCGGCCCGGTCAGGAATTTGTACAGGTTTCCGCCGTTTCCTTCCAGGATTATAATGCGGATGCCAGAACCGACATTCTCCTTCTGATCGAATATGCTTCCCAGGACACTCCTGACGAGCGATTTACGGAAGTGCGCCTTTATACGCAGCCTTCTGGCAGCCAGGAGTTTGCCTTGGACAGCGGCCTTTCCGAATATCTGACGGAGAATGGGTACAATGATTACATTGCGAATGTTATGAATGGTATTGCCGAATATCGTCAGACCTATAGTGAAACGGAATTAGCCGCGTCTGCCGAGAGAGAATTGACGGAAGAGGAAATGCAGCAGCTCCAGCTCATTGCTGAGAATATCGATCTCTGGATCGATCAGGAAACCTACAGCGCCGCCTGGCAGTACGCCGTGACTGACCTGGATCAGAATGAGCGGCTGGAAGTAATCGCTTCCTCCATGCAGGGAACCGGCCTTTTTACTTACAGTACCTACTTTGAAGTAAATGAAACCTTCGACGGTTTAAAAGCTGTCGAGCGTTCCTTAGCGGAGGGTGAATCCGAAGCGGACATTCTCGTACAGACGGTTCCGGTTTATTACGACGCCGCTACTGGGTTGTATTCTTATGTTTATGAAGATTTGATTCGGAATGGCTATGCCGAAAATTATGAGAATAAATGGGCGCTCACCCTTTCAGACGGACAGCTTCAGGAAACTACCCTGGCCTTTTGCAGTACCATCTATCAGGACGAGACGCCCACTATCACCTACCAGAATGCAGACGGGGAGGAAATCAGCGAAGAGGCCTATGAAGCCATCGCGGATACCGTTTTCGCAGACCTTGAGAAAAAGACCGCATCGTTCACCTGGCTGTCACCGGAGGACAGTTCTGAGTGGACGGCGCTTGATGGCACTTCTCTGGCAGAGCTGCTCGCAGATTCCTACCGCGGCTTTTCGATCCAGTAAAAAAGGACGCGCGGCTCAAATTCCACGCCCGGCCGCCCAAGTTCACGCACCTGAGCGCACCGCGGCAAAATTCCATGCACCTGAACGCAACGCACGCCCAAACACACAAGTGAACCACGCGTCCTCAAAAGCGGCCCTCTCCGGGCCGCCCCCTACCTCACCACTACCTCCGCATAAAATCCCCTGCTCTTCCCTTCCACATACGCATCCCCCATAATCCGGAAGCTCTCCCTCAGCCTGATATCCTCCGACGAACTCCCTACCAATACATCCATATCCCCTTCTTCTACCTTCCACTTCATCTCCCGATCCAAAAACGCCAACTGGCTCATCTTTACCCGGAATTCCACCGTCCGCTTCTCCCCAGGCTCCAGCCTCACCCGGCAAAATCCCGCAAGCTCCTGATTCGGTCTCGTCATCGACGCATACCGGTCCCGCACATAAAGCTGCACAACCTCATCCCCGGCCACATCCCCGGTATTTCGCACATCCGCCGAAACCGTCAGCACCCCGTCCGGCGCCATCTTATTCCCGCTCAGCACCAGCTTCTCATACTCAAACGTCGTATAAGAAAGCCCATACCCAAAGCAATACCGCGGCGCATGCGGCAGATCCACATAACTTGGGAATCCAATACTCTCTCCCTGATGCGTCGAAGACCCATACGGATGATTATAATACACCGGAATCTGCCCCGCCGTCCAGGCTACACTCACCGGCAGCTTCCCGCCCGGATTGTATTCCCCAAGCAATGCCGCCACAATAGCCTTCGCGCCCATCTCCGCCGGATTCCACACCTCCAGAATCGCCCCACAGCAGCGCTCAGCCCAATCCGAAGAAATCGGCCGTCCATTAAAATGCACCCCAACCACCGGCTTTCCAAGCGCCGCAAGCTTCTCCAAAAACCGCTCCTGGCAGGGCGGCAGGTTAATGTCCACCGCATCGATCCCTTCTCCCATCGACGCAATCGAACTGGTTCCATGCTTCCCGCCCAGCGTCACAATCACCACATCCGCCTCACTAGCCGCTTTCAGCGCCTCTGCATGCCCGGACTCGTCATCCCCGGCAAACGGATATCCAAAGGAATACGTCACCTCCGCCTCCGGAAGCACCCTCCGCAGCTCCTCATACAGACTTCGCACCTGCGGCTTCTGCCTTTTCAACACCTCTTCAAACTTCGGCGCATCCTTCTGAATCTGCGTCCCCGGTATCGTCTCCATCTCCACATCGTTTTCCTCCGCCCCGGCAAGCCCCGCCATACTCGTCCTTGCCGCCAGGTCGCCTTCCGCCATGCTGAAATGCGTATATCCGCCGAAAAAGCTCCGCCCGGTCCTCCCATGATCCCCGATCACCGCAATCTTTTTCACATTCTTCCGAAGCGGCAGCACCCCGTCATTCTTCAAAAGCACCAGCGATTCCAGCGCAGACCGCATCATGACCTCCTCATTCGACGGCCTGTCAAAAATCTCCTGAACCGCCTCCGTCTCCATCGCAAAGGGATGCTCAAACAGCCCCATCCGGAACTTCGCCTCCAGCACCCGCAGAACCGCCCGATTCAGGATTTCCACATCCGCCTTTCCGCTTTGGAACCACTCCATCAATTCCTCATTAAAGCATTGCTGAAAATGCAGCTCCATATCCATTCCGGCTTCCATCGCCCGCAGTCCGGCCTCCGCCTGGCTCTCGCAGACATGCTGCACCGTCCGGATATTGTTCACCGCGCAGTAATCCGACACCGTCACCCCGTCAAAGCCCATTTCCTCCCGCAGAAGTTCGGTCATAACCGCCTTCGACGCAGAAACCGGCTCCCCGTTCAGCGAACAGTAACAGGGCATAATTCCCCGCAGCCCGGACTCCGTAATCGCCGCCTGAAACGGCTTCGCATAAACCTCCCGCAGAAGCTTCGGCGAAATCTCACAGTGCGCCCCGTGAATCCCCGCTTCTCTCGCATGAAAGCCCAGGAAATGCTTCGCCACGCCCTCGCTTCTGCGGCCGTCCGTCTCACCGCCCTGCAATCCTCTCACAAACGCGCTCCCCATAGCCGCCGCCAGCGCCGGATCTTCCCCATACGTCTCTCCCTGGCGTCCCATCCGGGAATCCCGGCTGATATCCAGCACCGGAGCCAGCGTGTGGGTAATGCCCGCAGCCCGTTCCTGTTCCCCGACAATCTTCCCGACTTCCTCTTCCAGCTTCGGATCCCAGGAAGACCCCCGGCCAATTCCGCTTGGAAAACTCGCCGCTCCCTGTAAATACGCGCCGCACAGCCCTTCCATATGAAAGATCGCCGGAATCCGGTGCGGGCTGGCCACCATGATCTTCTCCTGAAGCGTCCGCTGAATCTGCACACAATCTTCCAGCGTCTCCTGATTCCTCATCTGAAGCGAACTCACCTGCCCCACGCCATAGGGAAACTGTGCAAGCCCTTCATACTCCCCTTTTCGAAGGAAAAAGAGACAGTTTACCTGCCCCATTTTTTCTTCCAGCGAAAGCCTGGACAACAAATCCGCTGCCCGTTCCTTTGGTGTCAATGCCGTATTTTTATATGCTTCCATGTCATCCTCCTCTTATTCCATCGAAAATTTTACCGGCCCGAACATCCCCTGGGGCTCCACACCCCGTTCCATGGAAAGCCCGTCCGGAACCGCATTCGTCAAAGTCGTTGCGACCTCAATTCGAAGCGTATTTTCCCCGTCCCGCGTCAGGCGGCGGATATCATACAGATAAGGTTCCGCAATCCGCACGCCCGCTGACTGGCCGTTTACCCAAACCTGAACCGCCTCATAACAGCGCCCCAGCGACAAATAGGAAAACCGCCCCTCAAAACCTGCCTCATACCGGATGATACCGGCAAACCCGTCCTTTTTCCGGGCAATGTCCTGGAGGGCGTCCGTTGTCTCCAGCCAGGTAAATTGCTCCAAATCCGTATAGTCCGCCGTGGAAATCCGAAACGGCCCGTCAAATGTCCGCCAATGTGTCTTTCCAGCGCGCACAGTCAACGCCGGTTCCGCTCCCCTTGGAACTTCCCCGTCCAAGCCCGCTAAAAACAGAACTGATTCGCCCCGTTCCAGCGAAAGGTGAATGCTCCCATCTGGATTGCCCTCCGGCACAAACAGTTCACCGTTCAGTGCATCATATCCCGTCAAAGCCTCCGGCTTCCGCCCATCCTCCATACGAAGCGTCACATCCGCTTCCAGTCGCTCCCGTATCGAAGCATTCGTTATGAAAAAGACCGTCAGCCTTTCCAGCTCATACCGGTAGCACCGCAGCCATTTCGCAGGCACGGAAACCTTGCAAGTGCGGCTGTCCTCCACAAGCAGAAGAACCGCTTCGTCTCGCAAAACTGGAATCTCCGACCGGGCTTCGTCTCCCAGTGCCGGAATTTCCGGACGGGCCTCGTCTCCCAGAACCGGAATCTCCATCCGGATTTCCCCGTCCAGATTCCGCGGCGCATTCCCCACATACCAGATGTTCGCCCCTCTCCGATAACAGTCCTCCAAAACCGCCAAGACTTCCTCCGGAAGAAATTCGATCCCATCCACAAACAGATTTTTATAGGCTGCCTTCCCCAGGCATATCCGCCCTTGCTCCACCCTGGCCTGCTTCAGGCCATCCGCACAAAGCGTCTCATAAGGCACCTGATTTTGCAGGAACCGCTTTCCAAGACGTCCAAAAGTCTCCGCCTTCCCGGCCCACTCCCCTTCCGCCGGGAAAAACACCGCCGTCTCCACCCCCGCACAGCCCCCGTTCAAAAGATGGCAGACCCGGTTCATATACGAAAACAGCACTCCCAGATACCGGAACTGCGGATTCTTCCCATGGGCGTAAAAATGCGGCGGGCAGTCCGGATCCGGAAATTCCTTTTCCGAAAACGCGTGGGGCACAAACCAGTTGACACCGTTTGCCAGCATGTGGTCAGCCATCCATTTCATCAGCGAAACGCCCTCCGACCACCCATAGGCCCCGAAAATCTCGCACATAGCCCGCCCCTGCATCCGCGGATTCTGATGCGCGGCAGAAGCGGCCAGCACCGGAAGCTCATAGTGATAAAAACTCCCGTCCCCGTAATCCCGATCCGGCAATAGCCCATTTAACACCACATCGATGCCGCTCATGTCCTGCCCGTGCATTGCCCGGAAATAATGGCCGATTCCAGGCCCCAGATGGCGGTTCAATATGCCGTCCTCCAGCACGTGGCCGATGTAGGCCACCCCGTGCGCCCGGCACCATTCCCCGATCTGATCCGAAAAATTTTCCTGATACTTTTGCGTAATGAGATCCATATAGCAGCAGCGCGCTTTCCGCTCGGTTCCGTCCAACGCATGAAACAGGCCCGGCAATGCTGTCAGACCTCCTCCCATCTTTTCCGCAAACCGTTTTTCTACGTCCGCGCTCCAGGGCAGCGGCATCGGATCCCCGATCCTCCCTGCCCCATACAGGCTGTCCGCCCGGTTATAAAATCCAGGCTCATCCGAGAAAAACCCGGCCAGCACCGAGCCAAAATAGGACTGATAGTGCTGAAAATGCGGCTCATAGACGGCATCCAGAAGCAGTTTTACCGAATCCCGTTCTAAGAATGAAATGTAGTCATTCTGCCCGGCCGCCGCGCCTAACCGTTTTGTATAGACAAAAATATTCCAGATTCCCTCCGGGAAATCCAGATACAGCCAGCCCTTTTCATCCACTTTTTCGGTTACGTCCGCAAGATTACTGTACCAGACTTCGCCGTTTTCCGTCTCGTTCCTTTTCCCGATAAGGACAGCCACCAGTTCCTCCCGGAAAGGTTCCCCGAACTGGTACTGCGCCTGATCTGTAAAGGAACGCCCTAAGTGGCTTGCCGCCTCATACTTGCACCCCGAAACAGGCCCGACCTCCGAAAGCATCCGCTCCACCAAAGACCACCGTTTCAGATGCTCCGGTGCAGACCGGACAGCCCCGTTCGCAAACCCGGTCGGAAAATGTGAATCGTCCAGAATCCACACCTTCATGCCGAGCCTCTTCGCCTCTTCCAGAATCACATCCAGGTCGCGCCACCAGCCAGGCCCCGCAAAATCCGGATGCGGCCGCGCCTCCACGCACACAGCCCGAATCCCGCATTCTGCAATCTTTCCCATATATTCCCGAAGTGTTTCCTCCGATGCGCCATGCTGCCAAAAAAACGGCAGAATATAATTCTCCTCTTTTCCATGGAGCACCTCCCACAATCGCTGATTCACCGTAACGCAATCCCCTTTCTCCAAAACCACCAACGCCGCAGCCGCTGATTCACTGTAACTCAGTCCTCTTTCTCCCGAACCGCAGACGCCGCAACTACTGATTCACCATAATTCAATCCCTTTTCTCCCGAACCGCCAGCACCGCAATCCCTTCCTTCCCAGGAAGCGTCAGCTTTATTGTCCCGTTTACCCCGGTCAAAATAGTCTTTCGCGTCATCTCCCACACGTCGATAACCTCGACGCGGTATGTCCCTTGAGCGGGCAGCTCCATCGTTCCTTCCGCCGTGCAATGTCTGCCGTAATACGCCAAATACGCCTCCTCCCCGCAATGCCCGGTATAAATCTGCGTATCCCGCTTAATATTCTGCAGCACCTGCTCCACCTGATCCGAAGGCAGGTTCAGCAGCGCGCGGACGAAATCATCCTGTTCCTCCATTTTTATACTCTGGCGCATTGCTTCAATTTCCGATGCGGTCAGCGTTTTCGTATACACCGGCTCCAAGGCTCCTGGCAGCTCCCAGATAATTTTCTTCAAGAACCCGATTCTGGCCGGGGATTTTCCCGTCAGCTCGCCGCCTTTCCCCCACCACAGCGTATCCGTATCATTCAAAAACGTCTCCCCATGAGTTCCATAACCGCCCAGCGTACAGCAAATCCAGAACCGGTTCACCAACTCGAACCCGGACAAATGCCCCCAATGGCAGGGAATATTTCCTTCATAACCGAATTCATCCATCAAAACCGGCTTATGGTAACGCGCCATCAGACTGTCCACGCTGGTCACATCCCCCTGCACGGAACAGTGCGTCACCTGCTCCTTTGCATAATCATACGGCAGAAGCATATAGTGACAGCTTAACATATGGCCATACACATCCGTCTGGCTGATAAACTGGTCGATGCAGTCCCAATCCTCCTTCTGAAAGGCCGCCATACAGTCGTATTCGTTGGCCAGGCTCCACCACACATTCGGATAAGCCGCAAACCGCGCAAGCAGATACGTCAAATAGGGAAGGTATTCTTCTTTCGTCATCTTCGAAAAGCCCCAGCAGTCATAGGGATGGAATAAAATCAGATCCGCCTCCACCCCATGATTGCCCAGCGTTTCCAGCATCGTTTCAAACGCGTCCCAGAACGCAAAACAGGGCCTGTGAAAATCAAAGCCGCCCTCCGCCTTCCGTTCAAAAGCAAACCGCTCCGGCTCCTCCTCATTGTAGATATAATGCTTCGGGAACACACAGGTGCGGACTTTGTCAAAAGGTGAATCCAGAATTGCCCGGATCGTCTGCGCAATCCGCGCTTCTGGCTGATGCATCATGGCATACACCGTTGTCCCAAAAGGACGGCAGGCCGTTCCGTCCTCATACCGCAGGGCGGTTCCGTCCGGTTTCACCAGCCCATGGTGCACATTGTCCGTACAGGGAAGACACTCTTCTTCCCCTTCCGCCATAAACAGCCCGCGCACCTGCCACCGCACAAGCCCCGTCTGCTGGGGCAGGAAACGGACAAGATACCGCCCGTTTCCCGCATAAAAACCGGAAACCTCTTTCGCAGTTCCCTGGCAGGTGAACACCGCCTTCAGGTCAATTACCGACTGGGAGCCCGCAGGCTCCACTCCCTGGAATTCCAGGGAAAATGTCTGATATTGAATCATAAAAAACTCCTCCTGCTTGTATTATCCTTTTACGCCGCCGATGACAATCCCCTTCACAAAGTATTTCTGTAAGAATGGGTAGGCCACCAGAACCGGAAGCACCGCAATGACGGCGATTCCCATACGGATTCCCACGGTCGGCATGGAAAGATTGGCCGCTTCTGCCCCGAACAGGCTGGCATTCTTGGACAGAAACTGAATGTTGTTAATCATATTGTTGAGGATCATCTGGACGGTGTAGAGGCTCTGGTCATTTACATAGTACAGGCCGTTCATCCAGTCGTTCCAATAGGTTAAGCCCACCATCAGCACCAGGGTCACGATCATCGGCTTCGACAGTGGCAGAACCACTTTCAGCAGCACCTTCCATTCGCTGGCCCCGTCCAGCCTGGCTGCCTCCACCAGCGCGTCCGGAATGCTCGCCGTAAAAAACGAGCGCATCATAATCACATAAAACGCATTCATCATCAGCCCCGGAACGATCAGCGCCCAGATCGTATTCTTGATGTGAAACACGTTCGAATACATCATATACGTCGGCACCAGCCCGCCGTTAAACAGCATTGTGAAGAACAGGAAAAAGGAAATCACGCTGCGGTACGGCAGGTCCTTCCGGGATAAGGGGTACGCGAACAGGATTGTCAGCGTTAAATTCAGGATCGTTCCCAGCACCGTGACCAGGATCGTCATTCCATAGCCCCGGAAAATCGTCTTCGCGCTTTTAAAAAGATAGGTATACGTTTCCAGGCTGAATTTCTTCGGAATAAAGCGGTAGCCGTCCCGCACCAGCGTGGCCTCCTCGGTAAAAGAAGCGGAAACCATCAGCAAAAACGGAAGCACGCAGCATAAAACCAGCAAAATCATGAAAAGATGCATCAAAGTCTGCTGTAACCGATCATGTTGTACCATTCTCTTTCCCTCCTCAGAACAGGGCGTTCTCTTTATCGATTTTCGAAACGATAAAGTTTGCCGTCAGCACCAGAAGAAATCCGCAGATGGACTGGAAAAAGCCCGCCGCAGCCGATCTTCCGATATCGTTTAACAGAATCAGCCCCTTATAAACATACACGTCAATGGTGGTCGTCACATCATAGAGCAGCCCGGAATTCATCGGCACCTGATAGAACAGGCCGAAATCCGAGTAGAACACCCGGCCGATGGCCAGCAGGGTCATGGTGATGATCGTCGGGCGGAGCCCCGGCAGGGTCACGTGCCAAATGCGCTGCCAGCGCGTAGCGCCGTCCACCACGGCCGCCTCATAAAGGGACGTGTCGATGCCGATTACGGTCGCATAGTAAATGATGCTGTTGTACCCGAAACTTTTCCATAAGTTTACAAAAACCAGAATATACGGCCAGTATTTTGGCTGCATGTACCAGTTTATTTTCTTGCCAAGGATCACGTTGTTGATGTAGCCGTTGTCTGTGCTCAGGAAAGCGAAGACAATGTAGCTGACAACGACCATCGAAATCAGATAGGGAACCAGAATGAACACCTGATAAATCTTTTTCGGGAGCTGCGCCCGGATTTCATTTAAAATAATAGCCACGAGGACAGCGAAAGCCGTTCCGAGGACGATGAAGATGAAGTTATAACCAAGGGTATTGCGGATAATCAGGGCCGCGTCCCTGGTGCTGAACAGGAATTTGAAATTTTTCAGGCCGTTCCAGGGGCTTCCCCAGATGCCTTTCGTGTAGTCGTATTTCTTAAAGGCCAGGATCAGGCCGCCGATTGGCAGATAATTGTTGATCAGAAGATAAAGCGCGCCCGGAAGAAGCATCAGATACAGATCGCGGTATTTCCAGAGGCTCTTTTTTCCGATTTTGGCTTTTTTTCGCATAGCTGCACCTCCAAAAGGGTAGAAAAAGGGCGGTCGGCAAGGAAAACCGGCCGCCCATGTTGCCGCGCATCTGTTATTTTGTTTCTAAGTAGGCATCCAGTTCGCTCTGGGCTTCCGCCAGGACGTCGTAGAATCCAATGGCTTCCAGCTCGCTTTGGATACTCGGAAGAACGTCTTCCAGTGCAACGGTTCCTCCCTTCACCGCATAATAATATTTGTCTTTCAGATTCGTATAAGCGGTTACAAAATCGGTGTATTCCGAAATGTCGAATAAAAAGCCAACATTTGCGGAAACGGTTAAGCTGTTGTTCCATTCGTCCACCGCTTCCTGGTAATTGTCTACCGTCGCGGAGGCTTTTACCGGGGCGAGCATGTAGTTCGGGTAAACCGCCGTCGCCACAAAACCGCCGTAAGGCTCATTTTCGGACGAAATTCCTTCCGGGAAATCCGCACGTCCGTCTTCATTGAGGATATAATGTTCGCCTTCGATTCCGTAGCAGAGGGTCGTCACGATTTCTTCGTCCGTGTAGATTGCTTCCAGAAGCTTAAAGGCCTCGTCCGGATGCGCGCTGTTGGCGCTGATGCCGTACTGAAGATTTCCGATATCGGATGCTGTCGCACGGGGAGCTATCAGGTCGCCGGAAACCACCGTATTCGGGTAAGCCGCATTGGCCGGGTCAATATCCGCATTCACAAAGCAGGCAAACGCCGCGCCGGAATTCACCAGAGGCGCGCCCTCCATCGTATTGCTCAAAATATCGGACATAATCAGGCCGTCCTCATACCACTGATGCGTGTAAGAACAGAACTCTGCGAAAGAATCCAGTTCGAACAGGCTTCCAAGCTCTGTGGACTCCACGCTGTCCGTAAACAGGAAGATCGTGCCGCCAACACCCTTATCCCAGGGTTCTACCCAGGAAATATCCGCGGAAGACTGGGGTGCAAGCGCATAAATCTCCGGATGCGCCTCGTGAACCTGATAGAGCACTTCGCCAAGACTGTCCATATCTGTTACGGAAAGCGGATCGATTCCCAGTTCTTCGACAATCGCCGCATTCATCAGCACAACGCCTTTTCCGCCGTACTGGAATTTCCGCGCTACGCTGTACATCCGTCCATTAATACTGGATTTCAAGCATTCCGCTTCGGTAAAGGTGGAACGGAATTCCTCTGACGCATTGTTAAAATAATCGGTGATGTCCAGAAGCTGTCCATTATTCACATATTTGGAAAGGCCGCCGTCCTGGTCGAAAAAGCAGGTCACGTCCAGTTCGTCGGTGGTCATAGCCAGGTTGATCGACGTCTCGAAATTTCCAAATTCGATATAGTGGAGATCTACCTGAATGCCATACTTCTCCGCCAGCATTTCATTTAATGCGGCTTCGACCTCCGTAATCGCATCCTCGGAATAGTTCGCCAGGGTCGGAATATACAAGGATACCGTTACCATTTCTTCCGCTGCCGCCGGTGCTGCGATTACCCCTGCCATCATGGCTGTTGCTAAGAAAGCTGCTGCAAGTTTTTTCTTCATTTTTTTCTCCCTTCTGTTTGAAAACCGGTGGTTTTTCTTTACACTTATGATTCTACACAGGGAGCTCCTTGCAAAATAGCTTTTTTCCGACTTGGACTATCAGTTTTCTGACTTCCCGCCCTCCAAAGTCTCTTTCCGGTAATCCGTGGGCGTCATCCCGGTACTCTTCCGGAACATCTGCGTAAAATTCGTATAATTCTCATACCCCACCTTCGAAGCCACCAGTGCCACAGGCATCTTCGTCTCCCGCAGAAGCTTCCCGGCATAATCCATCTTCTGCTTCAGCACATATTCCTTATACCCCATCCCGGTTTCCTTCCGGAACATCCGTGAAAAATAGTCCTCATTCAGGAACACATACTTGGCCGCCTCTCTGCGCGAAATCATCCGATCCATATTTTCCTCCAGATAACGCAGAATTTCCGCAATCCGTTCCTGGACAGAATACGTCGTATCCCCTCCATTTTCCGAAATCAGGTTCTGATACCGGTTCAGGCAGAACTCCACGCCCTCGCACAACTTTTCCGCGCTGGAACAGGCATGCAGCATCTCCTCATAAGTAAACCGCTCGTCAAACAGGTCGGACAGGTTTTTCTTCTGCTCATAACAGGCAATGGAGCAGGCCTCCAAAAACGCATGCACAACTTTCTGCAAATATCCAACCGTCAGATACCCTTCCTCCTCTGCCAGACGGCAGAGATTTTCGATCTGGTTTTTCACCAGCGCCGTGTCCTGCCGGATCAGCCACCGCCCCCACAGCGCCCCGTCCGGCCGCCGGATCTTCGCCAGGTTCGGCTCATTGGCCAGATAATCCCCGGACAGGCTGTCGTCATACTGGCGCGCCTTTGTGAGAATCTGCTTTTTCTCCTCCATCCGCCGGATGCAGCGCCCCACCACTTTCTCGATCTCCGCAAAACTGGCCGGCTGGAGGATGTAGTCAAAGGCGCCGCCCCGGATCGCCTCCTGCGCATAGCCAAAATCCGCATGGGAAGTCAGGAAAATGCAGGCTGTCTGCGGATATTCTTCTGCAATCCACTTTTGCAGCTCGATGCCGTTCTCTCCCGGCATTTCAATGTCCACCAGGACGATCTCCACCGCCTGACTGGCCAGAATCCGTCTGGCCGCCGCCGCGTTATCCGCGGTAAACACTTCCGCCACGCCCAGGCTCTCCCAGTCCACCAGCTTCTTCGTCGCCTCCAGGATCTTCTCCTGGTCATCCACCAACAGGACGTTCATCTTCCTTCCCCCTTCCTACCGGCAAAATCAATTCGCTGCACGCACCGCCGGAATTTTCAAAATACCAGCTCGCATCCGCCCCGTAGGAAAGCCGGATACGGCTCTGTAAATTCAGGATGCCAACGCCCAGGCTTTGTTCTTCGGAAGGCTCTTCCTGGTTCAGCATATGAAGCACCTCCTCCGGATAGCCCGGCCCGTTGTCGCGGATACTGATGTCCAGGTAATCCCCTTCCGCGGTCTTTCGCAGGCGCACCTGAATACGGATGCGAAGCTCCGCCGTTTCCTGCCCGCGGGCATATTTCACCGCATTTTCCACGAAAGTCTGTAAGGCCAGAATCGGGATTTCCTCTTCCAGCGCCTCCTCGTCGATCTGCATCTCGCAGAGCAATGCCTTCGTGGTCATCTGTCTCTGAAGCTGAAGATAATTCTGCACAAAGTCTCGCTCTGTCCCGACAGTAACCATCGTCGTATCTTTTTGCAGCAGGTAGCGCAGATGGGTGGACAGGCACAGCAAAAATTGCTCCACATTGTCATATTCTTTCAGCATCAGCATATAGTAGGCATTTTTCAGGCAGTTCGTATAGAAATGCGGGGCGAGCTGCAATTGCAGGTACTGAAGCTGGGTTTTCTGTTTCTCCAACTGTTCTTCGTAAGTGCGGATTTTATACTGCTCGATTTCTTTCAGCATTACGTTTACGGTCTGCCGGACATTCTCGATCTCTTCCACCCGGTTCGGCGCCTGGAAGTTCACTTCCCATACGCCTTCCTGGATCTGCCGCAAGGCGCTGGTCATATCTTCCAGCGGCCGGATCAGCTCCCGCGTGACAAGACGGTAAATGCGGACGGACAGCAGCACAAACGCAACTCCAAGAGCCGCCAGTGCAAGGTGCATCCAATTCACATACAGCCACAGGCTCATCGGAAGGATTTCGACAACGGCCAAATCCGTCGTGCCAAGCTCCCTCAAATATACCACCGCGCCTGGTATCCGGTTTTTCCCGGAAACCAATATCTTACAAATTTCTGAATCCAGTGTTGTTTGCGCTCCGGCCGTCTGGTAGAACACCCCGTCACAGAGAACCCCGTAAGCCGCCTTATGTTCCAGCGTATCCGGCAGGCCCAGGCTTAAGCTGACACATCCGCTGATGGATGCCGCGGTCTTTTTCAGAAAGACATTGTAGAAAATCTCCTCCCCGGCTTCCAGCACATACCGCTCATGGGTATAGATCTGGCTGCTGAGAGCCTGGCCGAAGGTGCGTCCGCCCTGCTTCAGGATTTCCTTCACCTCATAGGACATTTTTTCACTCACATAGTACAGTTCTTTCTCCAGATTGTCATAATAGAGGAACAGGCCGCTCAGGTTTTTGTTCGCCTGTACCTGGATTTTTAACAGGTTCCGAAGCGTAAAGGTGTAATCGACTTCCTCCGTCACGACACGGTACTGGTCAATGCCCTCAAACGCGCTGTTCGTGGAATAAATCGAACCGACCACGCCGTTTAACTGTACGATGCTGTTATCCAGCGTTTCCGCGTAAGATTCCAGATCGCTCAGACGCTGTTCATTTTGGTTTTTCTGATAGGAACCCACCAGCACGGCCAGCAAAATGCCAAACAGCAGCAGAAGAAGCAGAATTCCCAGAAGCAAAAATCTGGAAATCTGCTTTTTCAGGCTGAACAGGTTCCTACGGTTCTTCCCGCGCCCCATCTTACGCTTCCGGCTTGCGGATACTTTGCAGCTTCCGGTTCAGTTCCTGGATTTCCTCTGCGGGCACCGCGCCTTTCACCTGCTTTAATACGCTTTCCAGGCTCATCCCGCCCATCATCTTCCGGAGATTTTCATTTCCCTGGGTACTTTTCGCCACATCCCCTCTGGAAGCGCGGGCTTTTGCCATGATCTCATCCGTCAGTTTGGCGGCGTCCGGATTCGCCTGCAAGTCCTTTAAGCGGTCTTTGATGCCGTAAAAATCTTTTTTATAGGTATCCCGGTCAAACCAGTTCACCACGTCGCCTTCCTTTAAAAACTGATAGGCTTTGTTCGGCTCCGGAACTCTGCGGATACGCATGGAATCGGTGCACGCGCCCGCCTTTGCTTCGATGAGATGTTCTCCGGAAAGCACCGTCTGAAACCGGAAAACCGTCCTCCCTTCCTGCGTCTCTGTCAGCTTCCCGTCCACATACAGGGATACCTTTGGCTGGTTCGAATAGACCTTGATCTCCGTCTGCGCTTCCGCCCGCTCTGCATACCGCCTGCCGCACAGATGCACGAAAGGTTCCCGGCTCCAGGCCGCCTTATACAGATAAAAGGCGTCCTTTTTAAGCTTCCGATCCATGGTCACAAGGCCCTTCTGGTTCCGGCCATGGGCTCCCCCTTCGTCCCGGCCGTCCGCGGCAAAATCAAACATGTTCCAGACATGGGTCGCCCACAGGTAGGGCCGCGCTTCGATGCATGCGAGCAAATGCTCATGGTAAAGACACTGGTAAGACTCCGTGTAATCGCCCCGCTCCGGCTCGGAAGCCTGGAACTGCGGGTTCGCGTCCGCCCCGTATTCCGAAAGGCCGATGACCCGCTCCGGATAGGTTTCATGAAATTCGTCGAAAAATTCGTCGTTCTGGGAAAGCTCGCCTAAGTACCAGCCAAAGTACAGATTGTAACTGCCAATGTCCGGCAGGTCGATCAGCGGGCTTTCCGTCTCCAGCATGAATACATGGGCCATCGTCGTAAGCCTTGTGGAATCCATCCGGTGGCACAGGTCGTTTAACAGGCGGTGGTTCTCGATCAGGTCTTCGGTGACGGTTCCAGAGGCTGTGATCTCATTGGAAAGGCCCCAGCACACGATGGAAGGATGATGGTAATTCTGGACGATCAGTTCCCGCATCTGATCCAGGGTATTCTGCCGCCCCTTTTCCATATGTTTCGTAATATAGGGGATTTCCGCCCAGACGATCATGCCCTCCCGGTCGCAGAGATCATAAAAATATTGGGCGTGCTGGTAATGGGCCAGCCGGATAGTATTTGCTCCAATTTCTTTTATGATCGCCATATCCTCCCGGTGCATGGCTTCCGTCAGGGCATTCCCCACGTCCACCCGGTCCTGGTGACGGCTGACGCCCCGCAGGGGATAAGGCTTCCCATTCAGGAAAAATCCTTTTTCTTTATCAATCGCAAAAGTACGGCATCCAAATGGAAGGACGATTTCATCTGCAATGTCCTCCCCGATCAGCAGTTCAGCCTTCGCCGTATACAAAAACGGGTCGTTCACGCCGTCCCAGAGATGGACATTTTCGATTGTAAGCGATACTTTTGCGCTTCCGTCTTTCACTTCAGCGGTCTTCGACATGCCATCGACGGTAAAACGCACCTGCCCTCTGCCGCCGGGAACCCAGGCTTCCAGCGCGATTTCGGCGCGTCCCTCTTCCACCTGCGGCGTCACCTTCATCCCCGGCGTCCCGTCTTTTTCCAGCTCAAAATGATCCTCCGGAACCACGATCAGCGTCACATCCCGGTACAGTCCTCCGTAAAACGTAAAATCCGCCATCTGCGGATAGACAAAATCATTGGCCGCATTATCGACGAAGACCTGGATGCGGTTCGTCTCTTCCAAAACATCCGTGAGATTCACCCGGAACGTGGAATACCCGCCTTCGTGGTGCGCGAGCTTCTTCCCATTTACCAGGACATCCGCGATCATGGCCGCCGCCTGAAATTCCAGATAAACCTGCTTTCCTTCTCCAAAAGCCTTTGGCTTTTCAAAGGTCTTCTCATAGAGGCACCTGCCCCGGTAATAGTCGTTTCCGCCGTCCTGGCCGTCCACATTGTTCCAGGTGTGGGGCAGGGAAACGGCCTCCCACTTCGCTGTCCGCGCCTCTTCCAGGTTCGCGGCTTTCGCAAAGTTCCATCCTTCGTTCCAATTCTCAAGATATCGCATCGTTACTCCCCTTTCTGCGTCTGCTCCTCCGGCCGGGCCTGCACCCGCTCCCGGTACTGGGCCGGGGTCATCCCGGTCTTTTCCCGGAAAATCCGGCTGAAATAATTCCGGGTGCCGAACTGAAGCTGCTCGCTGATCTCCTGAATGCTCTTCTCCGTGGAGATCAGCCAGACCTTGGCGTACTCCAGCCGGACGTCCTTGATGTAATCCAGCAGGCGCACGCCCACCTCCTTCTGAAATTTCCGCGCCAGGTAATATTCCGTATAACCGACTTCCGACGCAATGCTTTTTAAATCGATCGGCTCGTCAAAATGCGTGCGCACATAGTCGCAGCACCGCATGATCGGCACGGAAATATCGGGATTCTGCTTTGTCTTGCGCACCAGAGCGGCGAACCGCTCCACCATGGCAATGTTCAATTCCATCAGTTCGGAATCGGTTTTCGCCCGCTCGATCTTCTGAATCCAGGAAACCTCTTCTTCCTTTGCGGTGGGGATGGCCACGCCGCTTTCGATGGCCGTCCGGGCGCACAGGGCCGTAAAGATCAGCAGGAGATCTTTCGACTCGCGCAAAGGCGCACCCGTCTGAAAGTCTTCGATCTCGATCATCTCATGGCGGGCGCCTCCGGCCCGGAAATGCTGGAAATCCGTCCCGCCGTCCCGGATAAACTGCAAAAGCGTCTGCTCAGTGCTGTAGGCCCGCTCATATTCACCCAGTCTCCCGCGGTCTGTTCTGGGCGTTTCTTCCGGTTTTTCCTTTGGGGCCTGTAAAAGGATCTCCTCCTGCTTCAGGGGCTCCCCGGTGACCGTGTAGTGCAGCATTTTTACATATTGGAACATCAGCCCATGACTAAGCACTGGAACCTTGTCCAGGATTTTCAGACAGCTGCTGCGCATCGGAAGCGGGATGTTCATCGTGCGCAGGCGGTTTTCCACGTTTTTCAGGGAAACGCTGCTGTAAAAGAAGGGTCCGATCACGATCAGCGCCTTCCATCCGGTGGCCGTATCCACGACGGTATGCTCCCCCACCCAGACAAGTCCGATGGAATCTTCCATCAAAAACGGCCGGTCGCATTCCGTCCGCTCGTGCAGGGCATAGTCCAGGCATCCGCTGATCGCGAAGAACCCTTTCAGTTCTTTTTCATAAACGCAGGTCGTATAGTAGAGATCCCCGTTTTCTCCGAAACACCAGGCGCCCAGCTCGCAGGCATGGTACAGCATACCGGCAAGCAGGCGCAGCTTTGGCTGTTTCACGTCAAAATAATCCTGCATGTCTCCTCCTGTTATTTTTAAGTTTTCTTTTATGATAACATTTGGAGACCGCTTTTTCAATGAGAAACCGCGCTATTCGAGGGCTTCGTTATAACCGTCGCACACGCTCTGATAATCCCGTTTCGCCAGGTCTTTGCAGAAGGTTTCCCAGTCCTCTTCGAGGTTCTTTTCCCCTTTGATAAATTTCGGCACATTGATGTACATGTATTCGTTTTCAATCCGGGAACGGATCTTTCCGTGCTCCTTCATGCGTTCGGCGGTACGCCGGCCGTTGATCTGGCCGCCCAAAAATCCGGTGGCCTCGTAGCAGACCCACAATTCCCGGTTGTGCTGCATGGTTTCCGTATCCGAATAGACAATTTTACTGCTGCATCGCAGGCCGGGCAGGCGGTTTCCGGTCATGGCGCTCTTTACATTGCCATCGTCCTCTTCCAGGAGGGCCGCATAGCGGTAATACGTTTCCCCGTCGATGGTTTCCACGGTATAGCCGCCTTCGTCCAGCCCCAGCTTTTTGTAGGTTTCATTCTGGCATGCTTCCATCTGTTCCTTGCTCAGGCCCATTGTCCGCAGAATGGAGCCTTCTTCGGAGTACAGATAATCCAGGAATTCGAAAAGCACCTGCAGATCCTTATCTTTCGCCTTGTCCGAAACCACAACCGCGCCGCCGGAAAGCTCTGCCTGGTACATGGTATACGGAATCTGAAGCTGCTGTTCCTCGCCGCCGTAAATATCATTGATCGGCTGCGGGGCCGCGAACACCATGATACCATCCGTATAGGTCTGTTCCGCAGCGTAAAGCCGCGTACCCAGGGTCGAAGGCGCGCCCATCCAGAGCCCTACTTTTCCGGAACGGTAGGAAACTTCGTCGATCCGGTAGAACATGTCCGCGCTCCGTTCGGCGAACTGCTTGTCCAGCCAGCCGTTTTCATACCACTGGTTCATGCATTCCAGATAGGCCTTAAAGTCGTCGGTGACAGCGCCGAATTTGATCTCATCCCCGGCATTGTACCAGGTGGGGCCGCCGCCGCCAAAGGCGCAGACCAGGTCGCCGTTTGCGTTGTAGCCCGGATAATAAATACTCAGCGCATAGCCGTCCGTAATTCCTTCTTCTTCCAGGGCAGTCTCAAAGATTTCGAACATCCATTCCCAGTCGCTGATGTAGGTCGGGTCCGGATTGCCGCTTGGGAATACGATGTCGTCCACCCAGCTGTCGCCGTTGACCGTATCGCTGTAGGTTTCCTCATGGATTTCATTGCCCTCGTTATCCAGGGTAAAATAGCCGGTAAAAGCTTCTCCGGCGTTCGGGTTTTCCGTCGGCGCGTCGTCCTTCATCGGGTCGTACAGGGTATCCGGCTGTTTCCCGTATTTCAGAATCCAGTCCCGGCGGTAGCAGAAACCGAAATCCTGGGAATAGGCGTCAATGCTGTCGCTGGCGGAGGTCAGCGTCAGATATTTTTCCTCGTCGCCGACCTTGATGGTGGCATATTTCGCCACTTCCGGATGCGCTTCCAGATACCCTTTATAGTTCGGCATGTACTTGTCGATGTATTCCGTCAGATCCAGAATCTTTCCCTCTTCGTACAGTTCCGCCGCGGAACCGCTGTAAAAGGTCAGATCCATGATGTCCGTGTAGGAATCCGTGCTTAACAGGGTATTAAAGTTATCCTCCTCTTTTCCGGAGGGCGGGGCCTGCACCTCAAAGGAAATGGTGCTCTGGCCGCCTTCGGCATTTTCAAAAGTCATCGTATCTGTAATGTACTTCAGCACCGGATTTTCCGTATAGTCTGTATAATAATCCGTGCTCTCCGCCGCGGTCATCCACCAGGAAAAATGTACGTCCTCCCCGGAGGAACTGCTGTTGCCGCTTTCGCTTTTCCCGCATCCGGTCAGGCAAAGGCTTCCTGCGCAGACGAGTCCAAGGGACAGCGCCAGCGCCTGTTTTTGATGTTTCATAACGGTTCTCCTTTCTTATCGCACATGGTCAGCCTTTTACGCCGCCCTGGATCACGCCCGCCTCGATCTTATCCTGGAAGAAGGGGATGGCGATCAGAATCGGCAGCGTGGCCACAATGATCACCGCGAACTGCACCAGATACCGGGAATAATTCGGGTTCGCCGATTCCAGGAAATTCACATTGTTGGACGTCAGTTCGTTGATGACAAGCTGCAAAGGCCATTTGGAACGGTCGCCCGGCACATAGATCGAGGCGGTCAGCCAGGAGTTCCAGGAACCGATAAAGGTATTTAACAGGGTCACGGTAAATAAACTCTTACACTGGGGGAACATGATCTGGAACATGATCCGGAAATGGCCCGCCCCGTCGATCCTGGCGGCTTCCACAGTGGCTTCCGGAACGCTTTTGAAGGCATTGCAGGCAATTACTACGTACATTGCCATCGTCGCTTCGGAGAAGATCACCGCCCAGCGGGTTCCCACCAGGCCAATGGTTTTCATGACCATATAGGTCGGGATCATGCCGCCGCTGAACATCAGCGTGAACATGATGAAGACCGTCATGGCCCCGGAAAGCTTCGTAGGCCTGCTCAGGGCGTAGCCGCCCATCACATTCAGGATAAATCCAAGGCCTGTGGTTCCCACCACATAGATGATCGTGTTCAGATAGCCGGTCAGGATTCCGGAGTCCTGAAGCACCAGCTTATACCCTTCCAGGTTTACCTTCCCCACCGGCTTCCACACCAGCCCTTTGTAAGACAGGAGCGAAAAGCCGTCCGAAATGGAGGACATCAGCACATGCCACATCGGAAGGAGACAGATGGCTGCCAGGAAAATGACCACCAGCGTAATGATGACGTTTGCAATTTTTCCGCCCAGGGTGGGATTGTCCACCATGCCGCCGTCATAGCGGCCCTTAAGCTTTTTCTTTTTTCTCATCGCAGTTTCCTCCCGATCAATACAGTGATGCGTCCGACCATTTCCGGCTCAGTTTGTTGGAGAGCAGGAGCAGGACGGTCCCGGCAACGGACTGGAACAGGCCGGAAGCGGCCGCAAGCCCGAAATCCGGACTGGAGCCGAAGCCCAGACGGTAGGTGTAGGTGTACAGGCAGTCCGCCACCGAATAGGTCTGCGGCATGTACAGCAGCAGGATCTTGTCGCTTCCTGTCTTGAAGATCAGGCCGATCTGCAAAACAAACATCATAACGATCATTGGCATGATGGACGGAATCGTGATTTTCCAAATCCGCTGCCAGCGGGTGGCGCCGTCGATGGCCGCCGCCTCGTGAAGATCCCCGTTGATGTTCATGATGGAGGCCACAAACAGGATGGAACCGTAGCCAAAGCTCTGCCAGACGCCCATCAGGCAGTTGATGACCCAGAAGACCGGCGGCTTGTCATTGGCCAGCCAGTTCTGCTGTTCAAACCCTAAGGAGGTCAGCAGGGCCGTCAGCGGGCCGTCGTAAGTCAGGAACATTTTTACCAGGCTGGTCACGACCACGGCTGCCACGAAGTTTGGCAGATAGGAGATCGTCTGGCAAGTCCGCCGCAGCTTCTTGTTTTTCACGGAGGTGATCAGAAGCGCGAAGACGATGGGAGCCGCGAATCCGATGGTCAGGGAAAAAGCCGCCATGATCAGCGTATTTTTCAGCGCGTTCGGGAAGGCTTCCCCGCTGAACAGTTCGATAAAGTTGTCCAGGCCGTTAAAGGGGCTTCGGAATACCCCCTTTGCCAGGCTGAAGTCCTGGAAAGCCATGACCAGCCCGAACATCGGGAGATAGTGAAAAATGAGGAAATAAAGGAATACCGGTAAAAAGATCAGGTAGACGGTCTTGTTTTTCTGCCAGTCTTTTTTCCAGGAAACCGCATAGGGGTTCTTTTTCGTTTTTGCTTTCATAATTTTTATCCCATCGTAATGGTTCCGTTTAATACGGTGTCAATCGTCATCGGCGTCTCATTTCCCTGGAAATCGCCCGTTACGTCTGCTTTGTAGGGCACGTTTACTTCGATGCTGGTCGCCGTCGCGGAAGCGAAATCGGCTTCGCCTGCAATTTCCCCGGCCGTTTCAAAGTTAAACGTATAATTGAAAATCTCAGTCACGGTATAGGTTCCCTCGTCTACCACCATTTCCGCGCCGACTTCCTCGACGAGTACAATCGCCTGGCAGGTGCCGTCCTCTGCGCAGACAATCTGCATATCCACGCCCATCGGAAGCCCGACCTCGATATCCTCTGCTGCGAAAGTGAGCAGTTCGGCTTCGCCGACGGAATCCTTCAGCGTTGTGGTGGTTTCGTCCTGGGTGTATGCAGCGGTTCCGTCTTCGTTTACGACTAAGGTGTATTCCTTTTCGTCCTCGTCGGTCAGCGTGTAGCTGCCTTCTTCCGTTTCTTCCCAGGTTCCTTCCAGTCCCACGTCCCCGGTGTAATCCACAAAGGTCTTGTCATGGTAGAGGGTCAGGCTGGAGCCTTCTTCTTCGTTTGCATAGTAGACCTGTACGACAATCGGAAGCTCGTCGTTTTCCGGATCGTAGGCATAGTCCGGATTATGGGTCAGGGTCTTGTGGGTAGACATGCCGCCCAGGGTGATATCCACGAGCTGATCGTCCACGAAGGCGCATTTCTGTACGGAACCATCCTTGTAGGAGGTCAGCGCAATGACCTGGCTGGCCGTCGCCGTCTCATTGTCCGCGGTTTCCTCGTAATTTCCGTCTTCCCCAGGGGCGCTGTAATATTCCAGCTCTTCCTCCAGCACTTCATAAGTGCCCGCTTCTACCACGCCTTTGTCGAAGAAGGAGCCATAGTAGGTGCCGTCCTCATTGAAGCGGATGAAGCACTGCATGCTGATTTCCGGGTCGCCCTGGAGTTCATAGATTCCCTCGGTAAGCGCTTCCTCCGCAAATGCAGGAATGGCTCCTACTGCCGAAAGGCTCATCATAACGGCTGCAACTGCTAATTTTTTTCTCATTTTTGTTTTCCTCCCTGTTCTGGCAAAGCTTTCCGCCCGCCCTCTTGATAGTTTCATTATAAAGATTTCCTGAAAAACGCCTATTCACAAATTCGCTTTTAGGGGTCTGTTCTTGTCCTGCCTTTCGCAGAACACGAATTTCTATCCCTGTTCGCCAGTTTTTACGGTTCTGCGATCACCCGCGCCCTTGCCAGGTTCTTGACCTGCGTATAAACATCCGAAGCGCAACCCGTCCGCTGGGACTGGACTTTCACCGCCGCGAAATAGACGCCCAGCTGTTCATACGTATGGGTAACGGTGGAAACGGCTCCGTTTCGGCCATTTTTCTGAAAAGTTTCAAAAGTTCCTTTTATTCGGAATGTTTCTGTTCCGGAAAGGGGTTCCTGGTCTCCGAACGCGAAGTCCATCAACGTGATCTCTCCTGCATTGTCCGGCACTTCCGCTTCCGCGGTAAAGACCACCGGCTCCCCCACGCGCACCCGCACGCAGGTTTCCCCGTTCGCTTTCAATACCGGGACGGGCTGGATTCCCTTTCGCTCCCCGGCGGAACCGGTCATGGAAATCTGGCCGCCGTTCACCTGATAATGAGAGGTTTCCAGAGGCAGTTTCCCATGCTCCACCCAGTCGCCCAGGTCGAGAAGCGCCTGCTTTAACGCGCCCTGATAGTTGACCAGCATCGTGCTTTCAATGCCGGATTCATCCCCGTGGATGCAGTGATCCATATAGTAGATCCGAAAATCTTCCTCGCTGCCCTTTGCCGCTTTCACCTTCCTGCGATACCAGTCGCCGCACCATGGGCAGGTGGATTCGTCCATCAATGCCTGAATTACGATGACTTTTCCCTGGATGTTCCCGTCCTGGATGGTTCCGGTTCCGTTATAGCCGTATCCCATTACCTTTTCCCGCTGGGGGAGCGTCGGTTTCCCGTCCGCATCCCGGAACTGATCCCATGCGTGGAATGCCAGGTCCGCCGGAACCTGATGGCGGTAATAGGACTGTACTGCAATGTAATCGGAGTTGTCCAGGAACACCTGATCCCCTTTTTGGATTTTTCCCAGAACACCCGGAAGGTCGTCCAGGCCGTAGCACATGCCGATGGTCAGATAGCCGCCGGGTGTTCCCGGATTTCGCTTCATTTCACCCAGCAAAAGCTGCTTTCCGGCTGCCGCGCCCGTTTCGCAGGTGATCGTCGTCCCTTTCAGGTACAGATCTTCACCCGCCGGAAGCTCCTCCAGCTCGATCCATGCGCCGTTTCCGTCCGCCAGCAGTTTTTTCCAGGCATCGTCTACGCCGTTTCGGCTGTCAGTTTCCTCTTTTGGAAGCGGTTCCCCAGGAAGGTGGACGCTCTTAACAATTCCGTGAAACTGTAAGCGGTCCCGCACCGCGCTGCTCGTCTCGTCGGCTCCCAGATACCCCGGCACTTCCCAGAAATCCCGGAAATACGCCGGATCGGCAGCCTTTACATCCGGAAGCAGCACCGGAAGGGAGCCGTCGTCAATCTTTCCTTCCGCTTCCAGAAACCAGGTGATGGGCGGGTAGCCCATATTTGTAAGTTCCCGCAGCATGAACGCTTCGTCTTCGGTCAGGTCTTCATAGGGATTCCCGCTTCCGCCCACGTCCAGGGCGTCCACGATCTTTCCGAAGGCTTTCCGCAGGCAGCGCTGGCCCTGGACATGCATGGTGATGGTATTTGGCAGGGAGACCGGGGAGCCGATCACGAAGGGGACGGCTCCGTCCCAGGCTCTGGTGTTTTCAATACAGGCCATGGTTTTATAGCCGCCGCCGCTGCCGCCGTAGACGTAGCCGTAAGGCCGTCCGCATCCGTACAGTTCCATGGCCTTGATTCTGGAATATTCGGCCACGGCCGCGCTGGATTTCCAGACAAGCTGGGGTTCCGGCTTGGGGCCGAACATTGCTTTGGAGCCCATATTGCTCTCCACGTAATAGGCCCCGTGTTCCAGGCAGAATGCGATCTTGTCGTCTTCGCCTTTTCGGGACAGGGATGCCAGTTCCTCATCCGGGCCTGGGAACGGGGATAAATATTGGTAAAACCGTCCCCGGAAGGCCGCTTTTTCCGGCATGCAGAACAGGAATTTTACGCCTTTTTTCGCAAAGCCGCCGTGGATATAGCAAAAGGAAACGGTTCTGCCGTCCGGCAGGCTTCTTTCCCGCCATTCTTCGGCGTCCACATAGGGGTCCTGGAAATCCGCATCCTGGGCGGGGTCATACATGATTTTTTCATTGCTCATCGGCTGGTTCCTCCTTTCCGAAGGCTTTTAAGCGCTGGTAATCTTCCGGATTCTGGCAGCGCACTTCGCCTTTTCGGATATAGCTTTGGTTTCCGCTTATCGAGGTAAACAGGTATTGGGAAAGGGTGGAGGCCAGATTTAAGGTATCCCCTTCGCTGGTCTGGAACAGCACCTCGCCCTGGCATGCTTTTACCTGGCGGAAGAAATCAATGAGGTCGATCTGCTCGTTCAGTTTCATGTATCTCCTCCTTGCTGTTTGATTTTTTCTTATTTTACCGGGGAGATGGGGAATGCGGGAGGTCGAAATTGGCGTTTTGCTATCTGGATTTGTCTGGGCTTTGGGAATTGGCGAAATTTTATCCTTGAAAGCGGATTTGGATACGTCGTCTGGCCGCCGGGCGCGGTGGGCTGGCCTCTGGCGCGGATTCGGCTAGTCTCGGCGCGGATTCGGCCAGACCCGGCGCGCGAAAATACCGCCGCACCAAACGGCACGACGGCATCATTTTTCACGCTGTTTTATTTTTTGATATCCGGGTACTTCTGATCCAGCTCGTTGCGGAATTTTTCCAGTTCGTTCTCGTCCATTCCCCATCCGTGCTCCTCAGCCGGATAAACCTGTTCCTTCACTTCCCGGTCGAAATCCAGGAAGGCTTTCATCGAATCGTCAAACAGATTCGCATAATATTTCCCATGCTTCGCCTGCGCAGCCCCCGGAACAAAGCCCAGCAGGTCGAAAATCACCATCTCCGAACCGTCGGCCACGCCTCCGGCCGCCACCTGGATCACCGGAATCCGCAGCTTCTTCGCGATCAGATCCGTCAGCTGTCTGGAGGTCATCTCGGTCGTCATGCCGATCATCCCGCTCTCCTGATATTCATAGGCCTGGCGGAAAACCTTCATGGCATCCTCCGCCGTCTTGCCCTGCCGCCGGTAACCGCCAAACGCGCCGGTCTGCCAGCCGGAAAGGCATCCCACATGGCCGAACACCGGAATCAGATTGTCCGACATGTACTGGCAGGTTTCGTTTGTCACGCCCATCGGCATCACCGAATCCGCGCCGTCGCCTACCAGGATCGCCGCTTCCTTCACGGCCGTATATTTATCCGCATACTGCTGGCTCTGCATTACCGCATTCAGACAGATGTTCGGGGCGCTTTTTCGGATCAGGCGCGTCCACATCGGCATCAGCCTTGCCCGGTCTTCCACGCTTTCTCCAGGACAGGTGTAGCGCACCAGATCCACCCCTGCCTTTTCACACAGCATCGTAAAAAGCGGATCCAGATAGGCAACGCCCACCATCGAAATCAATTTGCCCTCGTCCTTCATTTTCTGTAAATGCCAGATGGTCTTTCTTCCCTGCGCCAGCGGCATCATTTCAATATCGGAACCTTTTCCTTTTGCCATAATCGTACCTTCCTTTCTTTTCTCAACAGGATTCTTTCTGCGGGCCTGGGATGCAGCCCTCCACCGTATAGCTAAGCGGCATAGTCTGGAATTTCAGCATTGCGCCGCCGTTTACGTTCACCACTTCGCCGCACATAAAGTCCGCCATGGGCGTACACAGGGCGAAGACCACGCGTCCCACTTCATCCGGGTTCATTGCAAGGGGCGTCTCCGGCGCGGGTTTCTTGCGCGCTTCCTGATATGCTTCCCCATATTTGGCCGGATACTCTGTCCCCTGGGTGAAGACGCCTGCGGAGAGCATTCCGCCTGGCGCTACGCAGTTTACGCTGATGCCGTATTGCTTCAGCTCTTCGGCCGCCCCTCTGGTCAGTCCGGTCACGCCCGCTTTCGCGGCCTGATAATAGGTGTTCATCACCAGATTCGACTGGCCCTCTCCTAAGTGCGCCGCGGAGGAAATGAACACGATCTTTCCCTTAATTTTGTTCGCAACCATGTGCCGCGCGGCCGCCTGTCCCATGAAATAGGAGCCTTTCAGATCCACGTCCAGTATCCGGTCATACAGCTCCTCGGACACGTCCAGATAAGAGCAGGAAGACCAGCCCGCCGCGTTGGAAACCAGAATATCCACCTTTCCATAAGTCGAAACTGCGAAATCCACCGCCCGGTAACAGTCCGCCACCACGGACACATCCGTCTTTACCCAGCTCACTTCATAACCCTTTTCCCGGAAATCGGCTACTGCCTTTTTTCCGCGTTCCTCGCCGCGGGAGGCGATCACCACCTTCGCCCCTGCTTCGCACAGCCGGTTCACGACCGCATAGCCCAGGCCGGAAGCGCCGCCTGTCACCAGCGCCACTTTCCCTTCCAAGCATCTGCAAAACAGCTCCGCAAGCGAAGGCGCATGCTCCGCACTCTGCTTCGCCAGCGCCTCCGGGTCCATGCGTCTCTGCACATCCTTTTCCGCCATTTTTACCACCTCCAGGTATTGTTTCTTGTAAAATGATCTTATCTTTTTCCGCAGGAAAACGAAATACTCAATTTTATGTATTTTTCGCGCTGCACAAAAAAACGGCAGTTGAAGTCTACTCCAACTGCCGTAACATCCTTACGGAAGGAATCTGCGTTCCGAGATTACGGCTTTCACCCCGTTAATCTCCACCGTATCTCCCACTTTGACAAGTCCTTTGTCCACAAGAACGTAACCAATGCTCTTATTCAAAATCGGACTGAACGTATATTTCGTCGTTTTGCCGATTACGTTTCCGTCCAGCATGACCGTTGCCCCATGAGGCCCTCCATAAATCCGTGCATCGAGATCATCCACGGTAATTCCAAGCAGCTCCCTCTTCGGGCCTTCCTCGCGAATCCGCTCCAGGGCCGCCTTCCCGATAAACTCTGTGTCCCAGGCAATGGATTTTTCAAATCCAACCTCCAGCGGATTCGTCCTCCAGAGATCCATCATCAGCACAAAGCCCTTTTCACAGGCCAGCGTCATAGCCATCACATCCACTTCTGTCACATGGATCAGGCCCAGCTTTGTTCCCTCTGCTTCCAGTTTTTCGGTCAGCCGTTGTTCGTCTGCCGGAGATACATAGATCTCGTATCCGACCTTTTCGCCTGTATAACCGCTTCTTGCTACTTTTATCGGCGCTCCGTCCATCTGATTGTCCGCAATATGGAAAAATTTCAGCTCATCCACCGGCTGCTCTGCCACTGCATTGACAAGTTCTCTGGCTTTCGGCCCCTGAACGGAATACATCTGCCAGTCCTTCGTAACATCTCGATAGGAAACCCGATAAGTTCCCTTATGCCCGTCCAGCCATTTGATAAGATCCCGCATATACAGCGTAGAAATCCAGTATTTCTGCTCCTCTAAACGAAAGATGATCACATCATCCCGAATCCTGGCAGAAGCATCTAACATAACGGTATATTTCGCTCCGCCCACCTTTACACGAGCAACTGCACCGGCAAAGATCCAATCAAGAAATGCCGTCACATCCTCCCCTTCGATTTCCAAAAGGCGGTGGGTAAAATCATACCATCCACCACAATTACGGACTGCAAGGTGCTGTTCTCTTACGCTCTGGTCTTTACTGATCATTTTTTTCGCCCTCCTTCTCAAACTGATAGCCCGGTTTCTGGCGGCGGAAACCGTACAAGCCTTTTTCAATGTTAAATCGTACCCGATCCTTCGGAGCGGTTTTGTCCTCTTTTACGACCCACTGACAATTTACAAGCGTCTTCGCCATCCCATTAAAATATGCCTCATAAGCTCTCACAAACTCCGGATGCTGTCCCATCATTTCCAGGCCAAAACGGTCACATTCGATCACGGTACGCTCTTCTGAGAATTCCACAAAACGCCAGTCCAGGCAGCGTGCCTGATAGATCATACTGATATAGCCGCCCAACACGCGTCCGTCATCTACGGATTCCGGCACTCCCATCCACTCTCTTGCTTCTTTTCTGAGGTTTGTATCGCCGAACAGCGATTTTCCGGCAGTATCAAAAATCACATCGACGATCTGATATGCCCGCTCCATATCCTCCGGCTTTACCAGTACACGCATTGCCTGAACCGCATTGGTAGAATAGGCCAGCGGCCACCCTACGCACTCTTTATACATTTCTCCCACTGTCCAGCGCTGTCCCAAAGGCGACATATACTCGCCGGTTGTCAGGAATTCACATTCCTCTTTTCTCGGTGCGCCCTTTTCCCGCATTCCCTGGGGTGCAGGCCCCCATTTTTCCCAGTCATGTCCGTCTGCGTTCGGATGCTTTCCGTATTTTCGTTCCGTATCAAAAATGACATGACAGTACGGATCGCCGCAGCCCATTCGTTCGGATTCATAGTTTTTCATTGGCACTCCGCAGGCACACTGCGTAAAATTCTGCGCGCCGCCAATCGATACGTCACAGGCTTCCGGTCCGATGATATCAAACGGACAGTGATGGATTTCTTTCTCTACATAATCATTTGTCGCATACCAGATATAGCCCGGCATCGCCATGAACTCATCTCCCTGGTCTGCAAAACAGGCGGAAAAGTATATTCCATCTTTAATAAAAGGCGGAATGGACTGTTTTTCCCTGAAATTCTCTTTCATATTCAGTCCGCTCTCCGGGCTCCACATGTACTTGATACTCTGTCCCCAGCACTCTGACATAGCGCTCGTTCTTTTCTCGTAATCCGGCTCAATGATTTTCAGTGCATTGATATAGCACACGCCATACAGGCCTGCATGACGCGTCAGAAAAAGATACGTCTCCTTGAAAGATTTGATCTTATCCCATGGACTCATCATCCCTCTGAACTGCCGAAGCCCACTGTCCTCATCGATCATTCCGAGATCCGAAATATTTTCCGGTATCATTTTTTCTACTTCTTTCATTTTGTGTGTCCTCCTTTGAACAGCTCTTTTAGTTTGTTTTTTTATAGAACGGTCTTTCTGTCACAACTGCGTCTTCATAGTCCACCAGAATCTGGTCGCCCGTCTTTACCTTCCCTGCTTTTACCAGCGCGAACCCGATCCATTTTCCCACGGTAAATCCATACGTAAATTTCGTACAGTGACCAAGCACCTCTCCATTTTTCGCGATCTGTGCGCCGTAAGGCCCTCCGTGCGCCTTTACGAACGGCTTGTCGATGGTAAATCCGATCAGCTCTTTCGTGCGCGGCTCCTCTTTTGCCTTTGATACGGCTGCTTTTCCGAGAAAATCTTCCTTCGACCAGTCGATCATCCACTCCAGGCCGCTCACAAACGGATCGGCCTCGTCGATGTCCGTCACCAGGTACAGTCCCGCTTCCGTTGCCAGCGTATACGCCATAACGTCAAACTCGTCTACCTTCACAGCGTCAAATTTCGGGGCTGCCTCCGCCAGGATTGTTTCCAGCTTTTCGCACTCTGACGGTTTGATATAGATTTCATACCCGGCTTCTCCTGTATAGCCGCCCTTTGCGATCTTTACCTCCAAATCCCCGATGCGGTTGTCCACGATCTGAAAACGCTTTTGCGCGGAAGGGTTTTTGTCCGCCAGCGATTCCACCATCGCGCAGGCGTTCGGCCCCTGCACCGCATACATATCCACTTCTTTTGTGATCTTCCGGAAAGACACATCCAGCCCTTCACTGTGCTCTTCAAGCTCGCGCAGCGTCCTTGGCGGATGAAGGTTCGATATCCAGTATCGGTTTTCCTCCAGACAGAAGATCACGCAGTCATCCTGCGGAATCCCGTCCTCCGTCAGCATCATAGTGTAACGTCCGCGGGTTGGCGCCAGCTTTGCAATGTTGGAAACATAAACCCGGTCAAGGAGCCTGCATGCATCCGTTCCCGTGACCTCGATCAGATGATGGGTAAAATAATACCAGCCTGCCGTATTGCGGACTGCTTCGTGCTGCGCCCTGCAGCGCTCATCGGTATTGATCAATAACATATCCTGTACCCCCTTCTCCCTAGTTCTGCGCGTCCTCAAAATTGTCGATGCCAAGATGTGGTTTCTGCTTTCTTGCGCCGATCGGAACCTTGTGGATGATGTAACGGATCTTCTTGTTTTCAAAGTCCTCTTCCATGTCTACGGTCCACTGTGCGCCCACCAGCGTTTTTACGTTCCCGTTAAAGATATGCTTATACAGCCCGTTCAGCTCCGGGTACATGCCGAGCATATCCCACTGGATCAGGTCGCCCTCAATGATGGTTTCATCCTCTTCAAACTTTTTAAAGGTACAATCTACATTTCTTGACTGGAAGCACAGGGAAATCCATGCGCCCATCACGCGTCCGTCCTCCACGTCTCCAGGAACGTTCATCCAGTCTCTCGTTGCTTTTCTGGTGTTAAAATCCACGAACTCAAACTTTCCGCATGCCTCAAACAGCGACGGCGTTACCAGATCCCACAGCTTCTTTTCTTCCGCTGAAAATACGCTGCGGTACAGATCGATGGCATTGTAAGCGTAGGCGATCGCAAAGCCGTTTACGTTGTCCTGATACAGCTCTCCGGCGGTCCATCTGGCGCCTGTCGGCGACTCAAAATATCCGGTGTCAATAAATTCCGGATACGGCTTCTTCGGCCATGGCTTTTTTCTCGTCTCAGCTGCCGCCGGACCGTAAACCGCCCATTCTCTGTGCGTTTCGTCAAATTCATCGTTCTCGTTGGTGTTCGGATGCTTTCCGTATTTCCGCTTTGTCTCCTGGATCGCCACGCAGTAGTCGTCCCCGTTTCCGATCCGCTCCGGGTCCATGGCATTTAAGGGACAGCCCGCCAGCCCGTAGCAGAAATGGCAGCCGCCGCCCAGGGAAAGGTCGCAGGCCTCCGGCCCGGCAATATCATAATCACAGCGATGGATTTCCTTTTCAAAACGGTCGTTTGTCGTATACCAGATTTTTCCGGAGATCATGTTCATCGTGTCGCCCTTATCCGCATAAACCGCAGCGCGGATCTGCCCGTTCTTCAGAAACGGCGGGATATCGAAGCGGTCTTCAAACGGCTCGATCTGTCCCGCAGCCGGGCTCCAGATATAATCCATCGTGCGTCCCCAGTTGTCCGAGAGCAGCGTTTGCAGCCGGTCATAGTCGGGGATCACGATCCGCATCGTGTGCATGGTCGCCACACAGAAGGCCGCGCCGAGACGGCTGGTAAAGTCGTAAGTCTCCTGAAAGCCTTTGATCGCTCCCCAGGGCGTCCCCATGCCGCGGTATAACCGCATGTTGCTGTCCGCATCCCGCAGATTCACATCCGATACATTATACGGATAGCATTTGGTGGCTTCTTTTACTTTCCTTGCCATGTTCTATTTCCTCCTCTTTTCATTTTTCGAACGCCAGCAGCCTTGCCGGGTTTTCATATACGAGTTTGTGAATGTCCTCCGGCTTTACCAGATCCGGCATCGCATACAGTTTCGAAAGTCCATTCATCATAAAACCGGTAAAGCCGGTGTAGCCGCAGGAAGCACTGTGCGATTTATCTGTGATGTCGTGTCCCAGTACGATCTGATCCGCGTATCCCCTGCGGAGCAGCTCCACGAGTGCTTTCAGCCGGTCAAAATTGTCCGGAAGTATAGAGACCAGCGAATCCCAGGAATCAAAACCAATTGTACAGCCGCGCTCCAGCAGCCTGCACGGAAGCTCGATATCCACAGTACGTGTCTGGCTGAAGTCTCTGATGTACTGGTCAATGTCCAGCGGCACGCGCAGATACTGATCCAGATGCATCATGTAAAGCCGGTCGGGAGACAATCCGATTTCTTTCAGACAGACATCCGCCGTATAAAGAACCTGCTCGGCTGTCATCGGCACAGCCGTATGGACATGCAGGGAAAGCCCCGTCTCTTTCGCCAGCTTTGCCAGTGCACGCAGCGCTGCCTGTTCACATTCCGGTATTTCAGAACCGGGCCCTGCAGAGCTCATCCCGCATTTTAAGAACCCCGGATAGATGCCGGTATCGTCAATCCCTTCTTCCACTTCTCTTTTGCAGATGTCATAGACCTGCTGCTCGGTGAGGCTGCGCAGGTTCTCCTGCCTTCCCATCTCGTAGTAAAATCCGGTCGCCACCACCACATGGACGTCCGCCGCCTCGGATGCCTGACGGATCAGCTCCACATTGCCGCGCATGCCGATGGGAGACGCGTCCACAACCGCATTGCCGCCGACAGCGTTCTTAAAATAACATAACTCTCTCGTCAGCCACTCGACATCGTCTGCCGTGTGACAGTCGTCCGAAAACAGCCCGGTGCCGGAGCGCAGCAGCGCCATATTTTCCGGGGAAATCTCTCCCCGGACAGTCCGAATCACTTTACTCATAGCTGCCTCCTAATATTCCGACTTCGTGACAGCCAGCGTGCTCTTGCGGATGGTAATGTCCTTGAGAAGCTGATTCGGGAATACGTCGCGCAGCTCGTCCACCGTCCACGCCCCCTCCTTCAGACAATCCTTCCGACATGGGTTCAGCTCCTGCGGTTCTGAATAAATCGCCAGAGAACCGTCCGCCTCCACCTTGATCATGATACCGGTCGTTGTAAATTCTTCCGAAGCCATGTAGGCAATCGCCGGAACCATGTATTCGGGCGTCACCTTCATCCCCGCCGGGGAACCGGCTTCGATCGCTTCCGTTGGGATACCCTCCATGCGGTATTCCGCCAGCATATTAAACCAGCTTCTGGTTGCCGCGAGCGGTGTGTAGCAGTTTACGGTGATGTTGTCCTTCGCCAGATCCTGCGCCGCCGCTTTGGTAAAGGCCCACAGGCCGCTGCATGCCGCCGAATAGGCCGCCATTCCTTCCAATCCGTAAAACGCGGAAGACGCTACGTTCAAAATCCTTCCGTAATGCTGCTTCACCATATAAGGCAGCGCATAGTGCATCAGATAAAACGATGCGTCCAGTTTCGACTGGATGTTGACGTCCCACTCCTCCAGCGTCATGTCTTTGATGTTTCCTGTCCATGTAGACGCTGCATTGTTGATGATGATATCAATGCGCCCCCATTTTTCCACGGCCGCGTCGATCAGCTTTTTACAGTCCTCTTTCACACAGACATTCGCGTAGACGGGAATCGCCTCGCCGCCCGCCGCAATGATTTCCTCCGCTACGGAATCCGCGTCGCCGATCACCTTCTTAATGTTTGCTTCCTCCTCCGGCGTAAATTTCACGATCTTGCCGTCATGAGCCTGCATGGAGGAGCCTTTTTTGCGGTTGTTCGTGACAACCTTACAGCCCTCTGACGCCATATACTTTGCAAGATCCTTGCCGATTCCCTGACCGGAACCGGTGATGACCGCCACTCTTCCTTCAAAAAGGTTTCCCATATACAAATACCTCCTGCTTTTTATTTTTCCTGTCAAAAATATCCTGTATCTTCAATTTATCAGTCATTTCTCAAATCGTAAATTCTCTAACCTGTAGGGATCTTCCCTGTTTTTTTCGACTTTTGCCGAAAAAAATCCCCGGTAAATCCGAAAAACATTTAAATTGTGCATTATGCCATATTTACTCTTTCTTTTTGTTCGTCATTTGTCGTATTTTTCTCTTTTGTTTTTATTCAGAACGTTGTTTTTTATTTAAATCAGAAAAAGATTGACATTCGTATCCGATAAAATTTATACTGAAGACAGCACAAACATCCCAGATTTCCCGCCTGCGGGCAGAAAGAGACGGCATTATGTATATTACTTCGGAAATTATCAAAGACATCCTGGCGGAATCCTTCCAGGTCACAGAATACGGCAGAACCCTCCAGGATCAGACGCTTCTGCTCCCCGCTTTTTATATGAAAGGCACCGTTCCCGTTCCGGGCGGCGTTTATATCCTGCGCGGGAGTGAGCTGCCTGAAGACCTCCGTACTGCCTGCCTTTATATCTGCTTCGGCTCCGCCCCTTCCGGCATCCGCCGAAACTGCTGCGCCGAAATTTTCTACCTCGCCGGGAATTTTTCGGATTATCTTCATGTTTTTAATGAAGTGCAGAAGATTTATGACACCATTTTGCAGTGGGAATCCAAAATGCAGGATATCGCAGAGCACAGCTGCGATATCGAAGAAATGCTGCGTGTAAGCATTCCGATCTTTGAAAACCGGATCGCCGTTACGGATTACAGCCTCCGGATACTGGCTTACTGCGAAGCCACCACGGTAAACGGCAAAAAAGAGAGTAAGATCAACCGCTCCTTTGACCATGTTCCTCACGGAAAAAGCGTTTTGTTTGACAACGACTACCGGAAAATGACATCCTCCCACGCGCCCTATCACTTCACAGACAAGGACGCCGGAACGGACAATTACTGCGTCAACCTGTTTCTGGATAAAGAATACATCGGCACCTGTTCTCTCATGGAGGACTGCCGTCCCATCCGCAAAAGCGATTACCTGCTGTTTCAGAAGTTTTCGGAATATATTACCGCCGCCCTCGTCCGGCAGTCCGCAGGCCCCGGCAGAAACTATGTGACGCTGAAGTCGATTTTCCGGCAGCTTCTGGAATCCCTTCCGGTAAGCAAGAGCGAGCTGATGCAGGCGCTGGAGATCGCTTCCGGCCCGCAGAATTCTTTGACGTTCCCCGAATATTGGCTCTGTATCACCCTTCAGAGCGCAAATCACGATAAGCTGCTGCCGCCCGGATACCTCTGTTCCTCTCTGGAGCAGCTTCTGCCGGAATGCTCCGCCCTCTCTTACGATGGGGATCTTGTCTGTATTCTTCCGCTGGCGGACGACTTCCGGGACGCCGAACCGTTTTCTGCCACGCTTACGCCGATGCTGCAGGATATGAATTTTCAGGCAGGATGCAGCCTGCCCTTTCATGATATTTTTAAGCTCCGCACCGCCTACCAGCAGTCCCTCTGTGCACTCAAAACCGGAAAAGCAAAGCATCCCGGACGGCTGTTTTATGCGTTCCGGGATTATCTTCTGGACTATATGCTGCAGAACTGCTGCGGTTCCTTCGATCCGGAGGATCTGCTGATCCCGGAGCTGGAAAAGCTCCGCCGGCACAAAGGCTCCGTGGATTATTGGAATACGTTAAAGTCTTATCTGGATCATGAATGCAACGCCTCGGAAACCGCCCAGGATATGTTTCTCCACCGCAGCTCTCTGCTTCCGAGATTAAAAAAAATCCGCGAGATCGTAGACTACGATTCCGCAGAAACCAGATTATTGCTTCGAATTTATATGCATTTACTGGACACAGATCAGTAAAACTCCTACGGTCCGCGATATGGCCCGAATGGAACCTGATGTACCAGTTGGTCTAAATGGAGGTACGCCTATGCAAAATCAATCTTCCGCCACGCTCGAACGCGTGTACCAATTCCTTCTCCGCTGCGGAAACGAACACGACCCCACCCACTTCTGCGGCGCCATCGCCAAAGAACTCCACCACTTAATCCCCTACGACCAGGCCCGCGTCCTCTTCCTCGACTCCTCCGGCAAGATCCGCTCCTCCCTCCTGTACGGCGTCGACAAGCAGACCTGGCAGACCTTTCTGGACTACTACCTGGACGGCTGCACCGTCAGCAGCTACTCCTTAAAAGAACCCCTCCACCTGTCCGAAAACGAAAAAGTCCACGTCTGCGACTGGACCGACCAGGACACCTGCGAGGCCTACGACCTCTTCGAGTCCACCTACGTCCGCCCCCTGCAGCTCAAATACTGCCTCGGCATGGGCCTGACCGACCAGCACAACTGCATCCGCTGCATCCTCTCCTTTGACCGCACAAAGCCCATCCCCTATTCCGAGGATGAGCTTCGGCTGATCCGCAGGCTGCGCCCGCTTTTAGACAATCTTTTCATTAACTTTTTTACCGCCCAAAACACCGCCCTGAACCAGGACGATTTCCTGTTCCGGGAATATTCCCTCACCAAACGGGAAAAGGAGATCGCCAGCCTCCTCCTCTCCGGCGCATCCCCTTCCTCCATCAGCGAGCGGCTCTGCATCAGCGTGGCCACCGCCTACAAACACATTGCCAACATGTATAAGAAAATGCATGTCACCAACCGCCAGGAATTCATTGCAAGGCTCTACGAGCACCCGCCGGCCTGACCCTCACCTGGCCGGCCCGCTCACGATCCGGTAATACGCCCTGGACGTGATCCGGTACACCCACACATAGCACACCGCAAAGGTCAAATAGCATCCCACAGTCACCATGGCCAGAAGCTTCATATCTGTCAAACCCAAAAGCGGCATCATTTTCGAGATCATCGGGAACGCAAAAGCCAGATGCACCCCCGCTGCCAAAAGCGGCAGGAAAAACACTGTCAGGATCTGGGAATTAATGCTCTTCTTAATCTCCTTTTTCGTCATCCCGACCTTCTGCATAATCTCGAACCGTCCCTGATCCTCATAGCCTTCCGAAACCTGCTTATAATACATGATCAGCACCGCCGCGAAGACGAAGACAATACCCAGAAGGATCCCTAAGAAAAACAGCCCGCCAAACAGCCCATAGTATTCTCCCCGCTTTCTGGCCGCGCTTTCGCAGGAAACATTCAGCTCGACGTCCTGCAGTTCTTCCTCAATCTGTTCCCAAACCTGCTCCTGCACCTCATCCGTACAGTCCAGATCATATCCGTAAAACCAATACAGCTTTACCATCGAATTCCCGCTCTCATACTGAAGCGGCAGCATTGGCTCCACACACGTCTCCAGATCAGGCACCACCAGGTACATGGTGGGAATGACCTGCATCGTATCAATGCTGTTATCCCAGAACTCCGGCACTGTCTTCTTGATCTGCAAGGTCTCCCCGACCGGAAGCGTCACGGTTTCATAATCGTAATCCGATTTTGTTGTGTAAAGCAATGCCTCCCCGGTTTCCAGAGTCTCGTCTGCCTCTGCCAGCCGGTTATAGTCCGAAAGGGGCACCAGAAAAACCTGCCACACATCCGTAAACATTCCATACTGAAAATCCGACATGGTCAGATCCGTAAAGAACTGATCTCCATTCAGGTATACGGTAAATCCGGCCATGCTGTAATCCTGTACATTGACTGGCTCCTGCCCTTTTTCCTGCGCGGCCGTCTCACAGATTTCCTTCACTTCCGCGGTTTTGTCCGAATTCAGGATCTCCAGCCCTTCCACCGTAGCCTGCAGCGAAATATGCCTGGGATACCTCTTCCGGAAACTGTCCTCCGATCCAATGTACATACAGGCGGTAGCCGAAATCATGACCAGAACCATGGTACACAGGATACAGATGGACGCAAGCCCGGCCCCGTTCCGCTTCATCCGGTATACCATAGAAGACACGGACACGAAATGGTTCGTCTTGTAATAATAGGTTTTGTTCTTTTGCAGAATCCGGCAGATCGCGACAGACCCGGCGATAAACAGCAGATAGGTGGCAATGATCACCAGAATCACCGCAATGAAAAACCAGAGCAGCGCCGCTACCGGATCCTCGATGGAAACCGCAATGTAATATGCGGCCGCCAGGATCACCACCCCTGCAAGCGCCAGAACCCAGTTTGCTTTTGGCGGCTTCTCTCCCGCGTTTTCACTCCGCAGAAGCTCAATCGGATTCGAAAGCTGGATCTGCCGCAGCGTATTTAATAACAGTAAAAAGAAAATCACCGCAAACCGCGCCGCCGTGTGACCGATCACCTTCGGCTCCGCCTCCAGGTTGAAGGTGACCTCCTGTTTTAACAGGTTCATCATCCCAAGCTCGGCAAATTTCGAAAATACGATGCCGCCTAAAAGCCCTCCCGCCATGGAAATCCCAAAGGTCATCAGGCTCTCCCACAGAAGGACTCTGGCCAGGTTCCATTTCCCCATACCGAGGATATTGTACAGGCCGAATTCCTTTTTCCGCCTCCGAATCAGGAACGAATTCGTGTAAAACAGGAAAATCAGCGCGAAAATGCTGATTACCCAGCCGCCAAGCCCCAGCATGGTCTGCACCGTGGCCCCTCCCCGGATATTATCCAGCAGGCTGCTCGCATTTAAAAACGCCACAATGTAATACATCATAATCATTCCCATGCAGGTCAGCAAATACGGAAGGTACATCTGCTTGTTCTTTTTGATCCCCGTCCACGCAATCCGCGGATAAAATTTCCCCTTCATCGTCTGTCACCGCCCGTCGCCAGAAGCGTCAGCGTATCCGAAATCTTCTGATAGAGCTGCTCATCCGTCTGATTTCCCCGGTAAAGCTGGTGGAAGACCTCGCCGTCCTTGATGAACAGCACCCGCCCCGCATGGCTTGCCGCTTTCACGGAATGGGTCACCATCAAAATCGTCTGCCCCTGGCGGTTGATTGCTTTAAAAAGGCGGAGCAGTTCGTCCGTAGACTTCGAATCCAGGGCGCCTGTGGGTTCGTCGGCCAAAATCAGCTTCGGCTCCGTGATCAGTGCCCGCGCTACCGCCGCCCGCTGTTTCTGCCCACCGGACACCTCATAGGGATATTTTTTCAGAATCCCGGTAATCCCAAGCTGCTCCGCAATGGGTTCCAGGCTCTGGTGCATGACCTGATAGGATTTCCCGGCCAGCACAAGCGGCAGATAAATATTGTCTTCCAGGGAAAACGTATCCAGCAGGTTAAAATCCTGAAAGACGAACCCTAAATTTTCCCGCCGGAAGGCCGCGATCTCGGACTCCCGGATCTTGGAAAGGTCCCGTCCGTCCAGTTTCACTGTGCCGCCCGTGGGCTTGTCAAGAGCTGCCAGAATGTTTAAAAGGGTGGTTTTTCCGGAACCGGACTCGCCCATGATGGCCACATATTCCCCTTCTTCCACGAAAAAGGTCACCTTTTTCAAAGCTTCGACTTTATTTCCGCCCAGGCGGGTGGTATAGGTCTTCCGAAGTCCGTTCACTTCCAGAATACTCATTGTCATTCCTCCTTGCTTTTCCTTTGATGCCTTTATTCTAGCAAAAAGGGAAATGCGCCTCCATCGAATCGGCTTACATTTCCCTCTCTATTTCTTACACTCCTGTCACATTTTACTCCGAAAAATCCGGAAAGACGGCATTTTCACAGACCGCGCCGCGCATAAGAGGCATGGCGGTTCACCGGGGATCCAGCTTTTCCTCCTGAAGACAGATCCGCACCACGGTTCCCTCGTCCACCGCCGAATCCACAAAAATCCGGTGTCCCAGGTTCTTACAGATCCGCTTGCACAGATACAGGCCAATTCCGCTGGCCCGTTTGTCCGTCCTGCCGTTATAGCCCGTATAGCCCTTTTCGAAAATGCGCGGTAAATCCTCCGGCGCAATCCCAATGCCCGTATCCCGGATACAGAGCGTTTTGGACTCCTCCACTTCGATGGTAATCGCGCCTTCGTGGGTATATTTCAGCGCATTGGAAAGCACCTGCTCGATCACAAAGGCCAGCCATTTCTCATCGGTCAGGACAGTCACCTGGACAGGCTCATAGATAAGCGACAGCTTCCGGCGGTAAAACTCCCCGGAAAATTTTTTAACCGTCTGACGGATCAGGCTGTCCAAATCCAGTTCCTCGAAAACGTAATCGGTCGAATCCGAATCCAGCCTAAGAAACATCAGAACCATTTCCACATACTGCTCAATCCGGAACAGATCCGCCGACAGCCTTCTGGAAAAGTCGGAATCCTCCCGCTGCATGGAAAGCTGCATAGAGGCAATGGGCGTCTTGATCTGGTGGGCCCAGACGGTGTAATAGTCCACCATGTCCGTATACTTCTCATTCATTTCATTTTCCAGGGCCGTCTGCTCCCGCCGAAGCGCCTGGATGATCTGCTGGTAATCCGTATCCTCCAAAGTCTCCGCTTCGGGGAAATCATCCATCACGGCCGCCGGAAGTTTTTCGATCTCCAGAAGGCGTTCGTGCTTCCTCTTCGCTTTCCGGAAATCCAGCGCCAGGAACACCGCTCCCAGCACGGCACAGACAAACACGGGATACGCTACCGCCGCCAGCGGCAGATGATACAGGGCAAAGGCGCAGAAAAAAATCGCGCAGAACAGCCCGAATGCATAAATTCCGTACCGGCGCTGCCAGAGCCATTTCTTAAAAAAATTCATATTCAATACGCTCCTTTGCCTGTCTCATTCGATCAGATAGCCGACGCCGAATTTTGTGGTGATAAAGTCCGTAAGCCCCGCACCCTCCAGCTTCCTGCGCAGCCGGTTCACATTTACGGTCAGAGTATTGTCGTCGATGAAACTGTCCGTCTCCCACAGACGTTCGATGAGCCGCTCCCGGCTGACTACTCTGCCTTTGTTTTCCATCAATGCCAGCAGGATGCGGTATTCATTCTTGGTCAGGAGGACTTTTTCGTCCTGGTAGGTCAGGGTGCTGTCTCCGGTGTTTAACAGCGCGCCCCGATGCTCCAGCACCGGGACGGAAGCGGCGAAGTCGTAGGTACGGCGGAGCATTGCCTGGACTTTTGCGGTCAGGACGTTCAGGTCAAAGGGCTTCGCAATGAAATCGTCCGCGCCCATGTTCATTGCCATTACAATGTTCATGTTATCCGAAGCGGAGGACAGAAACAGGATCGGCACCTTGGAAACTTTCCGGATTTCGCTGCACCAGTGGTAGCCGTTATAAAAGGGCAAGGTAATGTCCAGAAGCACCAGATGCGGGTCGCTGTCGGCAAATTCTTTCAGGATATTGCGGAAATTTTGGACGCACCGGGCTTCTAAGCCCCACTGTTCCATCTGTGCTTTGATGGCCTGGGCGATTCCGAGGTCGTCTTCAATGATTAAGATCCGGTACATGGTTTTGATCCTTTCGTGCTGCTGTGAACGTGGGCCGGAACCCTTTCGTCATTTTTTGACTGCGGCCGCGTAAATGTCTGCGCTGCGGTCGGAAAAGAGCGGGAATAAAAAGCCGCTCTTTGGCAGGCCGGGTTCGTACTCGCCGGTAAGCGGGCAGAAGGCGCCGATCAGGTATTCGTAAACCTCTTCGGATTCCCACAGGCTTTCCTTGTCTGAAGCCTTTAGCGGGACGTCGTAGCGCCCGTAAAACAGGAAGATGGCAAAAGGCTCCCCGGCCGGATATCTGGCTCCGGCCAGTTCGTAGAAAGTCTCGCAGAGGGCGTCGTTTTTCAGGCCGCATTCCAGGAGGGCCGTCAAAAGCTGCCACATGCTTCCGGCGGCGCGCTCCTCTTTCGGGAAGCGGTATTCTTTCAGTTCCTCATTGGCCTTCGCAAAGGGGATTGCCTTGGCAATGGCCAGATTTTTTGTCTTTTCCTTCGGCGGAAGGTTCAGCCAGTTGGTGTTAAAGGTGCCGTCGATTTCGCCGTCCTCATCCAGGTAGGCTCCGGCGATCCGGACAAGGTTGGAACGCTGCAGCGTCATGCGCCTGGTCAGTTCCAGCATATCTTCCCGCTTGATCATACGATTCTCCTTTTCTCCACGGCGCGCTGCACCGCTTTTACCAGCTCGACGATCGGGATGATCAGGATAGCCAGCAGCAGGGCGATACCGTATTCTTTCCAGCTAACCGGCGTAAAGCCAAAGGCTTTTGCCACGGTCGGAACTTCCACAACGATTACGGTCATCAGCAGGCTTCCGAGCATGGAACCCCACAGAACCGGATTTTGCTTATGCAGGGAAAAGACGCTCTTGCGCTGGCTGCGCATGTTAAAGCTGTGGAACACTTCGCACAGGCTCATGGTCAGGAAGGCCATGGTCATCCCTTCGGGCGATATGCCTTCCGGTATGGCGAAATGGCCGGCTTCCAGGCTGTGGCCTGTGATGTAGCTCACAAGGGTGAGCACGGTAATCAAAATTCCCTGATACAGCAGGTCGCCTCCCAGGCCCCCGGCGAAAATGCCGTCCGAGGATTTCCGGGGCGGGCGCTTCATCACGTCGTCTTCCGCTTCTTCCATGCCAAGGGCCAGGGCCGGGAAGCAGTCGGTGATCAGGTTGATGAACAGCAGGTGCAGGGGTTTTAACAGGGTAAAGCCCATCAGGGTGGCGCAGAAGACGCCCAGCACTTCGCTCAGGTTACTGGCTAAGAGGAACTGGATGGCTTTGCGGATATTGTCGTAGATGCGGCGGCCTTCGCCGACAGCACCGACGATGGTGGCAAAATTATCGTCCGCCAGCACCATGTCCGCGACATTTTTCGTCACGTCCGTTCCGGTAATTCCCATGCCGATGCCGATATCCGCGCCTTTGATGCTGGGGGCGTCGTTTACGCCGTCGCCGGTCATGGCGGTGATGCAGCCTTTTTTCTTCCAGGTCTGGACGATGCGGACTTTGTGTTCCGGCTGGACGCGGGCGTAGACGCCGTAGCGTTCAATGTTCTGTTCCAGTTCTTCGTCGCTCATGGCGTTTAATTCGGTTCCGGTGATGGCTTCGCCGCTGCTTTTGACGATTCCCAGTTCTTTCGCGATCGCCACCGCGGTGTCTTTATGATCCCCGGTAATCATGATCGGGCGGATTCCGGCGCTGCGGCACTGTAAGATCGCGTCCTTCACTTCCGGGCGGACCGGGTCGATCATGCCGACAAGGCCCACGAAACAGAGATCCTGTTCCAGGTATTCCGGCGTGTTTTCTTTGGGACGTTCTTCCCAGGTGCGCATGGACGCGGCCAGTACGCGGAGGGCTTTGTCTGCCATGGCTTTGTTGTCTGCCAGGATCTGGCTGCGGCACGCTTCGGTCAGCGGGCGGACAGCTCCGTTTTCCAGATAGGAAGTACAGCGCTTCAGGATTTCGTCCGGCGCGCCTTTCGTGTATTGTAAGTAACCTGTCTGCGCCTGGTGGACAGTGGTCATCATTTTCCGTTTGGAATCAAAGGGCGCTTCGTCGATACGGGGCGTCTCGTTTTCCATGGCTTCTTTCGCCAGGCCCAGCTTTGCCGCATAATTTACCAGCGCGGCTTCGGTGGGTTCGCCCTGGGCATGGCCGTCCTGGCCCATCACGGCGTCGCTGCAAAGGGCCATCGCCCTGGCAATGGCGGTTTCTTCGCCGCGGTGTTCGACTACGGTCATCCGGTTCTGGGTCAGGGTTCCGGTTTTGTCGGAGCAGATGACCTGGACGCAGCCGAGGGTTTCGACGGCCGTCAGGCGGCGGATCACGGCGTTTCGTTTGCTCATGTTGGTCACGCCGATGGAGAGCACGACGGTAACGACGGTGGCAAGGCCTTCGGGGATGGCTGCCACAGCCAGGGAAACGGCCACCATGAAGGTGGACAGCACCGTATTCAGCGTAAAGGAATCTGCCATCAGCAGGTTAAACACGAAGATGAAGATGCAGATGGCCAGCACCAGCTTCGAGAGGGTCTTGCCCAGTTCGTTCAGCTTTTTCTGCAAGGGGGTCTGCTCGTCTTCGGTGGCGGCAAGGGCCCCTGCAATTTTTCCCATTTCGGTGTTCATGCCTGTGTCGGTTACGATCATGCTGCCGCGGCCGTAGACGACGACGGAGCCCATGTAGCAGAGGTTGCTGCGGTCGCCCAGGGGGATTTCTTCTGCGCCGTGGGTGAGTTTCAGGGCTTCGGCGATTTTATTCACCGGGACGCTCTCTCCGGTGAGGGCCGCTTCCTCGATCTTCAGGCTGGCGGATTCCAGGATACGGCCGTCGGCGGGGACGCTGTCTCCGGCTTCTAAGAGGACAATGTCGCCGGGGACGAGGGATTCGCTTTCGATGGTCTGCTGGCGGCCGTCACGCAGGACTTTACTGGTGGCGGCGGTCATCGTCCGCAGGGCCTCGATGGCCGCTTCCGCTTTGCTTTCCTGGAAGACGCCTAAGACTGCGTTCAGGATAACGACCAGAATAATAATGAACACTTCCACCATGCTTTCTCCCGAAAGCAGGTTCGTCACCGCTGAGACGGCGGCTGCCACGATCAGGATTAACAGCATGGGATCTTTGAGCTGCGCCAAAAAGCGCTGCAAATTGGTGGGTTTGGGGGCTTCTTTCAGTCTGTTTGGGCCGCCTTCTTCCAGGCGTCGTCCGGCTTCCTGGGAAGTTAAGCCTTCCCGGCTGGTTTTTTCCTTTTCAAGGACTTCGGAAACCGATAATTCATAGTTTTTCATGAGATCACCTCTCCTTTGGGAAAAAGAAAAACCCATACCTGTCCACAGTTTTTTCTCGGCAGATATGAGTCTCATTCTTTCTGAACGGCACCGGGTGTTTAGACCGGGCTGACGATGCCGCTCCGTATGGTACGGAACTACTCCCTCATTGTATGGGTATTCGGTTGATTGGTTACAGATAATATACTACTGTTTTTAGAAAAATGCAATCTTTTTCTTTTGAAATATGTTTTTATTGCTTTTTCCTTTTCTTATCGGGTGTTTGACAGCTATATAAAGTAAAAAGTGCTCTCAGTCCGCATTATTCCTGAGATTTTTTTGTCAAATTTATCGTTGCATTATATAGTATTA
>JAUNPS010000019.1:76516-76897 GCA_030536575.1 Eubacteriales bacterium | reverse complement strand
AAATAACTGTAGCTTTTTCATCAATCAACTCTAACCTCAGTTCTGTATCCGCTGAATTATCTAGTGCCCCCTCTCCCAAATAGAGTTTAATATTAGATAATATATTTCCTTTTGCTTCAAAATACTGAATCACTTCTGTAGCACCATTACAATAAGCAACATTGCTGACGTTGTTCTGATATGTATAATCTTTATAGTCGTAGTAAGAACTAAATCTCCCATAAAAGCTGTCGAAAATTATGTATAATATTAAAATAAAGTTTTAAACAGTTACATTATATATTTTCTGTAAATATAATTACAAAAAAATGAGGGAGAAAAATGAAAAATAAAAAAGCGATTTGGTTTATTATACTAAGTATTTTAATTATTGGTGGTATA
>JAUNPS010000019.1:0-76506 GCA_030536575.1 Eubacteriales bacterium | reverse complement strand
ACTACTTTGACAATCCATATCGCATACTTCTTTCTTGTTCGATTCAATGCAACATTCATTTTCTTTCTCCTAATAAATCTCCAAAAATGCAAACTCTAATTTTCCTATCCATTGAAACATTTTCAAAAAATTTGTATTTTCTTTATTTTCCCGTAAGTTTTCCAACAAAATCATTCTATAAAATTTCTTTATCCATCCTCCCCTTATCTTACTTCATTTCTTTTTTGGCGTATAAATCCCCATCCTACTAGAATCAACAATGCTATACCACTAACCAAAATCCCAAACTCCAATCCCTCCGTCACATATTTAATCTCAATCTCATGCTCTCCCTCCGGAATTTTCAAAGCCAGAAACGTCTCTGCCGCCATGCTTGTCTCTGTCTCCACCCCATCCACATACGCTTTCCATCCTTTTTCATAGGGAATTGTAAAAAGAAGGTAATCTCTTCCGGTTTTATTGGAAACCTTCCCATAGAATCGGGAATCGGAATACTCTTCTATTTGAAAAACTTCTTCTAATGCGGCGTAATATTCCTGAAAAACATCCATATCCTGTTCGTAAAACCAGACATCGGTAATGTTTACGGATGAATCTTCCAAAATAATTTTAACCGTAACCTCTTCTCCCTTTTCAAAGGTTCCAAATCGCATAATATGATATTCATACGTATTAAAATAACTTCCTAATTCTTTTCCATTTACTTCTACTCTTACAGGCTTCATATCGTCTGTTCCAAGGTATCCAAAAACTGGATAATTACTTTTTGCGGTAAAAGTATACTCTATGGAGCTTTCCTGATGCTCATCCTTTTTAACATCATAATCGAAATCAGAAGAGATATATTCAAGATTGTTTAGTTGAATATCCTCTATTTCTTCTTCACAAAAGATATCTTTCCCAACCTCATCTGCCAGAGCCTTCCATAATGCATTCTGCAATTCGAATTTGTGGCTATTGTCTATGTCAAGAGCTAATATGCTATCATCAGCCATAAAACCAATTGGCATTGCATAAGGATTTTGATAAATAGATATTCCATTTATCGTTTCTAATAGCTGATAGGGTTCTTCCAGAGGTTCTTTCGAAAGGATATATTTTACTCCTAATAAGCTGTCAGCGGCATAAGTTGAACCTTTATTATAGTAAGACCAGTAGTTATAATTTCGAAATCCCATTTGTCCCATAAAATATTTTACAAATGACTTTTCCGTAGAACTGTAATGGGACAATCCATTATAGTTTAATAACATGGGATCAGATTCTGTCCGTTTGAAAGTTTTTTCCATTCGATAAAAGCTATCATCCTCTTCTTTTACATACATAAGAGCTTCCTGAGTTTCTTTTACAAACTGCTGATAAGACTCATACTTTTCGTAGCTCATACATTTCAGGTTATAAAAACCATTAATACTCATTTCTGCCGAACACACCAAAAGCAAGCCATAGATCCACACTTTTGAGCGTTGACGGCCATAAAGAGCATAGAATGCCATCGCTACAAGCATAACGCTAATTCCCAAAATATATTTTCCGGAAGTCATAAATTCAAAGTTTTTCCGCATCATCCAGAAAGCTATCAAAAGAAAGGCGCCCAAAATTCCTATAGATGCAGCTCTTACATATTTCACAGAAAGCTGCTTTCCTTCTTGAAATCCCTCCCATGCAAGAATTAAGACAAAAAAGCAAAAGCAGAAACTATATCGGTATGGAAACCATGATGGCTGATTAAATCCATGCCAAATAAGATTTATTCCATTTAAATAAAATGACAAATAGAAAACCGCAAGCATAACCGCGGCTCCTATTTTCTTTTTCATAGAAATATTTTTATTAAGAAAATAGAGCCCCACAAAAAATAAACCTACGATACCACAGTAGATATTCGGCAACCCATGTTTGATCTGCTCATAGTCAAAGCTTCCCGGAAATAATTTTACAAAAATGTCATTCCAACAGAAATTTGCTTCCATGGTTAAGTTTGACAAACTGAATGCTGCTTTCCCACCCGAAAGCGATTTTAACACTGGAATGATGAGCCACATTCCCAGCCCACCGGCCAATAAGGAAGATAATCCATATTGGAAAAAAAGTTTCCCATCCCAAAACTTCTCTCTTTTATCAGCAAAGATAAATAAATAAATAAAATAGAGTACAGAGAAAATGCACATCATAAACCCTATATAATAATTGAAAATAATAGAGCAAAATAAAGTGACTAAATAGAGGAATGGTGACTTTCTTTGGAAAATATGCTGTATTCCCAAAGCCATAATTGGAAGTAGCATAATTCCATCTAACCACATGATATTCGACTGATACGCAAAATTATATGTCATCAGAGCATATGCTGTGGAAAATATCCATCCCGATGCCGTTTTTTCTTTTTGTGAGATAAAGAGATAGAAAGTAAGCCCGCAAAATCCGATTTTTAGCAGCGTAATCAGCTCTACCCCTAGCGGAAGTGTTTCTGTCGTAAATAATAACAAAATAAGGTTAAATGGACTCAACAGATAATAAGCTGTCAGCCCAACCATATCTCCTCCCAGTGTTTTAGCAAAAGAATACCAAAAGCTGCGATCCCCTTTTACCATTTCTTTAAAGTAAGAGAAGAAGGAAATATACTGGTTTCTCAAGTCAATCGTCAAAATCGACTTTTCTCCAAATGGATAAATTCCTACCGCCGCATATACGAAAATCATTAAAACAATCGGTATCACAAAAGCGCCGATAAGATAACTTCCTCTATTCTGCTTTCTAATCGTCATTTTTTTCATTCTGCCAGTTCCTTTTCTTATCATCCGTTAGAGAACTACCTTCAATTTTCTTTGAAATCAAATATCTCGGCCTGCCTTTCAGTTCATCATAGATTTTCGATAGGTAGTATCCGATAATTCCTAAACTGATCATAATTAAGCTTCCTATCAGTAAAAGCAGCAAAATAACGGTCGTAAAGCCTTGTACAGCCTGCCCTATACAATATCTTACTAAAGTCTGTATTGCTAAAACAATACTAAATATCAACATACAAACTCCAGCCACGGAAACCAGCTGCAATGGCATAGAAGAAAACGCGACAATATTTGTAATTGCATATTTTACCAAAGAGCGAGTAGACCATTTGGACTCTCCTTCTTCCCGTTCCCTGACGTCAAATTCCACAGATATCTTTTTAAATCCAACCCAGGATGACAAAGCGCGAAAAAAGGCATTTTTCTCCGGCATGTCCAAAAGAGCATCCACTACTTTTCGATCCATTAGCTTAAAATCAGACGCCCTGGACATATCAATCTTCACTGCTTTTGAAATTATTTTGTAAAAAAGGCCCGCGCTTGCTTTATGAAAAACACTTTCTTTTCCGCGCGTTCTTTTTACTCCTTCTACAACCTCATAGCCTTCCTGCCATAAGCGGTACATTTCCACCAGTGTTTCTGCAGGATGTTGTAAGTCGCAGTCCATAACTGCGCAGCACTCTCCATGCGCATTTGCCAGACCCGCAAAAATTGCGGCTTCTTTCCCGAAATTTCTCGAAAAATGAATCCCCATAATATGTGGATTTCTCCTTGCGGCTTTCTCAATCTCTCCCCATGTTCCATCTTTTGAACCGTCATCTACAAAAACAAGCTCATAAGGGATCTGAGCACTTTCTAATATACCACTTATTACTCTGGATGCTTTTCCCAGCATTTTTTCTTCGTTATATGCTGGCAAAACTACCGATAACATCTCTTTTTATCCTCCCGTACCGCGCAATCTTTCAAACTGTCATGCGCTTCAGCATCATTACCCTCTTCTCAATAGGTTACGAATTTTTTTCGGTATTATCGTAAAGATACTTCCCAAGCGGAAGGTAAGTGAATTTTGTGTATCGCTTAACGCTTTTCGAAGGTCTTCGTTTTTTTTCTGCATCTTTACATCATTTTTTTGCAAATTTTTATTTTCTTTTTCTACTGCTGATAATTTTTGTTCCAGGTTCCTAATCTGTTGTTTTTCCTGCTCTAATTCTTTCTGCAATTTCTCCTTTTTCTCTTCATATACAACTTTTTGACGTTCACATTGTTCTCTCGCAATATTTAGCTGTATATACAGATCTCTTTTCTCTTCTCTTATGGCATTTTCTTCCCTGTTTTGTATTCTCTGCCTGATATCGCGTAAATGCGTTACAAGTAGTATATACGAAGAACGCTCTTTCACATCCAACTGGTTAATATAATCCATAATCGCGCTATTTCCGATATCCGATAAATCCATAGAAGCAGAATCACACAGCATCGACAATTGTTTCATGAGAGCCATATAAAAACCTGAATACTCGTACAAATTATACTTATCAATAAATTTTAGCATTTCTACGACAGAAATAAATTTTCCATAGGCATTTCGAAAACCTTTCGCTTCTGTCATAATTGATCCGCCGCGAACGCGCCGTTTATAAAAGCTTCTGTCTAAAAGGCGAACTCTTTTTGCAAGCGAAATGCACTGCATCGTAAACAAATTATCTTCATGAAGGATTCCTTCATAAAAAATGATCTGATTTTCTTCCAGAAATTCTCTTCGCAGAATCTGCAGACAAGCCGATGGTTTAAAGTCTCCATTTTGCTGCAGTTTTACAAACATATTGCGTCCAATTTCTGTATCGGGATATTTTCCTTTTCTTGTATAATAATTGGAATATCCACTATGCTCTTCTTCCAGCTCTGCCGTATCAAAAAACACGGATGCCCCGTAAAACATTTCATCCACTTCATAATATTTTGCATAAAGATAAAGCACACGCAAAGCATCCCGATCCAGGTAATCATCGCTGTCCAGAAAAAGAATATATTCTCCTTTTGCTGCCTTCATTCCCATATTTCTGGCCGAAGAAAGACCGCCATTTTCTTTATCGACAATCTGAATCCTTGCATCTTTTTGTTTCAGCTTTTGTAAAATTTCAGGAGACTGATCTGTAGAACCATCATTTACACAAATAATTTCTATATTATGCAGAGTCTGCTCCATAACAGATTCTACGCACTCAACAAGAAACTCCTGAACATTATACACCGGAATAATTACAGAAACTTTAATGCTCCCGTCAAGTGATATATTCTGAAAAAGGCTTTCTTCCGTTACAAGTCCTTTTTCCAGCATATCAACCTTGCTTTCTAAAAATTTCAACTGATTAAATACAGAAACTTCTGGTTTTCTTGACAAAATATCCTGCATTTGATCATAATATTCTTTCATGTAAAAATAGCCTGAACTGTGTCCTGTTATACGAAGTTCTTCGAAAATCTCATCACGGAGAGCATGATAAATCTTGCTGTATCCATTTCCCGTTTTAGCCGTATTCAGGTTATAAACACAGCCTCCAATGCAAAAATTCACAAAACTTTTTTCTACCTTTGAAAAAATCCCCGCTTTCTGCAGTCCTTTTTTCAATTCCTGCATAGCATAATAAAAATCAAGGGGACTGTCATCTTTTGTTTGCTGAAGACTTGCCTGTCCTCTCCGATAATTGGCAAATTCTTTTTTAACAATTGTAATCCTCTCTGCCATAGCCAGCGCCATATTACAGAAGAATAAATCATTCGCTCTACGAAGTTCTTGAAAAAGCAATCCTTCTTTTTCAAGAAAATTTCTTTCAAACATTTTATTCCAGGGAGCAGAGGTCGTGAAATTAAAAATTTTTTCCGGCATATCCTGCCACGAAAAAGGACGTATTTGTGGAATATCATTTTGTTTTAACAGATAGTCTACAGAATGATACTCTTTTGTATTATCATCATAGATTCTGCCGTCGCAGACACATATCTGCGCATGATCCTTTTGACACGCCTCATACATTTCTTCCAGCATCGTATGATCAAAAAAATCATCCGCATCAAAAAATACAAAGTACTCCCCTTTCGCAATTGACATTCCGTGATTTCTTGCTACACCCGCATATTGATTTTTCTGTGCTAATACATGGACACGTTTATCCTTTTCTTCAAATTCACGCAGTATTTTCATGGAACCATCCGTAGAACCGTCGTCTACGCAAATCACTTCGATTTCACGTAAACTTTGCTCTAAAATACTGTTCAAATTTTGTCTTAAATAATTTTCTGCATTATAAACCGGAATAATAACCGATACCTTTACCTGGTTTTCCATAGTCTACCTCCCTTAAAAACACCAATTTTGCAGCATATTTCCGTAAATTCCCATAAACAATAATAAAATAGGAATGCCCAAAATGAATTTATGGTATACGCCTGATTTCAAATTTATACAGACTTTTCCATTTGTCAAAAGATACATCAGCGGAATCATTAATGGATAGTAATACCTTCCCTGGATTCCGGAAATACTTTCTGCTCCTACAGATGTTGCGGCCAGATACATAGAAGTTCCAACTAGCGCAAGTATAATAACGCTAACGCCCGCCAACAACATTTTTATTTTTTTTTGTAAAACAACTCTCTCGCCGTTCCTGTAACCAAGCATAATTGCTGCAAACCAAAGACCTGTGATAAAATAAAAGCTATTATCCAACTCTCCAAGCCGCCCAAAATTCACAAGCGCTGTATGCCCTGTAATCAGTTCTCCACTTGATTTTACCAAATCATGGACTAGCATTGCCAGATACTCCGGTATATTTTGGAAAAGTACCTGCATTTGAAGCACCTGATCCGAGCCTTCAATCCGGCTGTCTGAAAGCTGTCCGACCGCATTCCTTAATGTGGCAGTAACCACCGGAATCACAAAGCTGCACATTGCTGCAACAAATACAACAATAATTCCTCCCCAAAAGATTCGATATGCTTTTCGTGACGGAAATTTCTCCTTTGGGATAAACAAGCATAACAATACAGCCGGGATATATACTGCTTTTGAAAGCGACCCTATTCCGAAAGATAAGATACTCATCAATATATAAAACGGCGTACAGCAGTTCTTCTCTTCTACCAAGATTTTCATCCAGATTGCAAAACCCAGGAATAGAAATCCATTCACCATAACATCATAGGTGTAACTGCTCGCCACGAAAATTTGGGTTGGCACCAGTGTTAAAGCTGCCACTTCCCACTTTCTATAGGGAATCAGCTTAATAACCCAGTACATCAAGCATGCATAGGTCAATAAATTTGCAAATTTTCCAAGCATATAAACATAATTAAATGCCAGTCCCAGCTTTCTCCCCAGGAATATGGCCGCTGCCTGTATAAGATATCCGACCGACTGTATAGATAAACGAACTTCTTTTGGTGAATCCGTAATTTCCCACTGTTTCGCATTTAAATATGCGGTTGCGATTTCTTTTTCTTCCTTGGTATTGTAATATTCCTGCGGCAGCCGTTCTACCAGTTTATCATAGGTTGGCGTCTTTTGAATCGTATCAAGATAGGAGAAATTATAGGCATATTTAAAATGCACTTGCTCATCCCATCCATTTTCATTAATCCCCTGGCAGCATATAATAAAACTCCCCATATAGAGGATCAATGTCGCCGCCAGCCGTTCCGGCTTTTTTAAAAATATATGATTTCCTTTCACCAGTACCAAAACAAACGCCTGGAACATGATAAAAAGGACAATGCGATACAGATTAAAATCTGTTTTTGTGGTCATTCGCATTTCGGTAATTGTCACCGTATCTCCACCGGTATAGGTAAATCGAATCCCGGTAACTTTTCTGTTAATGTTTGTTACTCCGACGCCAATTTCCGGATAATAAATATCCACAAGCCGCTCTTCTTCTGCCGCTCCAAATGTCGTTTCATAATATACATTCATGAAATATTTTTGTGCCTGCTCAGCCGGAATCGTAATATACAGCTTTTTTATATAATGTGGCTCAGAAAAATGAATTCCGATCGCTTTTTCCTCTTGTACGAAGGTAATTTCTTCATTTGACTCTCCAGTATTCACATCATAATAAATATCTGCGGAATCCCCGGCCAATATGGGATGAAAGTTACAAATCAGCGTCTCAACGCCAAGAGACAACAAAACCATCACGACAAAACAGATAATACCTTTTTGCCAGTTTTTCATAGCTTTCGTTCCTTTTTCATTATCCATTTGTCCGGCTGTCATCTGCTTGTGCATCTCAACCCTTCTTCCTCATCACCGTCTTATTCACCACAAACGCAATCCCAATCAACGCCAACTCCGACACCGTCATCCACAGCCTCGACACAATCGAAATCACCACCGCATACTCCTCCGGCATCACCAGCGTCAGCCCCAGCACCAGAATCCCCTCCCGGACCCCAATCCCCGACGGCGCAAAAATCGCCAGAATCCCAATAATGCAGGACAGGCCAAAAATACCGGCCACATAAAGCATCTCCGACATGGGGATGGGGTAGATGGAGCAGGTCAGCATGTAGAAGCCGATGCCGACGATGATCCAGTTACAGATGAAAAGCAGGACGACTTTGATCATCTGGGGGTAGGTGATCGGGATCTCCATGTCATCTTTTTTCATGAACTTTCCGACGATGCGCAGGAAGAAGTTGATGATTTTGGGGTTGATGCAGATGAAGAACAGGATCACGAGGATGATGGCTGCCCATTTGTAATCGGCCAGGATGTCGTTGGGGAAGAACAGTAAGGAGACCAGGAAGAGGAAGGCTGCGCCCAGGAGGGTGCAGACGTTCTCCAGGAGGAAGCAGACCGTTACTTTCCGGATGGGGACTCCTTTTTCTTCGTAGGCAGGCACGCGGGCAAGGAGCATGAAGACCTTGCCGGGAATGTATTTGCCCAGGATCGAGTAGAGGTAGGCGGTAATGGCCTGGAAGTAGCCGATGGAGGCTTTGTTGAGCCAGGTCATGTAGTGCCAGAGGGAAGCCAGGGTGATTTTGTAGAGGAAGTAGAACAGGACTGCCCCTGCAAAAACGCCCCAGTTGATGTCGACGTCCAGGTTTTTGTAGGTGTCGTAGTTATTGTAGAAGTAGCGGACCAGGAAAACGACGACGAGGATCAGGAAAATGTTTTTGGCATATTTCATGATCTTTTTCTTTTTGGAGGTTTCCGGCTTGCCGGAGGGGTTGTCGCCGGTCTGGGACGCTTTGGCGGCGGACAGGAGGTCTTTGGGGCTTCCTGTCTGCTGGTTGGTCGTTTCGGTTGTTGTTTTCGGTTGGGTCTTGGATTTCTTCATAGTCGGTCACCTAAAAGCTTAAAAGTACGCGGATAAAGCACATGTAGTAATAGATCAGAATGTATGGAATTTTCCGCAGTTTGTCGTATTGTTCTTCGGAGTAGGCCTGGTTTTTTCTGGCGAGCCAGAAGGCGAGCCTGTGGTTCCATTTGCATTTGTCGTCGGCGATCAAGTTCGCCCGTTTGCCCTGTTTGGCCATGTACTTTTCCTTGGCGGGGGCGCAGGTGAATTTGAAGACCAGGGCGCGTTTCTGGCTGCGCACCATGTCGCGGTCGCTGATGTGGGAGTCGGCGATGGCGCCTGCTTCCACGGCGGAGCGGTACATGGCAAGGGCTTTTTCGTTTCGGATCACGCAGCTTGTGTGCTTGATGGGGTTGCCTTTCATTTCGGAAAGCCAGATATCGCCAAAGCTGATATCGGCGGCAAAGGCGTAGTGATCCTGGCAGGTCATGCAGCCGCCTTTTTCGAAGAAGTAGGCGTTTTTGTAAGCGCAGATGGTCTTGGTGTAGGAGAAGGTTTTTTCGGTGCCGTCGGCGTAGACGACGGCGGACTGGCCTCTCCAGTGGCCTCTGCGGTAGTACAGGCGTTTGGCGTTTTTCAGGGTGACGCCGGACTGCTCCAGGGATAACAGGGTGGCTTTTTCGGAATGGTTCCCGCTGCAGTACAGGCCGCATTTTAAGACGATTTTTTCCCGGAGGACTTTGTCTTTTTTCATCAGGGCGTCCAGGCCTTTCAGGACGCAGGGCGTCATGACGACGGCGACTTTGCCGGGGAACTGGCGTACCATGTCCACGTGTTTTAAAAGGGGCATGTTCATGTAAATGCTGGAGGAGGCGTCGCGAATTTCTTCTTCGGTGGTTGCAATGAAGGTTTCGTAGCCCAGTTTTCCGTTTTCGACTTTTGTGCGGCTGACCCAGGCGCCGTCGATCTGGCCGGTGCGCAGAAGGTGGCATAACAGGGCGGTGATCATGCCGCCGGAGGCCGCATTTTCCCGGATGGTCTCGTCGGTGGCGTAGCCTTTGCGGCAGGCCAGGTGGGGACCAATGTATTTATCCGGGTCTTTATAGTTCAGGATTTTCTTTTTTTTCGGCGGTTCTGCTACGATATCGTCAATGATTTTGCTGACATAGTAAATGTTTTTCCTGGAGCTTTCCATGACGGAATCGTAGTTTTCTTCGATATTTTTCCGAATTTCGGCTTCGCTTGCAACAAATTTTTCGAATTCCTGGTTCAGGGAATCGACGGTCAGGTTCGAGAAGTCGATGGCGTACTGGCCCAGGTTGAAGAAGTCCAGGACTTCCTGATATTTGTGGCTCCAGCCGACTAAGAGGACGGGCACCTTCTGCTCCAGCGCGCCGATCATGGCGTGGAAACGGGAGGCTACCAGGAACCGGCATTTACCTAAGTAGGCGCGGATTTCTTCGGCGTCCATTTCTTTGTGATACCAGCGGACCATGTCTTTGTTTTTGACGCCTTCGTAGACGGCGTCGCAGATCAGAAGGTCGTTGTTGCGGGGCTTCTGGCTGTTGATGCGCGCGCCGTTGGCGATGATCAGAACCGGATAGCCGGCCTGGTTCAGTTTTTCGATAAATTCAATCATGATGCCTTTATAATCGATGCCAAGCTTGCCGCATTTTTTCTCGACGACGGAGCTGATGGATAAGCCCACCACATTTTCGTTATAGAAACTGTCTTTTTGGCAGACTTCATCGACCATCGCGTTGGCTTTCGGGTCGTCTGCCATGGTGAATGCGCCGTCTGCGCAGAGACGGACGTTTTTCTCGATGCCGATGGATTTTAGGTTTTCCAGGGTTCCTTTGCCTCTGGCGCAGATCAGCTTCATTTTCGGAAGGATCCATTTGGCCAGAAAACGGTTCGTAAAGGAGTGGAAGGTGCCCATTGCCTGGGAATATTTCATGACCGGAACGCCCATCAGCATAGGTACGGCCGCGCAGACAAAGGCATACGTATTCATCACAAAGCCGCGGCTGTCCACAAAGGAAATGCCGGCTTCGTCCAGAACGGCGTCGGTCTGGGAGTAGGCTTTCAGGATTTTATTCTTCAAAAGCAGCTTCCGGATGGGCGGACACCAGCCCAGAAGCTTGTATAAAATCGCCAGCGGAAACGCAACAAAAAGCAGTTGTTCCGGTTTGCAGGACACAATCTTAATAAAGTCCCATGGAATCTGCTTTTTGTCCTCAGACGGATAAACGGACATCAAATTGATATTGAGCCGTTCTCCGTAGCGATCATGAAGTTGTCTGATTGAACTTTGAAGCATCGCTGCTGCCCCTTTGTTTCCGCTATAGCTGGCAGCAGTGATGGCGATGACGATATCTCTCATTGGTTCTCCTCTGCTTTCTCCCTGTCATGGTCGTAATCCATTTTCCGGACATGGTACTGGACGTCTTCCAGGATTTTCCGGTTGGAGGCAATGATATCGGCCTGGAAACCGATGATGCAGGTCATGAAGCCCATCATCAGGAGGGTGCTTGCAAGGATCAGCGACTGGACATGGCCGGCTCCCTGTCCCATGCAGAAATATACCAGGAAACGGACGCCAAGGGCTGCGCCAAGGAGTCCTACAATCCCGCCGATCCCCAGGAAGAACCGGAGGGGTTTGTACATCATAAAGGAGCGGACGATGGTAACGGTGGAACGCTTCACATAGCCGAACATGCTGGAAAACAGCCTGGATTTGCGCAGTTCCGGGTTGGTGCGGATGGGTACGGATTCCATGGCGATCTTATTCCGTCCGGCCTGGATGATGGTTTCCAGGGTATAGGTGTATTCGTTCGTCACGTTCATGCGCATGGCGGCGTCACGGCTGTAGGCGCGGAAGCCGCTGGGCGCGTCGGGCATGTCTGTCTTGGAGGCTACCCGGACAGTCCAGCTTCCCAGGTGCTGAAGTTTCTTTTTCAGCGGGGAAAAGTGGGCGGTCTGGTCGATGGGGCGTTCGCCGATGACAATGTCGGCTTTTCCGTCCAGGATGGGGCGCACGAGTTTTTCGATATCGGCGCCGTTGTATTGGTTATCCGCGTCGGTGTTTACGATGATATCCGCGCCGTTTCGCAGACAGGCATCCAGGCCGGCCATGAAGCCTTTGGCGAGGCCTTTGTTCTTTTTGAAGTTGACGACATAGTGGACGCCCCAGTTTTTCGCGACTTCTACGGTGTTGTCCTGGCTGCCGTCGTTGATGATCAGGTATTCGATTTCGTCGATGCCGTCGATGTGCTTGGGAAGGTCGTTTAAGGCGATCTCCAGGGTTTCTGCTTCGTTATAGCATGGAATTTGTATAATCAGTTTCATTTTTCTCTCCCGTAGTGTTTCGTGTTTTCTTTTCTTATTTTCATTCCTGAATATTTTACTATCGAAATACCATAAAGTCAATCCTGTACTTTCAATAGATAATACTCCTTATCCTTCCAGTCATAGACTTCAATCACTTCTTCGGTGATCTCTGCAAATTCTTCTGTCTCATCGGTGATGACGTAATACTCGGAAATGTCTTCCGGAACGCTGGATTTTTTCTTCACCAGGTTCACTTCGTCGATCTGCCAGAAGGTGAAGGCCCGCGAAACATAGGTGAATTGGGGCATGCTTGCCGCATAAATGTACGTCCCTTCCGGGAGATCCAGCTCTTCGACGGTGTCCCGCAGCTCTGCCGCGTAGCGGTTATTTGTCTGGTTCTGTTTATCGTTTACGCCTTTTAAATAAGAAAGGTACGCGGTCATTCCCCAGATTTCGATCAGCAGAATCCCGACGCCGAAAATCAGGGTCAGATTTTTCTTCCTGGCTTCTTTGGCAAAGTCGTAAAGATACTGATAGTATAGAAGAAACAGGCTGACGATAACGACGAAGGCCGGGCCGATCAGCTTGATTTTCTGGCCGTCCGTGGATTCAATGGAACCGATGAAGGTGCTCTGCAATGGATAGGCAACCCCTTCGATATCGATCAGGTATGCCCCGATGATCATTCCTACGGGGAGCAGGTAGGTCACCAGGATATTGAACCATTTCTTTTTAAATTTGGGCTTTTCCCGGAAAAGGACGACCGTTCCCAGAAGGACAAACAGGATTGGGAAGTAAATCAGGTAGCGGCCTTTGATTTTTTCGAAATCCGGATAATTGTAGTTGGCACGCCAGGAGTGTCTGGTGACTGCCACGAAGAAGGCGGCGGCCAGGCCGCAGACAACGACCCAAAGGCGGTTATAGCTGCAGAACAGCTTTTTTAGATTCAAAGCGCGGATGGACTTAAAAAGGAGTCCCAGAACCGGAGCCAGAATCAGGGAAAAATAGCAAAGGTAAAAGCCTGCTACCATAATCAGCCGTTTCCATGTGAGCTGTTCCGGATTCGTCTTGGAAGCGATCTTGAATCCTAAAATTTCTTTAAATCCGTGCCCGTAGCTCCGGCACATGATAACCCAGGGCGAATAGACGAGGCACATGCATGCGACGACCAGAACACCGCGGCCGATGATGGATTTCCAGTTTCTTTTTTCTTCAAGCTCACGCAGAAGCCACGCGAAAAGGAAAACCGGGATTGCGACAAAGGTAATATGTCGGGTCATGAATAAAGCGCCCAGCAATGCGCCGAAACCGATATCGCTGAGGACAACGCGTTTGCGCGGGCGGAGAACCAGGTAGATTTCCAGCAGGAACAGCGGAAAGTACAGATTTTCGCTCATGATCGTCATTGTCGTCACGTAATGGTAGGGGATCACGGCGGAAAATGCGGCCGGGATCATGCTCTTCTCCGGATTCAGGTAGAGTCTGGCGATGGCATAGGTGCAGACTGGAACGAAAGCGGAGGAGATCGCTCCCATAACTTTCATGGCCGTATAAAAATGATCGCCGAACAGGAGGGACGGCATCAAATACAAAGGATAAAGCAAGGGGTACTGGACGCTGTTATAGCTTCCGTTTTCGAGGAGCATGCGCGTCATTTTAATGTAGGTAAATTCGTCGGAGACCTGAGGCTGGCTGCGCAGGGGAACGACGACGATGATTTTGTAGACCAGCAGAAGCACGTACAGAGAAAGCGGGATGAGAATGTCCAGTTTTTTCTGTTGTAAACGATTTTCTTTCATATTTTACCGTCCTAATCAATCTTTTTCGGCGGGTGATCGTGGAATCCGCCCTGATGTTTCAGTATAGCAGAAGAATGTGATGGAATTGTGAGAAATTCTATCTCCGCAGTTTCGCCAGCACTTTCCTCCCCGCCGCCCTCAAATAATACGACGCGCAAAACTTTGCCCTCCCAAGCATTCCCCGCACCCGCCACAGAACCGACGGCGCCTTCTTTTCCGCCTCCTCGTTCAGGGCATCCCGCAGCCATGTCCTGGAGCGCTCCCGCTCCGGATTCAGAATGCGATCTACAGCCTCATAATCGACGGGTTCGAATAAGGATGCATCTTCCTGGATTTTCGCGGCGTCTTCCACATAGCGGTTCCAGAGATGAAAGGAACCGAGCAGGGATTCAAACCGGGAGGTGCCCCGGCCCGGATTTCCGATGGCGATAAAGGGCTTCCGGAACAAGATGGCCATACAGGTGCCGTGGAAGGAATCTGTGATTACGAAATCGCTGTATTTAAAGTAACAGAGCCACTCTTCTACCTGCAGTTTTTCGATGGTGTTTTCCAGGTTCAGTTTCCGTTTGTTTGCCGGGAATTTATTGTACCAGCCGTCCAGCATGTTCACGAGCTTTTTGTCCAGCTTTTGGGAGGCGTAAAGCAGCGCTTCCCGCTTTTCGGGCGTGGGATCCAGGATGTAAGCGGCAATGTAGGGGGCTTCTTCCCGTCTTTGGGACTTTTCCGCCAGGTCAGACAAGATGGCCGGATCACTCATCAGCACCGGGTCCAGAACATGGGTCGCTTGTACCCCGAACAGGTTCTGACAGAGTTTGACGCCGTCCGCTTCCCGCACGGACACGGCGTCCATCCGGCGCATACAGCGCGCGGCCTCTTTCGTAAATGACCAGGGAGCCAGGAACTGATTCCCGCCAAAGGATGTGGCGTAAGCGATTTTCTTCTTCTCCGGGGCGGCAAAATCCAGAAAATAGCTGTGCCCGAAAATTTTCGTCACGCCGTAGTTCCAGAGCTGGTCGCTTCCCAGCACGAATGCGTCGCAGAGCTGATTCAGCTCCCCGATCTCGGAGACGTGGTAGGATTTGCTGATGTCGTAGTGCTCCTCGGCAAACCGGATGGAGTGTCTCCCTTTCATCCGGCCGTCGTCGGCTTCCAGCCGGGGCCGGTGTACCATCAGCACGGTCTTTCCGAAGGATTCGATGGTCTTTTCCAGGGCATAGTAGGTGGCAATGCTGCCATAATTACAGCCGAACCAGACTCCTAAAATGCCTACGTCATAATGCTTTTCCATCTCTCTCACCTGCTTTTCCCTTTGTTGCGTTGTTATTCACTCGTACCGCGTTCCATTCCAAACGCGGCGCGGATTTTTCTATTTTTTCAGGACGCGTTTCAATCGGTCTTTCATTTTGGGCGAAAGGCTGTCCGCGGCGCCGGATACCGCCGCATGCCAGGCTTCCTTGGCTTTTTGTTTCGTTCTTTCTGCAAAAGGCGGCTTGCTGTGCATCAGTTTTCGGAGACGCTCGCTTTCTTCTGCCGTCAGTTCCGAAGGATCACGACCAGCCAGAAGTTCGTCCAGTCCAGATACGGACACTTTCCACACGGCATCCAGATGGCCCTCCAAACAGACGGTAACACCTTCCTGGTTCGCGATCTGTTCCAGTGATGCTTCCAGTTTTTCCCGGTCGGCGTCTCCCTGATACCGGAACTGGACGTCGTAACGGTTTTCCATCGCATACGAGACGGCGTCCGAAAACCGGAAATTCGGCCAAAGCCGGAAAAAGCGCTCCCGCGCCGGATGACGGCGGCTCTTTTTTCGGAAACGGTTGCTTTTCAGTGCAGTCTCCAGCGGTACTTTTTCACACAGGGACAGCTTTTGGGAAAGCTCTGTCCACATTTTTTCCGCTTTTTCGGTGTTTAACAGCACCACGGAAACGCCCCGTTCGTCTTTTAAAGCGGGATTATATTTCTCCAGCCCCCAGAAATCGCCGAGGGTGAAATCTGCTGCCCTTGGCGGAGCCGCATAGCGGCATTCATAACAGGACTTCCGCAGAAACAAGGATTTATGGAACCCTTTTTCGAAGGGGTCCAGGCTAGCGGAAATCATTTTTTTCTTTCCGTTTTGGTAGGTGACAACGCCGTTCGCACAGTTCTGACCAAACTCTTTGGTTCGGAACGCTACGGATTTCACGTTTTCCTTTCCGTGAACATCCGCCAGATAGGCCTGAAAAAGCTTTTCAGAAGGCACGCCGTGACAGACGATATCTACTGTCGTCAGATTTTCATAATCTTTCTGTAAATAACGCAAAAGTCCTGCGTTCTGGCAGGGTGTACCGGAAAACAGCACTTGCCTTTGCTGCTCCAGATCCTCTTTTACCTGGCGGTACGTACTGCCGATCCGGCTCTGGACATATTTGGAACCGGAAAGTCTGGCAAGCATTTCTTTCTCCGTGACGCGGATATGCTGTACGGTCAGTCCTTCCCAGGCCGCGCCGTAGACGACGCCCTCTTTCGCTAGAATTTCTTCCGCAAGGACACGGAAAATCCCGCCGGAAGAGCTTTTCAGCCGGATCGCATCCTCCGCTGCCGCGGCGAAACATTGCGGGCTTTTCGCATGAGGAAACGGCTCTTTTTCCGCTTTCTCAGATACCGGACAAACTTTCAGGCATTTTCCGCAATGAATGCAGGCGTCCGGATGGATCACCGGGAAGGAAAACCCTTCCGCGCCTTCCTCCATGGAAATCGCGTCCGCCGGACAGGCGTTTGCACAGGCGGCACACCCGCAGCAGCGTTCTTCTGTGATCGTTCTGATATCGTTTCCTTCCTGTGTCATCGTTGTCCTCGCTTTTGCTTACAGTTCTTTTTCGGCCATCTCCAGTGCGGCTTCGATTACCTTGTCCATGTCGTAGTATTTATAATTCCCCAGACGGCCGCCGAAAATCACGTTCGTCTCCTGATCGGCCAGCTCGCGGTACTTCGCAAACAGGGTGTTGTTTTTCTCGTCGTTGATCGGATAATAGGGTTCAATGCCCGGCTTCCATTCAGAGGAATACTCTCTGGAAATGATAGTTACGGGCTGTTTTCCGAATTCAAAATGTTTATGCTCGATGATACGTGTGTAAGGCACTTCGCGGTCCGTGTAGTTTACGACCGCATTGCCCTGATAGTTTTCCATGTCCAGCTTCTCCGTCTCGAAACGGACAGTCCGGTACTGGAGGGTTCCCAGACGGTACTGGTAGAATTCGTCGATCATGCCGGTGAAAAGGGTCTTTTCTGCAATGTCCGGATTTTCTTTGATGAAGTCAAAATAGTCGGTTTCCAGGCGTACTTCGATGCCGTCCAGCATTTTTTCAACGATTTTCGTATAGCCGCCCATGGGGATGCCCTGGAAGCGGTCGTTAAAGTAGTTATTATCGTACATAAAGCGGAACGGGAGGCGCTTGATGATAAAGGACGGGAGTTCCGTGCAGGGGCGTCCCCATTGCTTCTCGGTATATCCTTTGATCAGTTTTTCGTAGACGTCGGTTCCGGCCAGGGAAAGGGCCTGCTCTTCCAGGTTCTTCGGTTCCGTAATGTTCAGGGCCGCGCGTTGTTCGTCGATCTTTGCTTTGGCTTCGGCGGGGGTTTTTACGCCCCAGAGCTTGCTGAAGGTGTTCATGTTGAACGGAAGGTTGTACAGTTCGTCTTTGTAGATGGCTACCGGGGAATTGATGTAGTTATTAAATTCTGCGAACTGGTTAATGTACTCCCAGACTTTTTTATTGCTGGTGTGGAAAATGTGTGCGCCGTATTTGTGCACATTGATGCCGTCGATGTTTTCGCAGTAGATGTTCCCTGCAATGTGGTTTCTTTTGTCGATGACCAGACAGGTTTTTCCCGCTTTTTTTGCTTCGTAGGCGAATACGGCCCCGTATAAGCCTGCCCCAACAACCAGATAATCGTATTTCATACCGCTACCTCCATAATTTCTTTACGAGATTTTTCGTTTTCTGATATCCCCTGGCCATCCGGTCATGGACAGGGCGTGGTTTTTCCTGATAGAGATTGTCTTTTTCCGGTTTTACCGGCATTTCCAGCGCGTCCTGAAGCCATTTCCGGGATCTGGCGCGCTCTGCTTCCAAAATTTTCGAAACCCGGTCGTAATCCGGTGCCTTCAGAAGCTTTTTTTTCTTTTTTACCGCGCCTGGATCGCGCAGGAAGCGCTCTTCCAGCCCGAAGATGTGGGCTAAGGAATCCATGCGGGAGTTTCCTCTCCCTTCATTTCCAAAGCAGACGAAATTCTTTTGGAACCGGATCGCAAAGCTTGCGCCGTGGCAGGAATCGGTGACGAAATACTGACAATTCCGAATATAATACAGCCAATCTTCCACCTGTAAGTTCTCCACCACTCCATCCAGGGCGATTTTCTTTTTATTTTCTTCAAAATTTCGTTCGCCATCCAGCATAATGACCAGTTTTAACTGCAATTTTTCCGCCAAATAGCGAAGAGCCTCTCTCTTCTTCTCATCCGGATCCAGAATATAGGCGGCCAGGTAAGGTTCCTGGGGTTTTTCGCCATTGGCGGCCGCCAGGATCGGTTCAAAAACGCTTTCATCCACCACAAAGACCGGGTCAAGAACCCGCGTGGCTTTCAGGCCAAAGGTATGGTTTAAAATCCCTACCGCGTCTTCCTCCCGGACGGAAATCGCGTCGAACCGGGACAGGTAACGCCTGGCTTTTTCGATTTCTTCCTCCGGTGCAAAAAAGCCAGGATGACCGAAGGAACACGCATAGGCGATCTTTTTTTTGTCATCCTGGACGAAGTGCAGGTAAAAGGCGCACCGGTAATGGCGGCAGATGGAAAAATTCCAGACCTGATCCGAACCCATCAGGAAGGTATCCGCTTTTTCGTTCAGCTTTTTTAAGTCCTTAAACTCGCAGGACGGGCTGATCGTGTAGTGCTCTTTCGCGAACCGCCTTCCGTGGGTGTGAAACAGGGGATTGTCCGGGGAAAAACCCGGCCGGTCAATCATAAAAACCTGATAACCGAAGGATTCCACCAGACGGTTCAGGGAATAATAGGTCATCTGGCTTCCATAATTACTGCTCCACCAGAGGCCGAAAATCGCCGCAGTCCGCTCCTTCTCCATAAATCCGCTCCTTTCCTTCGAAAAGTCCCTTTTCTGCACAGTGGAAAACTGCATGCAGGGATGGCTTTTCTGCCTGACGGCACCCTGAATGGGGGGCGAAGGTTTCTTACTGATTTAAATACTGATGCCAGAAGCTCATGCTGGTCAGCTCTTTGTAGTGCTCCCGGTAGGATTTTTTGGCTGTTTCGTACTCCTGGTCGATCAATTTGAAAACGGCGAACAACTTCCGGTAGCTTGTGAAAAATTCTTTCAGGCTTCGTTTCGTCAGGACGCTGTTTCCGGCCGCGTCGGTGAACACGACTTCTTCCACGCGGAAGGTCTGGTAAATGTTGTTATAGGGCGGCACGACCATAGCCTTTTTCTTCTTTGCCGGAAGGAAATAGCCGTTCATGCTGAGGATCTGGGCGAATTTCCGCACTTTGCTCACCTGTCGGAAGTTCTCTTCCGCGGTCAGGGCTTCCCAGTTATAGTCTTCTTCGGTGATGCCTTTATAGCCAATGTATTCGCTTTTCGGCTTTGTCTGATAGTTCAGGGCGGCCAGCTCTTTATGCAGAGCTTCGGGCTCCTGGTTTTTGAACCAGTCGACGCCTTTCAGGAAATCTTCGACGCCGCGGATGTTCAGGTCTACATATTTATAACGGTAGCGGGCAATGTTCCCGCTGGCCCATTTGAAGAGAAGGCGCTTGAATTCTTTTGCGCCGTAATCCGGGAAATGGACGGCGTTTACGATGGCGAGGTTCCGGATATCGTAATATTCCAGGGGGCCGGCCATCTTATTTTCAAAGGCTTCGTGCCAGACGCAGATGCCGTTCAGGAAAATAAATTTCTTTTTTCCGATCCGGAGCCCATATTCCACATCGTCACGGTGGATGAACAGGGGCAGCGGAAGGTTATCATTTTCGATGACGTTCAGCGGAATGCAGGTGTACCACCACCCGGTGTATTCCGCGGTCTCGGTTTCCTGTTCGTTCAGAAGCAGGTTTTCAGGCTGGCGCAGGTCGAGGAAATGGCGAAGGGCCAGAATGTCACCCCGGTTCCACTGTGCGCCGGATTCGTACTGCATGTAGGGCCGATCCTGGCGCAGAATCGCGCCGCCCAGCAGATAGTCTTTATACTCCGGTTTCAGGAGCGATAAGAAAATATAATTCGTTTCCAATGCCGCAGGCTCCAGCACCGCGTCGTCGTCCATCAGGAGCACATGGCTGATATCCCGCGCTTTCTGCAATGCTTTTGCTTCAATGATTCCTCTGGTAAAGCCGCCGACCCCGCCTACATTCCGGCTTGGGGCGATGCGGATGTATTCTCCGTCGGCGATGGCGGGATTTAAGGTGCCCGCATTGTCGGAAATGAAGACGTATAAATGGCGGTAAAGAGGAGATTCCGGATTTTCCAGGATTGCCTTTTTCAGGACGCGCATGTTCCGCTCCACGTAGGCTTCTTTCCGGAAGGTACAGATATCTGCCGCCAGGTTAATGTCCAGGTTTACCGGAACCAGGTGTTCCGCGAAATATTTTCCGCCGAGGAAGACGCTTCCGTCCCGCATGCTGCGGCAGAGGAAGGAAAATGTGCCATTATTTCGGTTATCACCGAAATGAAAGATGAATTGCTTCGATTTTTCCGAAGAAATATTGGCCTCGGTCAGCACTTTCGTCCGGACAGTTCCTTTCTCCAGCCAGTGGTAGCGCAGGGAGATGCAGAAATTCCCCTGGATGCGCACGGCGAGCTCGACCTGCTCCAGGACCGTGTATTTCTTCCATTTTCCGGTGGAAAAGCTGTTAAAATAGGTATGAAAATCGATCTCTGCATCCTGGGGGCAGGCAAGGGCGCCGCTTTCCAGCACGCTCACCCCATCGGACCGGCGGTAATACAGCGCTTCGTCCGTTTCCATCTGTTCAGGAAGCAAAATTCGCTTAATATCCATAAAAACTCCTTCGCTGGCTTCTATTTTGTTACTGTTCACTCGTACCTCGTTCCAGCAACAATTCACAGGCTCATTTTAAGTTTTGCTTTGCAAAAGAGCCTGCTCACACCTGAATCACGTTCTTACGTACCTGAGCAGCTAAGTGCTCAGGTACTGTCTAAACAGTAACTATTTCTTCACTTCGTCCATCGCCATGTAGGCGTCGCAGACCGGGTTCACCTCTCCGCTCATCACCACATGGCCTTTATCCAGCCACAGGGCATGGGTGCAGAGTTCTTTTACCTGGTCGATATTATGGGAGACAAACAACAGGGTAGTTCCTCCGGAGAGCATGGTTTCCATGCGCTGCTGACATTTTTTCCGGAACTTATAGTCTCCGACCGAGAGCACTTCGTCTACGATCAGAATGTCCGGCTTTACCATCGTTGCCACGGAAAAGCCCAGTCTGGCTTTCATACCGGAAGAGTAATTCTTGATCGGGGAATCTAAAAACTGCCGGATTTCCGCAAAGTCCACGATATCGTCAAAATGCTGCTGCATTTCTTTTTTCGAATGGCCCAGGACGGCGCCGTTCAGGTAAATGTTTTCCCTGGCGGTCAGGTTCATATCAAAGCCGGCTCCCAGCTCGATCAGAGGCGCAATGTTCCCGTGCACGGCAATGCTCCCCTTATAGGGCTTCATAATACCACTGATAGCTTTTAACAGGGTGGATTTTCCGGAACCGTTGACACCGATTAAGCCCCAGGCTTCTCCTTTTTTTACTTTCAGGTTTACGTCCTGAAGAGCCAGGAATTCCTGGAACATCAGTTGTCTTGTCACCAGACGTACAAAGTATTCTTTCAGGTTATCGACTTTTTGGGTCGCCATATTAAAACGGATCGTCACGTTATCCACGTCGATCATGTAATTCTCGCTCATTTTTCCCTCCGACGGCGCATTTTCCGCACTCTTAAATATATAGGATGAAACGATCCTGATTTTTCTTAAAGCAAACCAGGCCAAGGATGAACACCACGATCGCGATCACGAAGCCGGTGATCACACAACTCGCTTCCGGCATGCATCTGGTATAGATGATATCCCGGAACTGTTTGATGTAGTAGTACAGCGGATTGTAAGTGGTGATAAAATGCTGCATAGCCGGATTTCCGTCTAACTGCTCGATGGGATAGAACAACGGCGTCGCATACATCCATGCGGTGGTGATCGCATTGTAAATGTACTGGACATCCCGGAAGAAAACGTTTAGCTGGGCCAGGAAAAATCCCATCCCGCAGCAGAATAAAAACAGCTGGATCAGAATAACCGGGAAAAACAGCACATAAATGGAAACCGGGGTTCTGGTAAAGATCATGACGATTACCAGAGCGCCCAGGGAAAATACGAAGTTTACCATGGAACTCATGACTTTGGCTAAAGTGAAAATGTACTTTGGCACATAACATTTTTTGATCAGGGCACTGTTCCCCATGATGGAGCGCATTCCCGCGTTCGTGGACTCGGTAAAGAAACTAAAGATGGTTCGCCCGGTAATCAGGTAGATGGGATAGTTCGTGATATCCCGGCTGAACATCTGGGAAAATACCAGGGTCAGCACGATCATGATCAGCAGGGGATCCAGGATACTCCAACAGTAGCCCAGAAAGCTTCTGCGGTATTTCAGCTTAATGTCCCTCTGGACAAGCTGGAACAGCAGGTCTTTGTACTGGAAAAATACATGAATTCGTTCTTTCCAAATGCTCATTTTTTCAGCCTTTCCTGTATGCAAAATGCTGCGTGGGCCGGCAGGTAAAGCAGGTAGCCGCTTTTTCGCAGGGCCAGAACGGCTTTGTTCCGCACGGCGCTGTAGACGTTTGGATAGCTGGCTTGCAGCGTTTTGTCAAATTGTATCATTTCTTTTTTTGTCTGCTTTCCGTAGGGAAAGCTTAAATAGATTTTGAACCGGCTGGCGGCCATGGCTCCCAGTGCGTTTTCGAAATAGGTGCGCACGTAGGTCGGGTCCTGCTTTTTCTGCAGTTCCCGGTAATAGGCCAGAAGCCTGTTCAGTACGCGGTCGTAATTCTCCGCATTTTTCTGCATGCTTTTCATGTTCATGCTCTGCGACGGCAGGCCAATGCGGTACATGTAGACCACTTCATTTAAGAAGGTCACCGTTTGGATAAATGGAACCGGAAACAGGACGTATTCCATATCTACGTAGTAGCAATGCTCGTCGATCGGCGGAATCTTTCCGCGCAGGAGTTCTGTCCGCACGGTGAGCGCATGCATTTTCATGAAAAAGCGCTGGCTGATCTCGGAAAACCGGTACTCTTTTCCGTAGGTCACGCCTGGAAACGGTTCTTTGAATTCCAATTCTTTTTTGCCGGTCCGATGATGAACCCAGTAGTAATTGGTCACGACGGCGTCAGAGTTTGTCTGGCTTAAAACCTGCACCAGCCTGGTGAAGGCCGGGCCGTCTACCCAGTCGTCGCCGTCCACGACTTTGAAATAAACGCCTGCCGCTTCCTGGATGCCGCGGTTAATCGTGGAGCCGTGGCCGCCGTTTTCCTTGTGGATGATGCGAAAGGTGGCGGGATAGGCTTCTTCGTACTTCCGGGCCAGTTCCACGGAACGGTCTTTCGAGCCATCGTTGATGATCAGGACTTCGATCTTGTCCAGGATTTCCGGAAGGACAAAGGATTCCAGGCAGGTTTCGATATAGGATTCAATGTTATAGGTGGGAATGACCACCGTCAGAATTTTTTCCATAGCGGCTTATCTGTTTTTCAGTTTTTCTTTCAGGAAGCAGGGAAGGAACATGATGGCCTTGCCTACTTTAAAGGTAGTGGAACCTTTGACTTCCCGAAGTTCGCGCTTCAGGTTCGAGATTTCCCGTCCCTTGTCCAGCTTATAGCGGTGAAGCTGCTCGGCGTACTTGAAGGCTTCGGCATTGCGCACCAGGATCTGTACGAGTTCCCATTCGCTTTCGGTGAAGACTTCTTGATGGAGTTCTCCGGCTTCCCAGGCTTCCTGGAATTCTTTCTGGAAACGTTCCAGGTATTCTTCTTTGAATTCGTCGCCGATGCGGTAGTAGGAAGCAATGTAGTTGTGGAAACGCTTGAAGGAGAACATTCCGATGTAGCGTTCTTTAAATTCCGGATGTTCGTTTAAAAAGTCCAGGATGTAGAGGTATTCGTCGTTCATGCAGTAGACTTTCGCCCGGTTGTGGACGGAGGAATTCGGATTATCCCTGCGGTTCATGTAGTAGGGCTTGTTGACGAAATACATCCGTTTGGCGTAGCAGAAGGTTTTGAACCAAAAACCGTTGTCCTGGAAGGAGGCGCCGGGGGTTTCGTGATGGCGGATGTTGTGTTCCCGGAGGAAGCTTAATTTGTAGATGCCGCTCCAGGTGTTCATGATGTATTTGAAGACAACGGGCTCTTCCGCCGGGTCTATGACGCGGTTATAGCCGCCTTCATCCCGCCATAATGCGTTGTACTGGTCGATTTCTTTGCCGTTCTGGTCGTGGACGAAACGGTAGAAGTCTGCCTTGATGATATCCAGGTCGTGTTCTTTTGCCAGGGCGTAAAGGTCTTCGTACATGTTCGTCTTTACGTAGTCGTCCGGTTCAACGATTCCCACATATTCGCCGGTGCAGTTGTCCAGGCCGATGTTCATCCCGATGCCGTAACCGCCGTTTTCTTTATCAATGATCTTGATCCTGGGGTCTTGGGCGGCGTAGCGCTTCAGGATCTCCAGGGAATGGTCGGTGGAGCCGTCGTTGATGCAAATGATTTCGATATCTTTTAAGGTCTGGTTAATCAGGCTGGTCATGCACTGATCCAGGTATTCTTCGACGTTATAGGTCGGGACGATGATTGATACTTTAGGCATTTTTCTCTCCTTTTAACATACGCTTCACTTTTCTGGGGACGGCTGTGATCAGTTTCCCGGTCTTGAAAATGGTGGAATCTTTGATTTCCTGGATTTCCTTGCGGGCTTCTTTTAAGCTGTCTTCGGCTTTTTTCTTCTGATCCTGGAGGGTCTGGATCTGCGCTTCGCTGCTGCGGTAATGATCCAGCAGGTATTCCAGACAGGGCTTCTCCCTCATGACGCACAGCCTGTCGTAGCATGCCAGGTTTCCTTTGTAGTAGGCTCTTTCGTGGTCGAACCAGCGGAAGGAATCGATGCATTCGTTACAGATCAGATCGTAGACTTTCTCGTAGCCGGGGCCTTCGATGGTGTCCAGGTTCCAGAATGCAAAGTGGAGCGTCCAGTTTAAAAATCCTTTTTCTGCTTCTTCGTAGACGCCGATGCGCTTAAGTTCGCTCTGCAGGGCTTTGGCGGCCTGGTAGAAGCAGTCCCAGGAGCGTTCCCTTGTCACGGACAGGGAACCTTTGACGTTTATGCGGTGATGAACCAGTTTTTCATCTACCACATAAATCTTTTTGGCTTTTACCAATGAGGAAAACACGAAAAACAGGTCGTTGGAAGTCCGCAGGGTCTGGAAACGCATGGTTTCATCCTGCATGACGAAGTCTCTGCGGTACAGCTTATCCCAGGCCCAGCCCACGAAGACCGTGAAAATGTAGTCCGGAATGTCGTGGAAGGAGAATGGGTTTTTGGCTGGCAGCTGCCTGGTTTTCACGGAGTAGTCCATCTGGACGAAACGTTCCTGGGTGTCATCATAGCGGTCGCCGCGGAAGACGGCGATGTCGGCGTCGTGGGATACGGCGTTTTCGTAGGCTTTTTCCAGCATGGTGGGCTCGAAGAAGTCGTCGGCGTCCAAAAAGGAGAGGTATTCGCCGGTGGCGTGGGCCAGGCCGTGGTTTCGGGCGGCGGCGGCGCCTTGGTTTTCCTGGGTGAGGACGAGGAGTCTGGGGTCTTTAGCGGCGTAGGATTCCAGGATTTCCTGGGAGTGGTCGGTGGAGCCGTCGTTGACACAGATGACTTCCAGGTCGCGCAGGGTTTGGGACAGGATGGTGTCCAGGCATTTTTTTAGGTGGGTTTCGCCGTTGTAGACGGGGATGATGACGGAAACTTTTTTGGTTTTTTCCATTTGTTTTTCTCCTTGGCAAAATGCTTCGTTCTATTCTACCATAAATAGTCAAAAAATGCAATGTTTAGAAAAGGGTGGCGGCACTGCTGCGGTTCATGGCCTGGGACGTCCGGTTATGACTTTTTGCGGAAAAGGCGGGCGAGCAGGCGCAGAGGAGCGGTGACTTTTCGGCCGACTTTCCAGGTGAAGGAGCTGTGGAGCTCCTGGAGGTCAGTTTCGCGGCGGGCGAGGTCTTCCCGGATGATGCGGTCGCGTTCGTCTTTGAGTTGGCGGATGCGGTAGCGCAGGAAGGTTTTGTAGTCCTGTTCCACGATGATGCGGCTGGCCTGGTAGGCTTCCTGGTTGAAAGCGTAGTAATAGTCTGCAGGCTGGCGGCGGATGCCGAGGTTTTCGAAAAGGCAGCCTTTGAGCTGGCGGTAGAGCATTTCCTGATCTGCGCAGCCTTCCTGGGAATAAAGGTTCGCAATGCAGCCGTCCAGGGCATGGTTTACGAAGCTCTTTTCCACTTGCTCATAGTATCCCTCTTTTTCCAGAAAAGCTTTCATTTTTCGGAAAGCTTCGTAAAAATCAAGGGGGTAGTCCTGGTTTGTGTCCTGGCAGCTTCCTTTTGTTCCCACGCGATAGTTGACCAGGCATTCTCTGACCAGAGTGATCCGCTCGGCGGCCATCAGGGCGCGGCAGGTAAAGTACAGGTCGTTCGTCCGATGAATTTCCTGGAAGGCGATCTCTTCCGCTTCGATGAATTCCCGGCGGAACAGCTTATTCCAGGGCCAGTTATGGAAGGCGTTAAAGATCGTTTCCGGCATGTCTTCCCAGGAAAAGACGTGCAGATCCGGAAGGAGCTCTTCCCGCATAGCGCCCGGCAGGTCGGTATAGATGCCAAGGTCGTCGTGGTAGCGGCGGGCTTTGCAGATGCTGATATCCGCGGCTTCTTTCCAGGCGGCATGGTACATTTTTTCCAGCATGTCCCGTTCCATGTAGTCGTCGGAGTCCAGAAAGGCCAGGTATTCGCCTTTGGCAATGGCCATTCCTTTGTTCCTTGCTGCGCCGCCTCCCAAATTTTCCTGCTCCAGAACGGTGATGCGGCGGTCTTTTTCGGCCGCTTCTTTTGCAAGCGCGAGGGAACGGTCTGTGGAGCCGTCGTCTACGCAGATGATTTCGATTTCTTTTAGGGTCTGGGTGCAGATGCTTTCCAGACATTGGGGGAGGTAATTTTCCGTATTATAGATCGGCACGATCACCGATACTTTGATTTCCTGGTTCTCTTTTGCCAATGTTTTTCCTCTTTTCACTTCTGTCAGGCTTTTCCGTATTTTAGAACTCCGTTTACCGCATAGCACAGGAAATACCAGAAGGATCTTGGTACGCTGAAACCGGCGTAGCGGTACGCCCGGTAGGTCATGGCGGCGGATTTCAGCTTATTGCCGGATTTTCCGCTGTTTGACAGGCGGTATTTCAGAAGGGGTTCGTTTACCGCGCAGGCGGTACGGTATTTTTTCAGGATCCGAAGCCAGGTAATGTAGTCTTCGTGGCTGTCTTCGTGTTCCATCGGAAAGGCTCTGGCTACTTCGGTTTTCAGCAGCACGGAGGAACAGTTGATGCAGTTCTGATGCAGCATCTGCCGGTAGGTAATGGTTTCGGTGACTGGGATCACCCGTCCGGTCGGGGTGCCGTCCGGGGATACGAGTTCCCTAGCGGTGCTGCACAGGACGGCGCCGGTCTCTTCGATCCGTTTTAATTGTTTGGAAAGTTTTTCGTCTTCCCACCAGTCGTCGGCATCCAGGAAGGCCACATACTCTCCTTTCGCCAGGCTTACGCCCCGGTTCCGGGTGCCGGAGGCTCCCAGGCTTTGTTCGTTTTTCAAAAAAAGAACAGGCCCGGCGGCAAACTCCTCCATCACCTGGTCGAGGCTGTCGTCGGAACAGTCGTCGATCACCAGGATTTCCAGCGGAACCTGCTGGCGCAGTACGGACCGGACAGCCCGGCCAATCGTACCCGCACAGTTATATGCCGGTATAATGACAGAAACTTTCGGTTTTTCCATGCTAACGCCTCCCGTAACCTGTTTCATTGTTACTGTTCACTCGTACCTCGTTCCAGTAACGATTCGCAGGCTCATTTTAAATTTTGCTTCGCAAAAGAGCCTGCTCACTCCTGAATCACGTTCTTACGTACCTGAGCAGCTAAGTGCTCAGGTACTGTTTGAACAGTAACGTTTCATTCTTTTTTCTTCTTTTCTTTCGTAGCTGCTGTGACCTGCCACTGTTCGACGCCTTCGGTATTTTCCTTCTGGAAAAGAATCTTAAAGGTCAGTAAGATTAATTTGCAGTCCAGGAAGAAGGAGTAATTTTCGATGTAGGTCAGATCCAGCTTCAGTTTGTCGTAGGGTGTGGTGTTATATTTCCCGTAGACCTGGGCGAATCCGGTCAGGCCGGCTTTCACTTTCAGGCGGTAGTCGAATTCCGGAATTTCTTTGCGGTACTCGGCGGCGATCTCCGGGCGTTCGGGCCGGGGGCCAACTAAGGACATGTCTCCCTTCAGGATGTTAAAGAGCTGGGGGAGCTCGTCAAAGTGGATGTTCCGGAGGACTTTTCCCACAGGCGTAACGCGGTCGTCACCTTTCCTGGCCAGGCGAGCGCCTTCTTTTTCGGAGTCAACGCGCATGCTGCGGAATTTCAGGACATTGAAGACTTTTTTGTCCAGGGTCAGACGGGGCTGCTTGTAAAAAACGGGGCCGCCGTCGTAGGCTTTGATCAGGATGGCGATGACCAGCATGATCGGGGATGCAATGACAATTCCCAGCAGGGACACGATGATGTCCATGGCGCGCTTGATGAACTGCTGTTCTGCAGTCAGGCGGCGGTTCCGGCACAGTAAAAGGGTCGTGTCAAATAAATGGATCTGCTCCGAGCTCATCAGCATAATATCGGAAAGCTTGGGGATACTGTAACAGCGGATATCCTTTTCGAAGCAGAATTTTAACAAAATGTTCCGCTCGTGGGAGGGCAGGTCGGCCAGAACGACGGCGTGGAAGTTCTGGATTTCTTCCTGGATTTTTTCCAGGCCTGCGCTTAAATGAATGCTTTTTTCGATGCTGTATTTGTCCTCGCGGGTGGAAATTTTTTTCACTAAATCCACTGGGTTGTACTCGCCGTAGATCAGGAGCATCTGACGGGGCGGGTAGATTTTTACGTAGATGAAGCGGACGAAAAATACCCAGATGATGGATACGACCAGGTCGGCGGCCATGACCCAGAGCATGGGGGTGAGGTGTTCGCCGAAGCGCCACATGGCGATCAGATCCAGTTCCAGGTAGATGAAGGCGTTGGTGCATACCAGGGAGAGGATCTGGGAAAAGAGCACATCCATGATGCGCAGGTAGCCGACTTTGAAGGCGCCGAAGAGTTTATAAAACATAAATAGGATGAGGGCGTATTGGGCGATGGCCGCGATGTTGCCCCAGAAAAAGTAGTCGTTTCGGATGACTTCTTTTCGGCCGTAGTAGGTGAACCAGGCGTAGGCGAAGATGCCGGTCTGTATCGCAAGGATAATGGTGGAAGCTAAAAACATGATTAATCTTTTATACTTTTCTCTTTTTTCCAATTTCCTTACTTCTCCATTTTTTGTTTTGATCTATGAAATTGTTGTGATTTTTTTACATAGTTACGGATTGCACGTATAGTGTACAACAAAATATTCGAAAAAGCAACACCTAAAAGGGTGGCAGTTTCCGGCAGGGAGATTCGAGGGGCGGGCCGCCGCTGTTCTTGTTATCGGACGCCGCTGGTTAGATTACCGGACGCCGCCGTGCCGCCTACTCTTCTACCTCTGTCTCCTCTGCCACAACAGTATCTTTATAAATGATATAGCCGTTTACCTGCCCGATGGGTTCGTACCCCAGCGCCTTGATCGTGGCGTCCTGCTCGGCGGATGCCCAGTAGACGAGGTAGGTGCATTCTAGTTTTCTGGCATTTTTCGCCACGATTTCGAAGTCGGGGTTGGAGGAGGTCATCTGTTTGTAGATGCGCTTGGAGGCTTTCCCTTCGCCGCCCCAGCGGCCGAACGCCATCTCGATGAGCGGCGTATACTGCCGCACAAAGCCGGTTACCCAGTCCGGGATGACGGCCTTTTTGATGGCCAGGGGATCCCCGTCCTGCAGGATGATTTCGCAGATCTGAACTTCTTCTTCGGGGATTTTGTTAATGTTGGCGGCTGTCTCATAGCGGCCGCCTTCGCCGAAGTGCATGTTCCGGCCGCTCACGATGATAAGGGCGGCAAGAAGGACGAAGCACCCGATCTGGACGGGGAGCTTTTTGCATTTCCCGACCAGTTTTGTGCAGACGTAGGCGAGGATCAGAGGAATCGGCAGGAGCCACAGCATCCGCCAGTAAACGCTCTCCCCGATGCAGTAATCCATAATGATTTTCGCCGTCAGCGGGCAGAAATAAATCACCGCAAAGACGCCCGTATACCCCAACAGCAATTTTTTATGTTCCCGGTCTCTCCGGCAGAAACACAGGTACACGAGGGCAGCCGCGAATAAAAAAAGCTGCCAGCCGTGTCCATTATACATCCGCAAATTCTCTAATGCACTGGTAAAATAAGTCATTTCGGACACCTCCCTACCGGATCAGCACGTAAATCGCCGCAAATACGAGACAAGGCAGCGCGCAGAGGAACATCCCGAACATCTTTTTCCATTTTCCGTTAAATGCCCCCAGCACAATCCCCAGAATCCCGATCATCACCGGCGCCAGCATAATCCCCATCGAAGAAGCCAGGCACGCGGACAGCGCCAGAAACACCAGCGCTGCCCAGTCCTGCCCTCTCCCATCCGGCCCCGTCACACGCATCCCCAGATAAAATATCCCCGGCAGAAGCGCCGCCGCCAGAAACGCCTTCCCCTGCCAGATGCGCAGAAGCATAAACGTTCCCTGCGTATAAATGGAATAATAGGAGAACAGATGAATAATCGAAAGGAAGGATAAAAACAGTCCGTTCATCCTCCGCTCCCCGGCAAACAGCCGCTCTCCGATCAGCCCATAAATCCCGTAAGCCAGGCCCACAAAAAACACCGGTTCAACCGTATGCGCCATCACCGTCGGCGAAAATCCGGTCATGGTACTCAAAAACGCCAGAAAAATCGGAAACGGCGACAGGCAGTACCGGGAAGGCAGGCTGCTTAATTCCCGCCCCGTATAACCGCTGACAATGTACATCCGATCCGTGTACTGAGCCGTCGTGGCCGTCCCCACGTAAAACGCGTCGTCCAGATCAGTCATCATTCCGGTCACGTAAAGAGCCATCTGAAATACAATCAGCACAAGTGCCAGCCAGTTCGCCCAGGAACCCATCCGAAAGCTTCCCCACCGCCTTGCCGTAAGATCCGCCGCTTCCCGCCGGAAGACAACCAGAAAGACCGCCGCAGCCGCAACCGCCAAAACGCCAAACACGGCCACCAGAAGGTGGTACGGCTGGCCAAGCAGCACCATCGGGACGGACAAAATCTGGAACACGCCCAGCATCACGCCGTATCCGGCCAGCATCGTATAACAAAACCGTTTTTCTTCTCTTTTGATCCCCTTTTGAAACGGAAGGCCCAGGCAGAACGGAATCACCAGAAGCCAGAGCACCGTCAGGGCGCCTTTTACTGCAACCATGAGAATCCTCCCTTTATCCTATGCGCACAGCCTGCGGCCGTACCTTTATCTTAAAAGTGCATATTCCAGAATGTAAAGCAATACGAAAAATTGCAGGATGCCGACTCCGACGACCACCTGTCCGTTTACATCTTTTTCCAGAGACAGGTTTTTACTTCGCAGCAGCATCAGCAGCAATGGGAAGATCGGCAGGAAATACCGTCCCTGCACACCCATCACGAGATCGGAATCCAACGGCGTCCATGCAATCCACATGGCCATCACAACGCCCGAAGCAATCAGAACACAGCAAATCCCCATCACGATCTTCGCTTTCGCATCCAGAAAAACCGGTTCGTCTTTCACGCGAATCGCAGCTACAAGCAGAAGAATCAGAAAGCCCACGATCAGCAGATCGGAAACTTCCATATTCATCCAGCCCGGCTTCTTCCCGATCGCCGTAAACAGGTAGTCATCCCCGTACTCTTTCCAGGTCTTGAAAAAAACTTTCAAAGCCCGATCCGGATGGGCGAGCAGATACTGGAAGGTATACCCCTCCGTCTCAAAGGCAGCCGCCACATACGTTTCCCGGCTCAAATAATTCACCAGCGCGCCAAGACGGGAGGCCAGCACGGCCGCCGCGCCGCCTGCGAACACCGCCCCGGTATAAACCCATTTAAGCACAGGCTTCGGGAACTTTTCCGCCGGAATCAGGATTCCCAGTCCGGCCAGCAGAATATAAATGATTTTACCAGACAGGACAAAAAATGCAAGCAGAATCATCACAATCCAGTCCTTTTTTTCGACTTTTTCCCTCCGGTAAACCAGATCCAGGCTGTTCGCGATAAAGAAGAAGGACACCGCATTGATCACACAGTCGTAGGACAGGGAAGCCGCTTCCTCCATGGGCATCGGCAGCAGCGCCACGACGAACAGCGCCAGCTTGCCAAAAGGCATTTTTTTAATCGCAAGGCTGCACAGCGCCACATAAAAGAGCAGCGCGAAAAATCTTCCCAGAAAAAGCAGCGGGATATTTCCCAGGTGCAGGATACGTGCCAGCGTGACCCCCAGGATCTGCGGCACATAAAGCGCCCAGGAGACGCTGTTCAGCGGGCCTTTATTATAAGACTGCATTTTGTCGGAATGATTGACCGAAAAAAGCCCGTTCCACACCGCATCATAGGATCCAATGGACGGCTCCCGGTGTTCTTTTTCCTGATATTCCACATCGCAGGTGCGCACGATCGTCATGCCTTTGTTTGTCAGCGCATTCTGGCCGAGCAACTTATCCGAGTAATAATAGACCGTAGCGTAGTGCGCATCTTCATCCGGCGCCGTAAAAGGCGGCATCACAAACATGTAAAAAATCCCGCAGACACCTGCCATAACCACGAAAACCCGGTGCAGTTCCCAGCTCTTTTTCCAGATCAGCCAGCCGCCAAGAACAGTCAGCCCGGCCATTCCCAGCGTCACCCATAAAAACATCGGAATCAGCCAGCTATACGTATCTGCAAGGTGCCAGACTCTTTCCCGGAAAACAATCGCTGCATCCAGCAGCATGATTCCGCCTGCAAGTGCTCCGCCCCATATCCATTTCCGACTCTTCAATGTGCATCCCTCGCTTCCGTCTGATCTTTCACTTCTTTTTTCAGGATTGCCAGTTCCTGGGTCAGCGTCTTGACCCGCTCATTCATCTTTGACAATGCGACCGTCATTCCAAAGGAAACGACCAGCAAAAAACAAAATCCCAGCAGGAACAGGAAGTTCACCGGCATTCCGATTCCTGTCAAGTCCGCAAGGAAGGCCGTCACTTCCGGGAAGGCTCCGCAGATCAGCGTTCCCACAGCCACGCACATCCACGGAAGGGCGTAGCGCAGCTTCAGGACTTCTTTTTTTACAATGTAAAACAGCGCGGCCAACGCCGCCAGGGACAGTACCACAATCAGAATCTGTATTTTAATATTCATCGTTCACCTGTACTTTGAAAGCTGGCAATCACCATCGCCAGCGAAACTTTTATCATATAGTAAATGGATCTGGACAGGGAAATGGAGGACACGCCCGCGTTTCGTTCCCGCATGCGCACCGGAACCTCCACGACCTTTTTCCCGCTTTTCAGTATTTTCACCACGGTTTCCGGTTCCGGATAATCCGTCGGGTATTCCTTCGCAAAGCTTTCCAGCACTTCCCGGCCAACCATGCGCATCCCGGAGGTGGGATCCGTAATCTCCTGTCCGGTCAGAAACCGGATCAGCAGGCTGAAAAACCGGATTCCGACCCGGCGGACGCCGGAGGAAAGATACCCTTCTTTTTCCAGAAACCGGGAGCCGATCACCAGATCCGCCCCTTCGGCTTCCAGGACTTCCGCCATTTTTTCCAGGTATTTCGGGTCGTGCTGCCCGTCGCCGTCTACCTGGACGGCCACGTCATAGCCGTGCCAGAGGGCGTACTGATAACCGGTCTGAACTGCGCCTCCGATTCCCAGGTTCACGGGAAGGTGGATCACCGGAATATGTTCGGCTTCGCAGATTTCTCCTGTCCGGTCTTTGGAACAGTCGTTGATCACCACAAAATCGAAGCCTTTGGCATCTTTTTTGATCTGTTCCACCGTCTTTTGAATGCTTCCGGCTTCGTTGTAGGCCGGGATAATAATCAGTTTTTTCATGGTTTTCTCTTACAAATCATTTGATTTTTCACTGGAAGCATAAAATTTTTCAATCAGAGCCGCTGCTTTTTCGGGCCAGAACCGCCGGAACATGAAGAAATCCTCCTGCCCTCTTCCGGTTTCGGTGATCGTGTGGGTGGTTTCGGAATCCGGGTGGATGCGGTGGGCCATCAGGGGACGGTTCACGTAGACGAACTGGCCTTTTTCCCGGCTGATGCGTTCCCAGGCGTCCCAATCCACATTGCAGCGGTAGCCTTCCCGGAACAGCGGCATCGGAAGCTGCTCCATGGCAAAGGTCACGGAAGGACAGCAAATGCTGCTGCCAAAGCTTAAAACACGCCGGCGCACCCAGGGGCTTTTCTGCAGAAGTCGGAACCGCAGCGGCACCAGAAGCAGGCGTTTCACCTGCAGGAGGCGGTTTTTCCGCACGGTCTTCCCTTCCCGTATCTCATAATAGTCTGTAAAAAAGATCAGCGGACGGCGGCTTTTCGCGGCAGCCCTGCAAATCTGCTCCGTATAATCCGGAAAATAAAGGTCGTCCTGGTGGGCCAGGGTCACGTAAGGCGTCTCTGCCACGCTCAGGGCAAAGTTCCAGTCTCTTGCGATCTGGGATGGTTCCGGATTTACAAAAAGCTTCAGATGATAGGTTTCCGCCATTTTTTCAATCTGCGCATTCGGCGTGGAGGTGGCGATCAGAATCTTGCTTCGCAGGGTCTGCTTTTTCAGCGACTGAATACAGGCTTCCAGGTAGGGGCTTTCCCCGTAGGCGCAGATGACAAAGGTATGTTTTTTCCAGTTCATGTGGTTTCCTTTTCTAATTTCCAGTTTGGGCTTTCGCAGCCTTTTTCAGATAATAAATGGTCATCAGGAGGTAGATGCTGCTGAGAAGGGCCATTAAAAGGAAATGGCCTCCCGCAGCGCCCAGAATTCCTTTGCTTCGCACCAGCACCGGCATCAGGAAAAATGCGGCGCAGGCGGTCACGGCGCAGGCGATCAGGCATGCGTACTGATGGCGCATAATGATGATCGCATACTGGAACATTGTATACAATGCCGTGAAGGCGCCCCCGGTCACCAGGATGCACATCGCGCCCCGGTATCCGGTCAGGTCGGTTCGGTAAACGAATTCCAGCACCGGAATTCCCAGGAGGGCTGCGCCGCCAACGCACAGGATGGTCAGCAGCAGGATAAAAAATGCCTGCTTTTTCAGGAGCTTCCGGAATGCTTGCAGGTTTCCTTCCTGGTAGCGCAGGGACATGCTGGTGAGCATTGGCTTCAGCAGGAATCCCCCTAACAGGTTTATGACGAAGGCCGGCATGAACAGAATATTAAAATAGCCCAGCATTTCATCGCCATAGCTCGCTTCGATGGCATATTTTGCACAATTATTGATGTACATCATCAGAAAGGAGTTCAAAAAGAGCGGGAAACAGGAAAGAAACAGCTTCCGCTGTCTTGCCGGTTCCAGCTTCCATCGGACGTTTCCGAACGCGCCGATCAGATTCCCTTCCAGGAGCAGGACGCTTAAAACGTAAGCGGCCAGCATGGCGAGCAATGCTGCCGTCAGGCTTTTCGTCAGGAGAAGGGTAACCAGAAATACCAGAAGAAAGGCGGCAGTCTCCCAGAACACGCATTTTCCGGCGACATCCAGGCGTTCCTTCTGCTGGTAGCGGCCCTGCAGGACGTCCGCCCAGGCCTCGGCGAGTTTAAAGAGGATCATTACGACCACGGCCGCCGCCTTCTCTCCCGTATAGCCTTTTGCCAGAATCCAGCAGGCGCCCACCAGGCACATCAGGGTGCAGGTAATGCTTCGGAAGACAATGTATTCGCTGAAGGAGAATTCTTCCCGGACGTCGGAAACCTGGAAGGTCCGCACGTTAAAATAGCCGATGGTCACGAGCTGCTGGCCCATGCTCATTGCAATCGTGAAGACGCCGCCTTCCGCAACACTGCAGGCCGCCGAAACCGCCCAGAACATCACAAAGGTGCTTCCGGAATACAAAAGGCCGGAAAGCATTGTCCACAGATAGGCGTCCCGGACTCTTTTTTCTTCATTTGTATTTAAAAACAGGGTTCTAATCGTTTTCTTCATGGAATTTTAATCTGCCCCAGTTATGGTTTACCCGCTCGGATTCGGGCGGAAGTTCCATATAATTGCCATAGGCGGTGGTCAGGGCTTCGTGGTTATGGTGAAGGACGTTCACTTTCAGTCCTTCGAAGGTTCCTTCCTGAAGCGGATAGATATCTTCCTGTGAGAGGAGCCATTTTTCCGCGTCAATGTCATATAATAAGGTATAAAGGCGGGTCTGGCCCTTATATTTCAGTGCGTTCTTTTCCGCCTGGTGCAAAATCCAGTCCACCGGGACGGGCTTTAGGCAGGTGTGCAGAATTGGGCACAGGATTTTCTGGATGCGGACCGTCAGGCTGTCCCCTTTCAGGTAGGGGTGCGGCAGGTTCTTCAGCGTGTAGAGCTGATTCCAGAAACGGACGGCCTGGATCTGCTTCCGGCGCTTTCCGGCGTCCCCGGAAACGGAGTCGAAGGGGAAGATATCGATCCGGATCCCGTGTTTGGTCTTCCAGAGGTCTTCCTGTTCGGTCACGTGGTAGGTGCCGGCGGCGGACATGCGGGTGAACATGCCGTAGCAGTCTTTCTGCAAGAAAGCGCTGGTCAGGACGAAGCGGTCTCCGATTTCGGCGGGGGCCACTTCCAGGAAGGTGTCGTAATCTTCCCGGAGCATGCACACGTCAATGTCGTCGTCCCAGGGGATGAAGCCCTGATGGCGCACGGTTCCGATGGCGGTTCCCCAGTGGACGAACCAGTCCAGTTTGTATTTGTCGCAGATGCGGATGAATTCTTTCAGGATTTCGACGGATACTTCTTTTAGTTTTTTCAGTTCTTCGGGTTTATAGTCCAGCATCGGGGTCTGCCTCCTTTTCGTAGGGCCCGAAATCCAGCTCGTAGGGCGGGTGGTTGTGACGCTTTTCCTCCGGGGGCAGGGTCATGTAGTCGCCGTAGCGGCGTTCCAGGTATTTTTCCACTTTTCCGGGGAAAGCTACCTGCATGCCCTCGAAGGCGATTTCTCGTGTGGGTTCGATGGTGTCCCGGTCGCAGACGCTTAGGAACGGGGTCGGGTCGAAGAAGTAGTTGACCCGTTTCGTCCGGATTTTGCGGTATTTGGCTGCGTTCTGCTCGGCTTTCCGGTAGAGGAACTGGTTTGAAACCGGGAGGATGTTCAGGATTTTATGGGCCAGGCGGCAGACGGCGAGGGTCAGGTCTGCTTTCCAGCCGTCGAAGTACAGAACCGGGTCGGGGATGGCTTTCAGGATCATCAGTTTGTTATAGAACCAGGCGGTCCAGCCCTGGATTTTGGCTTTCCATTCGGTGTCGGCCATGTTGTCAAAGCAGTAGATGTCCAGGAAGATGCCAAGGTCGCAGTCCAGGTCTTTGTAGCAGTCTTCTTTGAAGCGGGTGCCGCGAAGGGCCCAGCGGGTGGTGGTTAATGGGTAGTTGGGTTCGGTTCTGGCGTTGATGATGCGGTATTTTTCGGGTTTGTAGTCTTTGGCGGCTTTTAGGAATTTTTCGTAGTTTTTTCGGGTCAGGCCGATGTCGATGTCGTCGTCCCAGGGGATGAAGCCGCTGTGGCGGAGGGCGCCGATGGCGATGCCGCCTACGCCGAAGTAGTCGATGTGGTGTTCCTGGCAGAGGGTGATGAAGTCCTGGAGGATTTCGAGTTCCAGGGTTTGTAATTTTTTTAGTGTTTTTTCGTCGTATTCTTTGTATAGCATCGTGACTCCCCATAAATATGTTCTGCGGCGCGCGTCCGCTTTGCGCTGCTCGGTTTTCTCTACTTCTACTCCGCAGCGCACGTCCGAAACCATCCGGTTCCGGACTCACGGGCTTTCGCCCCATAAAAATCCAATCTGGAAAACCGAACTGCCAGCAGTCCGTTTTCCATCTTTGATTTTTGCGCTGCTCATTGCTTTCGTGAACATCATACCATTAATTCCCCCTGCTTTCAAGGATAACATTCCATTTGCCTTTTTCCCCATTTTCCTCTATAATAAAAACATTCCACCTACGGAGGTACCACACCTATGAGAAAAACTCGCCTGACCGCCGCCTTTTTCCTCCTTTTTCTGCTCCTGCTACCCGCTTCCACCGCCCAGGCCGCTTCCAGTAAAACCCGCATCCACTTCATCTGCCTGAACGGCAGCACCGACGCCATCCTCCTGGAGAGCAACGGCCTTTTTGGCATGATCGACTCCGGCGAAGACAGCGACTACCCCACCGGCGACGACCCCCGCTACCCTTTCCGCTCCGGCATCTCCACCAGCGCCGGCTACGAAGACCAAGTGATCGCCTATCTGAAAAAAGTCGGCGTCACTGAACTGGAATTCTACATCGGCACCCACGCCCACAGCGACCACATCGGCAGTGGCGACGAAATTTTACAGGCCTTCCCTACCAAACGCCTGTACCTCGCCAAATACAGCGACAGCTACATTTCCGATGAAAACGCCCTCTGGGACAACCAGTATTGTTACGACAACCTGATCGCTGCCGCCAAAGCCACCGGTACCAAGATCATCCAGACCTTCCGCCCCACGGCCAACCACCTCTTCAAACTCGGCGACATGACCATTGAAATTATGAACTACGAGCGCGAAAAAGACGAAGACGGCAGCCGCATTCCCCAGCCGGACGACAACTACAACAGCCTGGGCGTCAAAGTCACCGCCTACGGCCTGACCGCCTTCCTGGGCGGCGACATTAACAACAAAGGACCAGGGTACGACGAAACCGCCCTCGCGAAAGAGCTCGGCCATGTCGACCTGCTGAAACTCGGCCACCACGGCTACAGCGGTTCGAATTCCAGCTATTATCTGGAAACTCTGTCCCCGGATTATGCGGTCATCACGGGTTCCGTCTCCAATCTCTCCCTTTCGACCGCCAACCTGCTGAACAGCATGGGAACCGCCCTGTACACCACCTACGGACAACCCACGAAATCCGCCGTGATTGCAGAATTTTCCAAGAGCAAGAAGAAGCTGATTCTCACCTCGCCTTCCAAGCTGACCGTCCAGAAGACGACGACTTCTTCCGGTTCCGAACGGCTCGCCCTGTTCACCTCCAGTGGGAAGCAGTATACCACCCAGGGCTGGATTTATCTGAATCAGAATTACTACTATATCCGGGCGAACGGCTACCTTCTGCGGAGCAGTTGGACGACCAGCGGCGGGCAGCGCTATTATCTGACGAAAACGGGGGCAATGGCCTGCGACGCCCTGCGCATCAAGGGTAAGGTCTGGTCCTTCCGCTCCGACGGTACGGTCTCCACCGGCGGCTGGACGCGCGGGAAATATTATTATTCTTATGCACGCTCGAACGGAACCGCCCTCACCGGACTGCGCACGATCAACGGAAGCCGTTACTATTTCGACCAGAATGGGCGGATGCAGACCGGGTGGGTGAAGCTGAATAAAAAGTATTATTATTTCCGTTCGAATGGGAAAATGGTTGTGAACCGTTCCCTGAAGATCGACGGGGTTGTTTATACCTTTAATGCAAAAGGTGTCTGCACAAACTACTGACCGCCAAAAAGGCTGCCACGTTTTTTCGTGACAGCCTTTTCTCATGAGATCGCATTTAAAACAAAATCATAGATTTTCCAATAGGTGGTACTGGTATAATGCAGCCCGTCCGCCGTCTCATATCCGTTCTTCACAAGCTCCGAATAACAATCCAGATAGTTCTCCGGGAACGCCGCTTTCATTTTTTTATTAAAGGCCCGGATCATCTTATTCGTTACTGCCCAGCTTCCCTTTCCGTTTTCGATCGGGTTGACGGACAAAATGTAGAATTTCGCGTCCGGATACTGCGCGAACAATTTCCGGTAGAAGGTGCGGTAGGCGCTCACATTGCCCACATCATTCACCCCTAGATTAAACACGACCTGGGAAGCAGGATACTTGGCAAGCTGCTTCTTCAGGCTCTTCAGCGCCGTCGTGGACAGCCAGTCATACCCTTCTCCGATCTTTGCGATATAAACCGCCTTTCCGCCGACAGCCGCTTTCATCCCCACAGTCCGGGAATCGCCCACAAATATGAGCTTGCTCTGCGCCACCGCGTCTTCCACTTCGTAGCCGTCCGCTCCCACATATTTCCCGTCTACCCAGCAGCTTACGGCCATGACGCCGTTGCTTTGGAGGTAACGGCCGTCGATCCAGCAGTTCTTATCCATAACGCCGGTGGTTTCATCGAAATGATACCATTTCCCGCTGATCTTGTTCCAGCCGTAGGACATCAAGGCCGTTTTCTTTGAGAAATGATATTTCTTCCCATTGATGGACTGGAAGCCCAGGAGCAATTCGCCTTCCCTGCCTTTCCGCTTCGAAAGGTAATAACGGTTCCCTTTAAAGGTGAACCATCCGGTTTTTAAATAGCCCTGTGCGTCGAAATAGTAATATTTCCCATTAATCTTCAGCCAGACTTTCCGCGGATATTTTCCGTTCGTGTACTGATACCAGTAGCCGACCTCGTCTTTTTTCCAGGTGCCTTCCCGTATCGCCTTCTTATCTACAGCCTGAATCAGGTTAAAATCCGATGCCGCCCACGCCCTGGATGCGGGTGTGGTGATGCACAGGAGAAAGACGAAAAGCCCCAGCATTCCCCAGATCCCATGTTTTCGGTTCATAAGTTCCCCCTTTTTCTCATTTCTTACATTTTTGTTAATTTTCTATTACATTATAGCACATCTCTTCCCCGTTTGGCAATACCCGCCTTCACCGTAAATAGCTTTTCAGCGCCTTCAACGCATTTTTTTCCAGCCTGCTCACCTGGGCCTGGGAAATCCCGACCTGAGAGGCCACCTCCATCTGGGTTTTCCCCTCGTAAAAGCGAAGCTCGATGATCAGCCGCTCCCGTTCCGAAAGCTTCTTAACCGCCTCGTTCAATGCGATGACTTCCACCCAGTTTTCCTCTTTGTTTTTCTTGTCGCTGATCTGGTCCATCACGTAGAGGGTGTCCCCGCCTTCCGTGTAAACCGGGTCATACAGGCTCATGGGCGTCTGGATCGCATCCATGGCCTGGACGATCTCCTCCTTTGCAATCCCGATTTCCTCTGCGATTTCGTTGATCGTGGGTTCCTTCAGGTGCTTTTTCATGTAGCCTTCCTTTGCATAGATTGCTTTATATGCCGTGTCCCTCATGGAACGGCTGACGCGGATGCTGTTGTTGTCCCGCAGATAGCGCCTGATTTCTCCGATGATCATCGGAACCGCGTAAGTCGAAAACCGCACATTCAGAGAGGTGTCAAAATTATCAATCGCCTTCATCAGCCCGATGCAGCCGATCTGGAACAGGTCGTCCGCATTCTCGCTGCTGCTGCCGAAACGCTTGATCACGCTTAAAACCAGCCGCAGATTGCCCTTGATATACAGCTCCCTGGCCTCCATATCTCCCTCCTGAATCCGTTCAAACAGACGTTCCTTTTCTTCATTTGTCAGAAGCGGCAGCCTGGACGTATTGACACCGCAGATTTCCACTTTGTTGAGAGCCATTTCCCAATCCTCCTGATCATTTTGACGTTTTCGTATCAGTAAAATGATTCTCATTTCCGTTTTTAAATATGCGGTTTCCCGGAAAATATAAAAAATAAAAGCCCTTGACTTTCTTTTTCAAGGGCCTTTTTTCCACGTTATTCGAAGCGCACGATTTCTTTTTTCAGCCGCCGCATGATCTTCTTTTCCAGCCTGGAAATGTAGGATTGGGAAATACCCAGCAGATCCGCGACTTCTTTCTGGGTTTTCTCTTTTCCATCCATGGAATTGATTCCGAAACGCAGGTTTACAATGGTCTGTTCGCGCTTGGTCAGCTTTCCGATGGCGGCGTTCAGAAGCTTTTTCTCCACTTCGGTTTCCATGTCACGGTAAATCACGTCCTCATCGGTTCCCAGGATATCGGAGAGCAGGAGTTCGTTCCCGTCCCAGTCCACGTTCAGCGGCTCGTCGATGGAGACTTCCAGGCGGTTTTTGCTGTTCCGGCGCAGGTACATCAGGATTTCATTTTCAATGCAGCGGGAAGCGTAGGTGGCCAGTTTAATGTTTTTTTCGGGCGCAAAGGTGTTAATGGCTTTGATCAGACCAATGGTCCCAATGGAAATCAGATCCTCCACGCCGACTCCGGTATTGTCGAATTTTTTGGCTATGTAAACCACCAGCCGCAGGTTATGCTCGATTAAGAGGGTTTTGGCCTCGCTGTCTTTTTCTGTGCCGAGTTCGGAAATCGCTTTCTGCTCCTGCTCTGAGGTCAGCGGAGCCGGGAGGACTTCGCTGCCGCCGATGTAATGGATCTCATTCTGTTTCTGATGCCAGAAAGCGGAGGGCATTGTGGAAACGGCCCGGAACTGGAAATGGTTTGGAACTGCTACTTTTATCATCATCATATCTCTCCTTTACGCACACAAGTTGCAGCAACACGCTGCGTTTCGACGCTGACGGCCTGTTTTCGGAAGATTTCGTTTACGCCGTCAGAAATGGGGACAGAAGAAGCTGATATTCCCCTTTCTGGCTGACTGGCTCCTTGCTGAGAGCTACGACCGGATGTTCAATGCGCATTTCCGTTCCCTCCCCTTTGATGATCATAAAATCAGCGGTAAATCCGGCCAGCATGCCGCCTGGACTGCCGATGCTGTGAAAGGGGATGAGAAAAACCGGAGTCGTCTGGCTCACCAGTTTTCTTAAGACTGCCGAATCCCCAACGCTTACGGGCCGGTTCCCGATGGGATCCCGCAGGTGGTTTCCGGTGTCTTTCAGTGCTGTCAATGCAATGCTTTTTTCTCCAAGAACCAGGGTTACTTCGTACATTATCTGCGATTTGTATCTCAGCTTTTCCCACAGAGCCGCCAGGGCGCCAAGAAGCAGGAAGCCGAGCAGTTCCGAGAGGAGTACCGGGAGCGTGATCTGGAAGGTGAGAATTTCCAAAATCCCTTCCATCAGGCCGGTCATCCCATAGAACAGGAGCATTCCTTTTGCCAGGCTTCTCTTCTGTGGAAAACGGAAGGCTGTTTTCAGCATGCAGATTCCAAGTACCGCCGCCAGAAGAAGACGGGCGGGCCAGGTACGAAAAAAGGGGAAGAACACTGGAAGGCAGGCGCCTGCGCTTCCCAGAAGCCCCGCCGCGAAAATGCGTAAGAAACGCAGGCGGCATTTGCAGAGCTTTCCGGTCAGAAGCAGGAGACACACGTCCAGGATCAGGTTTTCTGTAAAAAAGACGTCTATGTAAAACTCGTAATACACAAAACACCCCCTGTACCCGAATGGAGCGCTTGGACTAAGCACTATCCATTATAGAGGACAGAGGGTGCGAATTTTGTCAGAATTGCAGCCTGATATGATAGTTTTTGTCGACATTTTTCGACATTCACGGTTTGGCTATTCGTTCTGGGCAAGGATTTCCAGTACCTGCTGGAGGTTTTCGGATGGAATCTGCCCCGGGGCGGAGGCTTCGCCGACGGTTCCGAAGGTGATGGCGGAGCCGAAGGTTTCGCCGGCCAGGCGGCTGATGAGGCCTAAACGCCCCATGGCCATCGTGACGACGGGCGTTTCGTTATGTAATTCTTTCATGGCCAGGGTGGCATCTAAAAGGGTCAGGACGTCTCTGGGCGATTTTGGCATGACGGCCATTTTGGCAATGTCAGCTTCCATCTCCTGCATCCTGCACAGGCGCATGATAATGGCTTCTTTTTTCGGGGTGCCCTGGAAATCGTGGTTCGAGCCGACGACAAAGACGTTGTGGTTATGGGCGTCTTCGACGACAAGAAAGGCGGTGTCGTCGCCGCGCAGGATCTCCACGTCGACCAGGTCGATGCAGCCGCTTTCGATGGCGGCGTGGTTCAGGGCCAGGTATTCGTCGAATTCCACGGCGATGTTTCCGCCCTCCGGGCGGGTGCGGAAGGTGTAGAGAAGGGGGGTGTCCGCGAGTGCTTCCCGGAGGTTTTTCAGGACTTCGGTGACTTTTTCGGGGCTGCGGCAGTCTTCGTAGAAGTCGGCGCGCCATTCGACCATGTCACAGGGGTGGGATTTGGCTTCTCTGGCTGCACGGCAGATGGCGTCGGCGGTGGGTTCTACGATGGGAACGCAGATTTTCGGGCGGCCTTCGCCGATGGTCAGGTTACGTACTTGTATGTTTCCCATAGGTTCATTCTCCTGTCTTTCAAATACGCTGGCGGCAGTGCGCGGCCAGGCACGGATGATTGCGGAATTTGCTGCGGGCCGAAGGCCTGCGCTTTTTCCATTATTTTACCACAGGAATTTGGTAAAGTCTATGTTTTCATTGACACCAGGAAAAAAAATGCGTAAGATTATTAGAAAAACACGAGTTTGGGGATGGCGGCATACACCGGATATTTTCCTGTGCGGCGTCGCGCGGGATACGGTGCATGGCGGTTTCCATTAGAAGGAGATCAGAATGGATTATCAAATTACAGGACACACGAAGCTTACCGGCCTCCTGGGAAGCCCGGTAGCCCACAGCATTTCCCCTCTGATGCACAACGAATCATTCCGGCATCTGGGACTGGACTATGTCTACCTCTGCTTTGATGTGGGAGAGGAAAATCTGAAAACAGCGGTCGAGGGCCTGAAAACCCTCGGCGTCCGGGGCTTTAACTGCACCATGCCGGACAAGACCCGGATGTGCGAGCTGGCCGACCGGCTCTCTCCCGCCGCCCGCATGATCGGCGCGGTCAATACCGTAGTTAATGACGACGGAATCCTCACCGGACATAACACCGACGGCGTCGGCTATATGATGGCTTTAAAAGAAGCCGGGGTTGACGTCATTGGGAAAAAGATGACGCTTCTGGGAGCGGGCGGCGCGTCCAGCGCGATTGCGGTGCAGGCCGCGTTAGACGGCGTTGCCGAAATCCGGATCTTTAACCGGAAAACGCGTTCCTGGGCCCGCGGGGAGCATCTCGTGGAAGAGATTAACCGGAACACCGACTGTAAGGCTTCTCTGTATGACCTGGAAGACCTCTCGATGCTGAAGGCTTCCCTGGACAGCAGCCAGATTCTCACGAACGGAACTTCGGTGGGCATGGAGCCGCATCCGGAGGGGTGTCTGATTCCGGATGCCTCGATGCTGCATGAGGGGCTGGTGGTATCGGATATTATTTATAATCCCAGGGAGACGCGGCTGATGGAGCTTGGCCGGGAAGCTGGATGCCGGGTTTTGAATGGGTTGTATTTGCTTTTGTTCCAGGGGGCGGAGGCGTTCCGGATTTGGACGGGATGCGAAATGCCGGTGGATGTAATCAAGGAGAAGTATTTCCGGTAAGTCAGGAAAAGGGCCGCAAAGCGCGGCCCTCTTTTTTTTATCTTCTCCTCAGGAAATCCGGAATCTGGATATCCTGCTCTTTTACTTTACTCTCCGGCGTTCTCAGCTTTCCATAGGAAGACGTCGGCTCAGACGGCGCCGTCCGAAGCTGCGGGGCGGTCCGCTTCTGGAAGGGGCTTACCGTGGAAGAGGAAGTGTTCCGCTCCTGGTTCGGGTAGCCGTTAAACTCCGGTACGATCTTTTTCCCTACGGACGGCTGGGTGGCGGTGGCACTGTCAAGGCCGGTGGCAATGACGGTGATACTTGCTTCGTCTGCGTATGTATCATCGTACATCGCACCAAAGATAATGTTCGCGTCGTCGCCTGCCAGTTCCTGGACGTAGCTTGCCGCGTCGTTGGCATCCATCAGGGAGATATCGCCGGAAATATTGATGATGACGTGGGACGCACCCTGGATCGTGGTCTCCAGAAGCGGGCTGGATACGGCCTGCTTCACGGCTTCCATGGCTTTGTCGTCGCCCTTGGCCTGTCCGATACCGATGTGGGCGATACCCTTGTCTTTCATAACGGTCTGTACGTCGGCGAAGTCCAGATTAATCAGGGCAGGCATGTTGATCAGGTCGGTAATGCCCTGTACGGCCTGCTGCAGGACTTCATCCGCTTTCTTCAGTGCTTCCGGCATGGTGGTCCTGCGGTCTACGATCTCCAGGAGCTTGTCGTTGGGGATCACGATCAGGGTATCCACGTTTTCTTTTAATTTTTCGATGCCGGCCAGTGCGTTATTCATGCGGGCCTTGGCTTCGAAGCGGAAGGGCTTTGTCACGACGCCGACGGTGAGAATACCCATGTCTTTTGCGATGCCGGCTACGACCGGGGCTGCGCCGGTTCCGGTTCCGCCGCCCATGCCGCAGGTAACGAATACCATGTCAGCACCCTGCATGACCTGCTTTAAATCTTCTGCGTTTTCCTGGGCGGCCTGTTCGCCGATTTCGGGCTTCGCGCCTGCGCCCAGTCCTTTCGTCAGCTTTTCACCGATCTGGATCGTCGTGGGGGCTTTGCAAAGCTGCAGAGCCTGTTTGTCGGTGTTTACGCCTACGAATTCCACGCCGCCGATCGTTTCATCTACCATTCTATTTACAGCATTATTTCCTGCGCCGCCCACGCCGATTACGATAATCTTCGCGGCAGACTCAGTCTCGTTTGTCATAATCTCTAACAAGGGTATTTCCTCCTTCGCCTCTGTATACCATTCAAATTATTTACAGTCCGGGCACAGTACACCCACTATTCTAACCGTACTTCTTATATAATATAGGGTTTTACAGAATTTATCAAGCTAATTTTTGAAATTTCCTGGTTTTTTTCCTCTCTTTTGCGTCTTAATTAATATACGCCCCGGTATAGGGATCAATATAGCCATAGCCATCCATGATGATTCCCCCGTTTTCATCCGTATAATTATACTGGTCGCAGTTTGGCGTCGTATTTCCGGCCGCATCGGTGTAGATCGTGTTCCCGTCCGCGTCCGTGGAGAAGGTTCCGTCCGACTCCTGGTAGGTGCGTCCGCCAAGGGCCTGGGTTTCCGGCGTATTCGCGTTCTCCGTCTCCTGCTGCCCGGATTCGCCGTCTCCGCCCGCAGTCCCCTCCGTACTGCCCTCTTCCGGCGTGCCTTCCGCATTCCCCGTCTGGCTTTCCAGATCAAGCTCCGCTTCCTCCTCTCCCTGGCGGAAGGTCACTGTCTGGGCGTTCAGGGAATAATTCTGCATGTGCAGGTTTCCGGTCTGGCCTTCCACCTGGGGATAAATCGAGGCGAGCGCTGCCAGCTTGTCCTCCAGATTCTCGTCTTTTCCAAGAAGGGCCTTGACTTTCCCGAAGATCAGGATAATCTCATCTGTGGTGGAAAACCGGATTTCATCCGGGATAAGCTGCTCCCTGACAAGCCCTCTGGTCAGGGTCAGAACCGTGTCCAGCTTCCCCTCGTCCGTCAGCTTCATCGTCTCATACAGAGTCACTTCCGAGAGGGTGATCCCCGTCAGCAGCGGAACATTTTCATGAATCCGCTCCGAAGTCTCCACGATCATGCCGTCCTTGTCAAAATAGACGTATTTCCCGTCCGCCTGGAGATACCCCACCTGCGTCTTCTCATAGACCCGGATCTGTACCTTAAAGGGATTGACCATCGTCACTTCCACCGCGCTTAAAAAGGGAAGCGCCTCGGCCGTCCGCTCTTTATCCTGAAACTTCCAAAGCAGATAAAGGCTGTTTTTGCAGAGTCCGTCCTGCATCACAGCCTGCTGAATCTGCTTCGCAGTAAAATTTTCATTTCCGACAATCACAACTTCCTGAACCCGGAACAGTCCGAATACGATCAGGGCAGCCAGAATCAGCATGCCCGCCAGGATACCGACCACCAGCTTTCTTCGTTTTCTTCGACCACCGTAATTAATTTCTCTCATCTTATCACCCGTATTTTTCTATCATTCTCCCCGCTTTGGCGCGGCCTCCTCACTGTTCACTCGTACCTCGTTCCAGTAACGATTCACAGGCTCATTTTAAGTTTTGCTTCGCAAAAGAGCCTGTTCACACCTGAATCACGTTCTTACGTACCTGAGCAGCTCAGTGCTCAGGTACTGTCCGAATAGAAACCTTCCTTCAGCTTTGCCCCAAGGCAGCGCAGATCCCGGCAGATATCCTCGTAACCGCGGGAAATATATTCCGTATTCCGTACCTGTGTGACGCCCTTCGCCGCAAGCCCCGCAAGAATCAGGGCTGCGCCGCCCCGAAGCTCCCTGGCTTCCACGCAGGCGCCATGCAGACAGTCCGTTCCGGTAATCAACGCCCGGTTCCCTTCGACGGCAATCTGTGCTCCCATCTTCCGAAGCTGGGAAGCCGTCTGAAACCTGGACTCAAAAATCGTCTCCTGAACCGCCGTTTTCCCCTTTGCCAAGGAGGCTGCCGTCAAAAGCGGAGACTGTAAATCCGTCGGAAACCCCGGATAAGGGGCTGTTCGGACAAATTCCGGACTTCGAAACGCTTTTTCCGCATTGATCCAAAGCCCGCTTTTCGATTCTTCCGCCTGCGCGCCCATCAAACGGGCCGTCCGCAGCACTTCCCGCATCTGCGGCCCCGGCGCATCTTCCAAAAAAACCCGGCCTCTGGTGGCAATCGCCCCAAAGAGGTACGTCCCCGCCACAATCCGGTCAGCCGTCAGAACAAACCGGCTGTCCTGCAGGCGCTTCACTCCTTCAATGCGGATTTCCCCTCTTTTCATCCAGGTAATCTTTGCGCCCTTTTCGTTCAGAAACCGGCACAGTTCCCAGATTTCCGGCTCCATGGCGGCCCCAAAAATCGTCGTAACGCCTTTGGCTAAGACTGCGCCCAGGATCGCATTTTCCGTCGCGCCCACACTGGGAAACCCAAAACGGATAACCGCTCCTTCCAGGCCCGAAGTTTCGGCACGGAGAAAACCGTCTTCTTCCGTGATCACCGCACCCAGCGCCTCCAGAGCCTCCTGGTGCAGGTCCAGGGGCCTCTTCCCGATGGTGCACCCTCCCGGATAGGGAATCCAGGCCTTTTTCATGCGGCCCAGCAGGCTTCCAAGGAAAATCACCGAGGAGCGCATCCGGGAGCCCAGCTCGCCCGGAATCCGGCAGGCCTGCACCTTTGAACTGTCAATTTCCAATCTGTTTTTTTCAAACCGAACCACGCACCCCAGCTCCTCCAGAATGCGTATCGTCCACAAAACGTCTGTAATCACCGGACAATTTTCGATCACCGTCCGGCCCTGGTGCAATATGGCGCCTGCCAGGATCGGCAGGGCCGCATTTTTCGAACCCTGTATACGGACTTTTCCGTGAAGCGGGGTTCCGCCTGTGATTTCGATCCAACCCAAAGAGATTCCCCCGGACAATACACTCTATCTTATTCTATGCATTTTATCCGATTTTGCCACTTCTATCCGGGGTTCCCAGGGAGGATTTCCGGGCAATGCTCATGGCCAGCCCCATCTCCGAGAGCAGAAACAGCACGGATGTCCCGCCGTAGCTGATAAACGGGAGGGTAATTCCAGTATTTGGAATGGTATTCGTCACCACCGCCACATTTAAGATCACCTGGATTGCAATGTGCCCCATAATGCCCGCCGCGGCAAGTGCGCCGAACAGATCCGGCGCATGGGTGGAAATCACCATGAACCGCCAGATCAGCACCAGAAAAATCAGAATCAGGGCCGCGGCTCCCGCAAGCCCCAGTTCCTCGCAGATAATCGAAAAAATCATGTCGTTCTGCGCTTCCGGCACAAACCCCAGTTTCTGGATGCTCTCTCCTAAGCCTTTGCCGAAGAGGCCGCCGGAACCGATGGCGTAGAGGCCCTGGATGGTCTGGAAACCTTTTTCGTAGCTTTCCGGATCACGCCAGATTGCCAGGCGCTCCAAGCGGTAGGATTCCATTCCCAGGAAGACGGCGATGAAGGCCACGCCGATCCCGCCAAGTCCCAGGAAAGGCAGGTAGCGGGGATGGGAGACAAAGACTAAAATGACGCCGATCCCCAGGATAATGATGGCAGTGCTCAGGTTATTCGTGCCGACCAGCCCCACAATCGGCAGGATCAGAAGCATTACCCGGACAAGGGACAGAATTCCGCCCTTTCGTTTCTGCTTCTGGCTGCTGATCACTTTCGATAGGAAGAGGATCACGGCCAGCTTGGCGAATTCCGCCGGCTGGAAGGACAGGGGGCCAAGGGAGAGCCAGCGTTTCGAGCCGTTATAGGAATCCCCCACCAGCAGCACCAGCCCGGATAAAATCAGCGAAAGCACGTAAGCCCACACCGCATATTTCTCGAAAATATGGTAATCCATCCTGGAAATAAACAGCATGGCCGCCAATCCCAAAAGGGTGGCAAAAAACTGTTTTTTGAAATAATAGGCGGGATCTTTAAACTTTACCTGCCCGTTCCAGGCACTCGTACTGTACAGGGTGATCAGGCCAAAGGCCACCAGAACCATCACCAGAATCATTAGTGTGATATCCTGCTTTTCAGCCCTGCGGCTCATTGCATTCCCCTTTTCCGATTTTCTGGCCGGATACGGGCCTTCCTTTACAGAGCCCGCACCAGCTCTTTAAACATCCGTCCCCGTACTTCGTAGTTCGGGAACATGCCCCAGCTCGCACAGGCCGGGGACAGTAAGACCGCATCGCCTCTCTGTGCCTTTTCGGCGCTGACACGCACGGCCTCCTCAAAGGTATCCACCAGGATAATGTCCGTAAACCCGCATTTTCTGGCGGTTTCCGCAATCTTCTCCCGCGTCTGTCCAAGGAGGACGAGATAACGCACTTTTCCGTCAAATGCCTGAATCCACTCTTCGAAGTCCGAACCTTTGTCGTAACCGCCGCCGATCAGGACGGTGGGGCGGTTCATGGCCTGGATGCCTTTGATGGCGGCATCCGGGTTCGTGCCTTTGGAGTCATTATAGTATGCCACGCCGTTCTTTTCGCATACGAATTCGATGCGGTGTTCTACGGCGACGAACCGTTTCAGGACGTACTGGATCTCTTCCAGTGGGATTCCGTAGGAAAGGGCCATGCCGACGGCGGCCATCACGTTTTCGTGGTTGTGGCGGCCAAGGATGTTCAGTTCGGAAGTGCGGATGACCGGAACCGTTTTCGTCCCGTCCCCGTACTGGATTTCTTCGCCTTCTAACCACAGTCCTTTTTCCAGTTTATGCATACTGCTGAAAAATAGAACCTGGCAGGACAGGGTCTGGCCGAAGGCGCGCAGCACCGGGTCTTCGTAGTTCAGGACGCAGGTGTCGGCTTCCGTCTGGTTTTTCGTAATGAGTTCTTTGACTCTTATGTACTCTTCCATGGTGTGGTGGCGGTTCAGGTGATCCGGCGTAATGTTCAGGATCGCGCTTACGCGGGGACGGAACCGGTCGATGGTTTCTAACTGGAAGCTGCTGATTTCCGCCACTGTGATAGAATTTTCGTTCATTTTCAGGACTTCTTCGGTATAGGGCGTCCCGATATTTCCCACCACGAAGGTGTTTTCCTGATGGTGCTTCATGATTTCGCCCAGCAGGCTGGTGGTCGTGGTTTTCCCGTTCGTCCCGGTAATGGCCAGGATATCTCCGGCGCTGTTTTCATAGGCGAGTTCGATTTCGCCCCAGATCGGGAGTCCGGCCTGACGCATCCGGTTTACCAGGGGCAGATCCGTGGGGACGCCGGGGCTTAGGACTACAAGGGACAGCTCCGAAAGTTTTTCTTCCGGCAGTTCTCCGATGAGGATCTCTGCCTGGCTGTCTGCCGGGAGTTTTTTTCGGATTTCGGACGGTTCCAGTTTTTCATTGCTGTCATACAGAACCGGCAGGGAACCCGTTTTTTCCAGGAGTCCGGCTGCGCCGATCCCGCTGATTCCGGTTCCGAATACCAGGACTTTTTTTTGCTTCAGATCCATGTGTTACCTCCTACGTTTTTTCGTGAAAAGCCAAAAGGCCTGATCCTCAGGAGAGGAAAACCAGGCCTACCAGACACAGTAATGCGGTAATGACCGTAAAGACTGCCACTACCCGCGTTTCCGACCAGCCGCAGAGCTCAAAATGGTGATGGATGGGCGCCATTTTGAAGAAGCGCTTGCCTCCGGTCTTTTTGAAATACGTCACCTGGATCATGACGGAAAGGACTTCCACCAGGTAAACCAGTCCGACGATCAGGATGATCCAGGGCATGCGCAGCATGTAGGCGCAGCCTGCCACGAAGCCGCCGAGGGCCAGGGAGCCGGTGTCGCCCATGAAGACCTGGGCCGGATGGACGTTAAAGAGCAAAAAGCCTAACAGTGCTCCTACGACTGCAGCGGTGATCGGCTCGATTCCGCCGCCGTAGGCGATGGATACGACGGTGAAGAAGACGGCGACCATGGTGGTCACGCCGGTGGCCAGGCCGTCCAGGCCGTCTGTGAAGTTTACGCCGTTTACGGTTCCGATGACGGCCAGATAGACCAGGGGAATCGTGACGATCTTACAGTCCCAGTATTTGCCGCCGCTGAAGGGGATCAGCATTTCCAGGAGGGTGTTGTCTTTTACGAGAATGTATACCAGGAAAATCGTCGTTACGAGGATCTGGCCCAGCATTTTCTGCTTGGGGAGAAGGCCGTCGGAGCGGCGCAGGACGACTTTCAGGTAATCGTCCAGGAAGCCAATGATTCCGAAGCCGAGGGTCAGAAAGAGCACCGGGATGATGTTCGGGTAGCTTTTGATGAAAAACAGGGATGTGACCAGGACGCTGATCAGGATGATCAGGCCGCCCATGGTAGGGGTTCCGGCTTTTTTCAGGTGGGACTGGACGCCTTCGGTGCGTTCGGTCTGCCCGATTTTCAGTTTCCGCAGGAAGGGAATGACGATGGGGCTTAAGACGACGCTGATCGCGAATGCGGCTAACAGGGGAATCAATACTTCTGTACCTAATAACATGGTGCACCTCGTTTGTTCTATTTTCTGAATTTGTGGTCTGATTTGGAGTGTCAGACGATGAATATAGTATAATTCTTTTTCGGGCTTTGCGCAAGAGGATTTGTTGCGGTTTCCGAGATGTTCCTGTTACTCGTACCTCGTTCCAGTAACGATTCACAGGCTCATTTTAAGTTTTGCTTCGCAAAAGAGCCTGCTCACACCTGAATCACGTTCTTACGTACCTGAGCAGCTAAGTGCTCAGGTACTGTCTGAATAGTCACGACTCGCTTTCCGTCTCCGTCGTCTCCTCCTTCTCGATTCCCAGGTATGGCAGGATATTCTCGAAAATATCTTTCATCACCGGGGCGGCGATTGTGCCGCCGTAGTAGGTGCCCTGGGGATTGCGGATGACGCAGAGGCCCAGAACCTGCGGGGCGGAGGCCGGGGTGAAACCGATAAAGGAGGAAATGTATTTGTGGGCGCTTCGCGGAAGGGTTTCGGAGGTGGCTGTTTTCCCGCCAATGTGGTAGCCCTCGATATAGGCGTTTTTGCCGGATCCGCCGTCGACGACCTGTTCCAGGATGTAGCGCATTTTTTCTGAGGTCTCTTCGGAGACGATGCGCTCGCCTTCCGGATACTGGCAGACTTCCACGAGGGTTCCGTCTTTTGTCCGGACTTCTACGCCGAAGTGGGGCGTCACGCGGAGGCCGCCGTTGATAATCGAAGAAACGGTAGCTGCAAGCTGCACCGGCGTAATCTGGAATGACTGTCCGAAGGAAACCGTAGCCAGCTCCACAAGCCCCATGTTTTCTTTTTTATGCATAATCGTGGCAGCTTCGCCCGGCAGGTCGATGCCCGTTTTGGTCATGAGGCCGAATTGGTTAAAATATTTATAAATATTGTCGATTCCCAGGCGCAGGCCCACTTCGATGAAGACCGGATTGCAGGAATTCATGGCTCCCTGCACGAAGGTTTCCGCCCCGTGGCCCGCCGTTTTGTGACAGCGGATTCTTCGATCTTCCACGATTTTATACCCCGGACAGGAAAAGGTATCCGTCAGGCTCACCACGCCCTCTTCCAGCCCGGCCGCAGCGGTGATGATCTTAAATGTGGAGCCCGGCTCGTAGGTATCATTCAGGCACCCGTTTCGCCACATCTGGTTTAACGCATCCTGTTTTTCGGCGTCAGTCAGTCCGTCATCCGTGCCTTCCGGCAGGGTAAAGGGGTCATTCAGATCAAATTCCGGCACATTCGCCATTGCCAGGATCTCCCCGTTGTCCGGCCGCATCAGCAGGATGGAAACCGAGTCCGCCTGCTTCTGCTCCATGACCCGGTAAGCCGCCTGCTGGACATACTCCTGAATATTGCGGTCCAGGCTGATATATAGGTCATACCCTTCCACGGGTTCCAGCCGGCTCTCCCCCGTATCCGCCAGCTCCACGCCCCGCGCATCCGTCATCGTCAGGATCTGCCCCGCATCCCCGGCCAGCACGTCGTCATATTTAACCTCCAGCCCCACGATTCCCTGGTTATCGCTTCCGGTAAAACCCAGCACCTTGGAGGCCAGCTCCCCGAAGGGATAATAGCGGCGGAAATCCTCATCCACCTTAACACCTGCCAGATTGTATTCCCGGATCCGGTCGCCCACTTCTTTCTCCACATTCGTCTGAATCCGCTCAATGGAGCTGACCTTCTCCACTCTCTTGCGTACCTTTTCCTCATCCATTCCCAGTTCGGCTGACAGAACCTCGATCACTTTTTCCGGTTCTTTGATCTGGCTGTGAATGACTGAAATGGTGCATACGGCCTTATTGTCCGCCAAAACCGTGCCGTTCGCGTCCAGAATCCGGCCTCTGGCCGCCTTGATATCCCGTTCCCGCTCGTGGAGCTGCTGGGCTTTCTGGCTGTAATATTCCGAATCGTACAGCATCAGCTTTCCCAGGCGGCCGATCAGAAAAAGCAGGACGCCGCCGCAGAGCGCAAAAATCAGGACGATCTTTTTCCGATGAAAGGTGTGGATCCGCCCCCGGTCATGTTCTTTTTCCAAAGAAAAAACCTCATCAAAGCTTTACTATTATGTATAGCAGCTTTTCTGAGGTTTATTCCGTTACTGTTCAGACAGTACCTGAGCACTTAGCTGCTCAGGTACGTAAGAACGTGATTCAGGTGTGAGCAGGCTCTTTTGCGAAGCAAAACTTAAAATGAGCCTGTGAATTGTTACTGGAACGAGGTACGAGTGCACAGTAACGTTTATGCCCGCGGGCAACAGGCCAAAATTCTATTCGGCGAGCAGTTCTTCCGCCGTCACACTGTCGTCAGAAGGAAGCTGGTCATCCGAATCGGTCGCTTCCAGAGGGCTTGGCACATTCGGATTCGACGCAATGGACTCTTCCGTACTTTCCACCGGTGTTCCGTCCTCATTCGTTTCGGCCGTCTCGGTCTCGATGATCCGTCCCCCCTGGGCTTCCTCCCAGGTGAGGCCCAGCTCGTAAAGAAGCTGTTCGTCGATCTCCTCGGTCTGAGGGATGTTCAGATAAGGAAGGATTTCCATCATGATCTTCCGGGCAATCACCATCGCGTAGCCGCCGGTCGCCTGATCTTCCACATTCGGTTCGTCGATAATCACATAGACCACCACCTGGGGATCGTCAATGGGTGCAGCCCCGATAAAGGATACCAGATACTTCCCGTTTCCACGGGGATATTTTTCCGCCGTCCCGGTCTTTCCGCCTACCCGGTAGCCCGGAACCCGCGCTTTCTGGCCGGTTCCGCCGGAAACGCCCGCTTCCAGGTATTCCCGGAGCATCGAAGAAGTTTTAGAAGAAATCGGCTGACGCAGAAGCGTCGGTTCAATATTCTTCACCACAGCGCCGTCGGCGTTTTTAATCTGGCGCACCACGTGCGGACGATAATAGTATCCGCCGTTAATGACGGCGGAAAAAGCCGCCACTTCCTGAACCATGGTGCAGGTCAGGCTCTGGCCGAAGGAACTGGTGGCCAGTTCTACTTCGTGCATGTTATTTTCGCTGTAGACCGTGCCGGTGCTCTCGTTCGGCAGATCGATGCCGGTGCGGCTTCCGAAATAAAACAGATTCTGGTAACGGCAGAAATTGTCGACTTTCATTTTAAAGGCAATCTGCATCAGCGCGTCATTGCAGGAATTGGCAATCGCGTCGCTGAGCGTTTCCGTCCCATGGCCATAAACATTGTCACAGTTGATCTGAGTATCTGTCACAAATTCCCCGCCGTCACAGACAAAGGTCTCGTCTCCGGTGAGCGCGCCGCACTCCAAAGCCGACGCCACCGTAACCGGCTTGAATACCGACCCCGGCTCATAGTCTTCGGATACGCAGAAGTTCGACCACATGCTGGTCAGGGCTGCGGAAGTCTCCTTGTCTGTCATGGCCGCCAGCTCGCTTTCGGTATACAGGCTGCTCAGATCCTGGGGATTGTTCAGGTCGAAACCATGGTTCGTGGCCATCGCCAGAATTTCTCCGTTATTCGGATCCGCGACAATGACGCCGGTGGTCTTGCTGCCTTTTCCGTTGGTCTCTTCGCTGTTCGGACCGTCTCCGTATTCTTCGTCAAATTCGGCAATGTATTTTTCGACGATCTGCTGGATATTTACATCGATGGTCGACACGACGGTATTCCCGTGCTCCGGTTCGATCACGGTGCGTTCCAGCTCGGAGTCGGTGTTCAGATAGCCGTATTCCCGGCCGTTGGTGCCGTTTAAGATATCGTCATAGTAAGCTTCGATGCCGCAGACGCCCTGGTTTATGCTGTTGGAAAAACCGAGGACATTGCTCGCCAAAGTATTCATCAGGTATTCTCTTTGATATGTTTCTTCGAACCAGATTCCCTGAACCCGGTTTTTCTCCTGAACCTGTTCTGTGGTAAGATTCTTATCCTCGGTGGAAACGTATGCCTCAAATGCCTCTTTTTCTTCGGCAGTCAACTGCTTTTTGAGGATCTGGTAGCGGCTGTCTTTCGTATCTTCCGCTGTGATCAGGCTGCGCGCCTTATCTTCGTCGATCCCAAACACGGACACCAGGGCACGCACAGTAGGTTCGATATATTTTTCGTCGGAGTTTACCTGGTAGCAGTCCAGGATCAGGTTATAGACTTTTTCACTTCTGGCCAGCACATTTCCGTTCCGGTCCTGGATCTCGCCCCGGCGGTAGGGAATGGTCTGGCTGTCGTATTCCTTCTGGGAAAGAACCTGCCGGGTGTAGGTATCGCCGCTTTTCATATTAATGTAGGCAATCCGGATATTCAAACCCACAAGGATTAATAAAACAAATGCAAATATCGCCATAAGCTTTATTTGCATTTTCTTCGTAAATTTCGGTGTTCTTTTTTTTCTCAATCTGTCACCTGCCGTTTTCTGTCAGAAACCGTTCCTATTCTGTGGGAACATCTTCATACTGTCTTACAAAGTCGCCTTTCTGGTCGTCGTAGGTCACGACCTGGCTGGTGGAGGCATAGACCATGCCAAGCTGGTTGATCGCCACGTCGCGGACATACTCCAGATCTACGGAGGACAGGGCTTTCGCGTAGTTTTCGTCGTTTTCCAGCTTCAGGTCGCTGTAATTACTCTCCAGTGTGGTGATCTGGTTTCGCAGGGTGGTGTTTTCAGACTGCACTTGCAGATAATTCACGCACACAAACAGGGATGCAACGGCCGCGGCCGTTAAAAATCCCACGTAACCCAGATTCATCTGAAGGGCACGCTCCCGGTTTTTCCGCGTGGAAGTGTTCGTGCGTCTTCTTTGCTGTTTCTGTCTGGATGGCTGTTCTTCCGGAACAGCGGTGTATTGTACTCTGCGGACGGTATTTCCGTCGATATAAGTTCTTGTCTGGTAGGAATTTCCTCTTTGCTGCGGTCTTCCCATTTTCTGCTACCTCCGCGCGGCCTCCGTTCTCCGTTCAAAAACGCGCAGTTTTGAACTTTTCGACCGTTTATTTTCTGTCAGTTCCTCTTCTCCCGGAACAATCGGTTTTCGGGTTATCACGACGCCCTTGGGCTTTTTTCCGCATACGCAGACGGGAAAGTCCTTGGGACAGGTACAGGGATTTTCCTGCTCCCTGAAAATGTTTTTCACGATCCGGTCTTCCAGGGAATGGAAGGTGATCACGCAGATGCGCCCGTGATCGTTCAGAAGATCTATCATCTCTGCCAGAGAATCCTGTAAAACCTCTAATTCTCCGTTCAGTTCAATCCGTATGGCCTGAAAGGTCTTTTTGGCCGGGTGTCCGCCTACCGCCCGGACTTTCGCTGGTATGGCCGCTTTTATAACATCAATTAACTCCCCAGTTGTTTCGATGATCTTATCCTGTCTTGCACTTACGATGTGACGGGCAATGTTTTTTGCAAACTTTTCTTCTCCGTAGTCGCGGATGATGCGGTACAGTTCCATTTCGCTGTAGCCGTTTACAATGTCTTTTGCCGTCATGCTTTTCCGCTGATCCATTCGCATGTCAAGCGGCGCATCCTCCCGGTAAGTGAAGCCGCGGTCTGCCGTATCCAGTTGGTAGGAGGATACTCCCAGGTCCAAAATAATACCGTCCACTGCTGTAATGTTTCTATCGTCGAGTTCCTTTTTCATATCGCGGTAATTCGCGCGTATGATTGTGGTTTTATCTTTAAACTCCCCTAAGCGCTCCCTGGCCGCCTCGATCGCTGCGGCATCCTGGTCAATCCCGATCAGCCTTCCTTTGTCAGAGAGGTGTCTGCATATCTCATAGGAATGCCCGCCGCCACCCAAGGTTCCGTCCACGTAGATACCGTCCGGCTTAATCTGCAGGGCCTCGATGCTTTCCTTTAGAAGTACGGATTTATGTTTAAATTCCATATTGTCCTCCCCTGACTATATGCTTAATCCCAAATCCGACATCTGTTCCGCTATCTCGTCCATGTCATCGCAGGAACTGTTCTCGATCCATTTTTCTTTACTCCAGATCTCGATACGGTTCATCATGCCGGTAAGAACTACGTCTTTTTCCAGACCAGCAAATTCTCTTAACGTCTGCGGTAAGAGAATTCTCCCCTGCTTGTCCAGCTCGCATGGCGTCGCACCTGCTACAAAGAAACGCGTAAATTGACGTGCGCTTTTATTTGTAAGCGGTAAGCCCTGTAATTTTTCTTCAAATTTCTGCCATTCGTTTGAGGGGAACACAAATAAGCATCCGTCAAGCCCTTTGGTGATGATGAATTCTTCACCTAATTCTTCCCGGAAGCGGGAGGGGATGATCAGTCTGCCTTTTGGATCTACGGTATGGTTGTATTCTCCCATGAACATCTGGCACACCTTCTTTCCGGATGAAAACGTCTTGAGGGCGTTTTCTCTGGGCCGCCGTGGGGCGGGGTGGCATTCGAAGAAATTATGAATGGGGTGCGGTGGTGGGGTTTCTCCCCCCTTTTGTACCACTTTTCTCCACTTCTCACCACTTATGCGTTAATAATAGCTCATTTTTCCGGAAAGTGCAAGGGGTATTTCAAAAAGTACAGGAGGTTTTTTCTTCCAGAGCCGTTCTCATGCGCCGCCAGCCTTTCTAGCTTTTAACCACTGTGGTATAATCGGACGTCACCGTGCCGTCGAAAACCTTCCGGGGAACGGGGCAACGTCATCATCAAGCTTCCTCTAACTGCGACTAAGACGCTCAGGAATGCCTTCGCGCCCAAGTCTTAGTAAGAGGTGATCTCGACTCTTCCTAAAACCGCCCCTCGAAACACGTCCCCGTAAGCTTTCCGCCTTCCCGGTAACTGTATATAGTAAACTGGAAAGTACGCAAAAGCTGGCGATGTGTGAACAGTAACCTTCCAGTCTGGAGAAAAGGGCACAAAAAAAGAGCAGTCCTGCGTATTTCTACGCATACTGCCCTGTCCACTCTTCCTAATTATCCGTTACAGATGTCCAGATACTGCTCGATCAGCCGATCCACCACCAAGCTCTGCCGATACGTCGCATCCAGCAGCCCATTCTCCGCCAGCGCATCCAGTTTCTTCCGTTCTTCTTCAATTCTGTTCTTTAAGATTTCCATCTGATTCATCCTTTCACCTTATCCCTTCTTGGGCGGTCTCCCGCCCGCTTTCTCAAAATCACATAAATCACTGCGGCGCCCGCCGCCATCACCCCGGCCAACACCTGGGATACCGGCAGCCCGATCCCCGGAAGCAGAAGCTGATCCGTCCGGATCCCTTCGATCCAGAACCTTCCAAGCCCATAACCTCCCAGATAAATCAGAAGCACCTGCCCGTTAAATTTCTTCTTTCGCGTGGCCAGAAGCATCAGGACCAAAACACCCAGGTTCCACACCGATTCATACAGAAAGGTGGGGTGGACCTGAATAAACTCGATCCCGTCCAGAACCACCAGGTGATTCCGGAGTTCTTCGGTCACATCGGATGCCCGGACCGCCTGAAGCGGTATCTGCATGGCAAACAGATTATCGGTATAGCCTCCGAACACTTCCCGATTGAAAAAATTTCCCCAGCGTCCAAGGATCTGTCCCTGGATGATTCCCACACTTACAATGTCTCCCAGAAGCCCCATCGAAACGTTCTTCTTTCTGGAGTACACGGCCATCACAACAAGGGCCGTGAGGATTCCGCCGTAGATGGCCAGGCCGCCCTCCCGGATATTGAAAATATCCAGAAGATTGTCCTTGTACTGATCCCATGAAAAAATCACGAAATACAGCCGCGCACCGATCACGGAAAGGATGATTCCCACAATCGCCAGATTGAAGAAGGAGTCTTCATCCAGCCCGGCCTTTTTCGCCAGCCGGGTGCAGCCCAGGATGCCGATCAGCATCGCCGCTGCAATGATGAGTCCATAGTATGCGATGGAGATTCCAAAGATTTCCACATTTCTTCCGACATGTTCCAGAACAATGCCCAAATGCGGAAAACGGATCTGATCGTACATAGGGTCTCCTTACACATTAAACCGGAACAGGATCACGTCGCCGTCCTGTACCACATATTCTTTGCCTTCGAGTCTTACAAGGCCTTTCTCTTTTGCTGCTGCATAAGTTTTGCAGTCTAAAAGTTCCTGATAGTTAATGACTTCGGCCCGGATGAACCCTCTCTCGAAATCGGAGTGGATCTTTCCGGCTGCCTGGGGCGCTTTCGTCCCCCGTTTGATCGTCCAGGCGCGGGTCTCGGTCTCGCCCGCGGTCAGGTAACTGATCAGCCCCAGAAGCTGGTAGCTTGCTTTAATCAGTTTCTCCAGACCGGACTCTTTTAATCCCAGATCTTCCAGAAACATGGCCTTCTCATCGTCGTCCAGTTCTGCGATCTCCTGTTCGATCTGCGCGCAGATTACAAAGACTTCGCTTCCGGTCTTTGCGGCTTCTTCCCGCACCTCCTGCACAAAGGCATTCGATGCGCCGTCGTCGGCCAGGTCTTCTTCTTTGACATTCGCGGCGAAAATGACGGGCTTTCCGGTCAGGAGATTATACTCCGGAATCCAGGCAAGCTCATCTTCGTCCTCGGTCTGGAAGGTAATGGCGAGATTTCCGCCCTCCAGATGCTCCTTCAGACGCTTTAAGAGCTCCAGCTCTTTCGCCAGGGTCTTGTCATTTCTGGCCCCTCTGGCCGTCTTGGCGATCCGGCGCTCCAGGATCTCGATATCGGAGAAAATCAGCTCCAGATTAATCGTCTCAATGTCGCGCACCGGATTCACGCTTCCGTCTACGTGGATCACGTTACTGTCTTCGAAGCAGCGTACCACGTGGACGATGGCGTCCACCTCCCGGATGTTCGCCAGGAACTGGTTTCCCAAGCCCTCGCCTTTGGACGCTCCCTTTACCAGGCCTGCGATATCCACAAATTCGATGACCGCGGGGGTCACCTTGGCGGAGTCGTACAGGTCCGCCAGGAGGGCGAGCCGGTGATCCGGCACTGCTACCACGCCCACATTCGGGTCGATGGTGCAGAACGGGTAGTTGGCGGATTCCGCACCTGCTTTCGTCAGGGAGTTAAACAGGGTGCTTTTTCCGACGTTTGGTAAGCCTACAATACCTAATTTCATCTATTTGTCCTCTTTCTGATTTTTCTTTTGTATGATCCTAACAGGAATCTTTCGATACAGACAGATTATCACAATAAGCGACAGAAAGCAATCTTTTCTGCAAAGAACTCATCGACACGATTCGCCATCTGCCCCCGATTTCTGTCGCAAAAAGTCAATCTTTCGATTCTACAACCAATAAGATTCCTTTTTTTAGGGTGATTGTTGCATTTTCTGCGTTTATTTCATTGCTGGTTCCCAGGGAAGAAATCCCTTCCATGCGGTAATCCGTCAGCGGATAGGCGAAACCTTCCAGGGTCAGCCCCTCCACCGGGCCGCCCATTGCATACAGGGAAACGTATTTTCCGTACTGCTCCGCTTTGGAGATCGTCAGCGTCCGGTCAACCAGCCGCATCCGGTTGTGCGCATCCACCAGCGCGCAGGGAATCCCCCGCTCCAGTGCAAAATGCAGATCCCGAACCGACGCAATGACATGATCCAGCCTCGTCCCGGTGCAGCCGAGCAAAAAAATCTGTCCGCATCCAAGCTCCATCGCAAGATTCAGCGCAAGATGCGTGTCCGTGTCATCCTTCTCCGGCCGGCAGCGGTGAATCTCGATTTCCGGGTACTGCCCGTACTCTTTCGCGGCCTCCTCCCCAGCCGAATCAAAATCCCCCACAATGTGGGTGGGGAAAATTCCCGCGGACTTTAAAAAAAGCAGTCCTCTGTCTGCCGCAATTAAGTACCGGTATGGATGTTCTCTCAAAAAGGTGAGGGCAAAATCCGAATCGATCTTGCCCCCGCTGATAATGATCGCTGTATTCATTTCTTCTGCCTCTCAAATTCTTCAATCAGACTTAAATATTTCCTGGCTCCGGCCCCCGGATCGCCTCCAAAGACCGCGGAACCGGCCACGATCACATTCGCCCCGGCTTCCAGCACCAGTTTCAGCGTCTTTTCATTGATCCCGCCGTCCACCTGGATATCCGTCGAAAGCCCCCGCTCCGTGCACATCCGGCGCAGCCGGCGGATCTTCTCTGTGCTGTAAGGGATGTATCCCTGTCCGCCAAATCCCGGATTCACGGTCATAATCAGAACCATATCCACCTGATCCAGCACATACTCCAAAACGGAAAGATCGGTAGCCGGATTCAGGGCCACTCCCGCTTTCTTCCCGGCGGCTTTGATCTGGTGGATCACCCGGTCCAGATGGGTGCATGCCTCCGCGTGGACGGTGATCACGTCCGCCCCCAGCCCGGCAAACTCCTCAATATAGCGCTCCGGCTTTTCGATCATCAGATGGACGTCGAACACCAGGCCGCTTTTCTCCCGCAGGGATGCGATCACCGGCATTCCGAATGAGATGCTGGGGACAAAATTCCCGTCCATCACGTCGATATGCAGCCAGGGCACGCCGGCCTCTTCCACCTGGCGTACCTGCTCCCCCAGTTTCGTAAAATCTGCCGCCAGAATTGACGGGGATAATCGAACCATTAATATTTCCTCCTGTCCTTCACTTCCTGCAGCAGTTCCGCATACGTTTCATAGCGTTCCCTGCTGATCTTTCCTTCCTCCACCGCTTCTTTTACGCCGCAGTCCGGTTCCCGGTCGTGGAGGCACCCCTGGAACCTGCAGTACGGTTCATATCCCGTAAATTCCGGGAAATAGCCCTGCAGTTCCTCCTTCTCCATCTCCGGAAGATACAAAGAGCTGAAGCCCGGCGTATCCATCAGATAGGCGCTGCCCCCCACATGGAACAGCTCCGAATGGCGGGTGGTGTGCTTGCCCCGGTCGATTTTCCGGCTGATCTCCCCGGTCTCCATCTGCGCTTTGGGGCAGATCCGGTTAATCAGGGAAGATTTCCCCACACCGGAGGGCCCGGCCACGGTGGTCGTCTTCCCTTCCAGGAGCGCGCGGACTTCCGGGATTCCTTCCTGTGTCCGTGCGCTGGTAAACAGCACGCGGCTTTGGCACCCCTCATAAATCCGGCGGAGCGCTTCGCATTCTTCCTCGGTGGCCATGTCCCGCTTGTTAAAGCAGATCAGCGTCTCCACCTGCTGCATGCGCATCATTACCAAAAAACGATCCAACAGGTTTAAATTCGGCTTTGGACGGCTGACTGCAAAAATAACCAGCGCCTGGTCAATATTCGCCACCGCCGGTCGTACTAAGGTGTTCTGTCTGGGGAGAATCCGAACCAGGTTCCCGGTCCGCTCCTCTGCGTCCAGGATGGTGATTTCCACGTTGTCGCCCACCAGGGGCTTGATCTTCTCTTTGCGGAAGATGCCTTTTGCCTTGCATTCATAGACGCCGGAGCCCACGACGTGGACGTAATAGAATCCGGCGATTCCTTTGATTATCTTTCCGGTCATAGTCAGGTTTCCGCTTCAAATTTTACGGGGCCGTAGGTGGCCGTCATCGTCACGTCATAGGTATCCGGATCCAGGACATAGAGTGTAACCTTGCCCTTCTTTTTTGATCCGCTGGTCACCTTGATCTTATAGGGAAATTCCACCACGGAACCGTCTACCAGGATCTTTTGGATCAGGGTCTTTTGGGAGTCTTCCTGTTCCTGTTCCAGGATGATCCGGACGGGTTCGCCGTCGTAGCCCTTGGGGGCTTCGATGGCGGTGTTGCACACATAGGCGGTTTCACCGCTCTCGTCTTCGTCCGTCTCGTCTGTTTCGTCCGTTTCATTAGTTTCATCGGTTTCGCTCTGGCCGCTGTCGCTGCCAGAGACGTTTCCGCTTGTGTCGGTAAAGGTTTCGATCTCGCTTTCCGTATCATGCACAGGGTCATCCGGCGGGCCTACGCTTACCACAATCGTAATCACATTTCCCTCGACGGTCTGGCTGATAATTGACCCTCTCGGCACCTCCGTGCTTGTGACAGACTCTGTTTTCACCGTATAGCCTTCCGACTCCAGCGCCGCCATCGAATCTATCGCATCCTGCCCGGTATAATCCTGCGGCGTCCCCGTCGGCGTCGTATTCGGATCCGTCGACGTGTTCGGATCTGTTGTCGTGTTCGGGTCTGTCGTATTTCCCTGGTTCGACGCATCCGTCGAAGCGGAATTCGCGCGTTTGCAGACGTATACGGAAATCGTAGACCCCGCATCCACCGTCGTTCCGCCCTGAGGATTCGTATAAATGATGTAACCGTCCGGAACATTCTCATTGTCATAATATTCCCGGCTCACCACCAGCCCGGCCGCCTCCAGCTCCGCAACGCCCTCCGCTTCCGGCTTCGCCGCCGCATCCGGCACCACTACGCTGCCCGCGCCACTGCTGACATAATAGGTCACGGTCGTCCCTTTCGCCACCGAACTGCCTGACGCCGGACTCTGGCCCATGATCTGGCCCGCCGGATAGGTCGCGCTGGCCCGCTCGCCGCCGTTTGCCGCGGTCAGGCCCTTTTCCTGCAGCGCGCTTACCGCCTGGTCAGGAGTCATGCCTTTCAGGTTATCTACAATCACATCACCCGGATGCTCCGTCTGCTGCTCTCCGACCAGGGTCACGATTTCGCCCAGCGTCTCGCTGACCTCCTCGGTTTCGGAATCCGTCGTCTGTTCTGTCTGGACAACTGCCCCTTTCTTGAACAGCTTATCCCGCAAAACGCCGATGTTCAGGAAACCGGCCGCATTTCCGATCAGAACTACCACGATCGCAAGGATCAAAACGCCGATAATAACGCTGCCGACCGTGATAAATTTCGAGAACATTGGCCGGAAATCCTCGTCATCATCCTCATCGTCTTCATACCCGCGCCTGCCCTGGCCTTTCATGTCTTCCGCATAGCGTCCCTGCCGCTGGTAGCCGGGATCGGTGCCGTAAGCCTGGCCGGACTGGCCCTGCTGGTAAGTGCCGCCGTAAGGCTGGCCCTGCTGATAACCGCCGCCGGAGCCTTGCCCCTGCGCATAGCCGCCATATCCCTGGCCCTGCTGGTAGCCGCCGGCATAATTCCCATAGCCGGGTTCCCGCGGTTCTTCCTGCGTATAGCCGCCTTCGCTTCGTCCTTCCTGGATGCGCTCCAGCTCTTCCTTCGAGATCACGACGGTCCGGTCGGTATTTCGCACCGGGGCGATCTGGACGAAATTCCCGTTCGGGTTCACCAGGGATTCTTTCAGATCCCGGATCAGCTCTCCCATGTTATTATAGCGCCTGTCGGGGCTTTTCTGGGTACACTTCAGGATGATCTGCTCCAGGCTGTAGGGCAGGTCGGGCACATATCTGCGCGGCGACTGCATTTCTTCCTGCAAATGCTTGATCGCAATGGCTACCGTGCTGTCCCCGTCAAAGGGCACGCGTCCGGTCACCATCTCATACATGGTGATTCCCATGGAGTAAATATCGCTCTTATAGTCGCTGTAGCCGCCTCTGGCCTGCTCCGGGGAGCTGTAGTGGACAGAGCCCATCACATTCGAGCTGATCGTATTGCTGGTTGCTGCCCGCGCGATGCCGAAATCGGTCACTTTTACCTTTCCGTCTGTGGAAATGATGATATTCTGGGGCTTCACATCCCGGTGGACGATATGGTTCCGGTGGGCCGCTTCCAGGCCCATGCACACCTGAATCGCAATGCTGGTGGCTTCCCGGACGGTCAGACGCCCTTTTTTCTCGATATATTCCTTCAGGGTAATGCCTTCCACAAGCTCCATCACGATGTAATTCACGTTCTGGTCTTCGCCCACATCGTATACGTTCACGATGTTGGGATGGGCCAGGCCGCCCGCGGACTGCGCTTCTGTGCGGAATTTCGAAATAAACGCCTTGTCTTCCCGGAATTCCTGCTTCAGCACCTTCACGGCCACGAAGCGGTTCAGCTTATGGTCTTTCGCTTTGTACACATCCGCCATGCCGCCGGAGCCGATTCTCCCCAAAATCTCATATCGTTCCTGTAAAAATACGCCTTCTTTTAACATCTCTTCACCTCACCCGTCAGTGGCTTCACCAGAACAACCGCGATATTATCCCGGCCGCCGTTCTCGTTCGCCGTCTCAATCAGTCTCAGTGCTGCTTCCTGCAGGGTACTGCAGTTTTTTACAATCCCTTCCATGTCCTCGTCGGTCACCATGTTGCTCAGGCCGTCCGAACACATTAAAATCGTATCCTCCCCTTCCAGATCCTCATCGAAGAAATCGATGCGGACGTTTTTCCGGACACCGATGGCCCTGGTAATGATGTTTTTATCGGGATGATTGCGCGCTTCCTCTTCGGTGAGCTCCCCAAGGCGCACCATCTCTTCCACCAGGGAATGGTCTCTCGTCACCTGTCTTATCCGGTCGCGGATCAGGTACAGGCGGCTGTCGCCCACGTTCGCCACGTACAGGCAGCCCTTACTGACTGTGGCCGCCACCATGGTCGTCCCCATCCCGGTAAGCACCGGGTCTGTGCTGGCCTTTTTTAAGACTTCTTCATTCGCTGCTTCTATCGCTTTTCCGATAATCGGAATCGGGTTCTTCTCTTTTTTTTCTTTCCGAATGCTTTTGACCAGGGCTTCCACCGCATACCGCGATGCCAGATCCCCTGCGTTATGGCCGCCCATACCGTCGGCCACCACGAACAGATTCGGCAGATTTCCAATCGGCTTTTCGCTGATGTAGACATAATCCTGGTTCGAGGATCTGCGCCTTCCTACATCCGTCAGACAATATGCGTTCATAGTTTTTCCTTTCTTTCTATGCACACAAACGGTTCTTTTCTTCCTGCGTATCCAGCTAAACATGGCTCTTCTCTTCCATAAAGCTCCGTCGGAGCTGCCCGCAGGCGCCGTTAATATCCCGGCCCATTTCTCTTCTAATAGTAACATTAATTCCGTAATTTTCAAGTTTATTTTTGAAATTCAAAATTGTTTTTTTATCCGACTGGACGTAATCCCGCTCTTTGATGGGGTTCACCGGGATCAGATTCACATGGCAGTTCAGCCCCGAAACCAGCCCTACCAGCCGCCCTGCGTCCTCTTTCGTATCGTTCACGCCGCCTACCAGGCTGTACTCGAAGGTCAGCCTCCGCCCGGTCTTCTCATAATAAAAACGGCACGCATCCAGCACTTCGCCGATTTCATAGCGGTTCGCAACCGGCATCAGGGCCTTCCGCTTTTCCTGGCTGGACGCATGCAGGGAAAGGGCGAGGGTAATCTGAAAATCTTCCTCCGCGAGACGCCGGATCTCCGGAACCAGCCCGCAGGTGGAAAGGGTAATGTTCCGCTGGCTGATATTCAGCCCGTGGGAATCGCTCAACATTCTGATAAATTTTTTCACATTTTCAAAGTTGTCCAGGGGCTCGCCGGTTCCCATTAACACCAGATTGGAAACCCGTTCCCCGGAAAGCTTCTGAATCCGGTAGACCTGATCCAGAAGTTCCCCCACCGTCAGATCCCGCTGCAGGCCGCCGATGGTGGAGGCGCAGAACCGGCATCCCATGCGGCACCCGGCCTGGGAAGAAATGCAAACGGAATTCCCGTGATGGTATTTCATCAGGACGCTCTCGATCACATGGCCGTCCTGCAGCCGGAACAGAAACTTCTGCGTTCCGTCGATCTGGGAGGTCAGGATCTCCACCGGCTCCAGGCAGGTATAGCTGCACGTCTCCTCCAGCCGTTCCCGCAGGGCGGCGGAGAGATTTGTCATCTCCGAAAAACCGTCCGCCAGCTTTTCGTGCATCCACTGATAAATCTGCTTTGCCCGGAACGGCTTCTCGCCCATCCCGGTCAGAAACGCCTGCAGTTCCTCATAATCCAATGATTTGATATCTGTTTTTTCCATTAACCGATCCTCGTAAGCCTTGCCAGGAAAAATCCGTCCGAATGATGCACGCCCGGCAGAAGCTGGAGATACCCCGCCTGGGTCGTCTTGCTGTGAAGCTCCTCGGACAGATAGGGGTCAATGCTTTCCAGACGGAACGGATAGTGTTCCAGAAACCACTTCAGGTTGTACTGGTTCTCTTCGGCCCCGATGGTACAGGTGCTGTAGATCAGGGTTCCGCCGACTTTTACATAGGGGTAGACCGTGTCCAGAATCTTTCGCTGAAGCTTGACGATCTCCGCCTGCTTGGCCGGAGTCATTTTATATTTGATATCCTGCTTCCGCCCGATCACGCCAAGGCCGGAACAGGGAAGGTCGCAGAGCAGGACATCGGCTTTTTCTGCAGATGCCGGATAAAAAATCGTAGCGTCCGCCCGGTTTGCCTGCATGTTGATCACGCCGGTACGCTCAATGTTCTCCTTCAGCAGGGCTACCTTGGCTTCCGTCAGATCCCTGGCTTCCACGAAGCCGCTTCCCTTCAGCTTGTCTGCCAGGTGAAGGGCTTTTCCGCCAGGCGCCGCGCACACGTCGATGCAGTAGTCGCCCCACTTAGGATCGGCCGCCTCCGCCACCAGCATGGAGCTGATGTCCTGTACCTGCACCCATCCGTTTTTAAAGGCGTCCACGGCTTTTAAGTAGTTATAATTGCTGATCTCCAGCGCGTAATCCAGACAGGAAACTTCTTTTACCGCAATGCGCTGGGATTCCAGGCTTTCGATGATCTGCGCTTTCGAAGCTTTGTTCAGATTACAGCGAAGATAAGTAGGGGGCTCCTCCTGGAAGGCTTTGCAGATGGTCTCCACAGTGTCGAAGCCGTAGGCGTCCACCCAGTTTTTCAGAATCCATTCCGGCATGGAATAGGTCACGGAAAGGTAAGGAACCGGCATGGCCTGCCGGTCGGGGTAGACGACTTTGTCCAGATTCCGGGCAATGCTGCGCAGGACGCCGTTTACAAAGCCTTTCAGGTTATAGAAGCCTTTGCGCTGGGCCAGTTTCACGCTTTCGTTGCAGACGGCGGAATCCGGGACATTGTCCATATATTTGAGCTGGTAGACCGCCATGCGCAGGATGTTCCGGATGGCCGGCTTCATGTCCTCGGTTTTCACCGTAGAAAACTGGTTCAGAATATAGTCTATCTGGATCAGGTTTTCCAGAGTTCCTTCTGAAACTCTGGAAATGAACGCCCGATCCCGTTTCTCCAGGTATTGGTACTTTTCCAGGACTTCCCGCAGAACCACATGGCTGTACGCTTCTTCTTCCATGACTTCCATCAGAACGCCCAGGATGATTTCTCTCAGATTGATGACCTCAGTCGTCACGTCTTCGCCCTCCTGCCAGTATAATCAGACGCAGCAATTGCAGAATCGACGATGCAAGGGCCGCCACATAGGTCAGCGCCGCAGCCGTCAGCACCTTTTTCACGCCGTCCTTTTCCCGGTCTGTCACCAGGCCCGTCTCGTCCAGGATCGCCACTGCCCGGCGGGAAGCGTTCACTTCCACCGGAAGGGTCACAAGCTGGAATAAGACGGCCAGGCCGAACAGCACGATCCCCGCCGTCAGCAGGGGCTGCATGGAAAAGATCAGGCCCGCAAAAAAGATCGGCCAGGCAAGCTGGGAACCCAGATTCGCCGCCGGAACCAGCGTGCTGCGTAAAACCAGGGGGCCGTATTTTTTCTGATGCTGGATCGCATGGCCGCACTCATGGGCCGCTACGCCCACCGCCGCCACGGAATTCGAGCCATAGGTGCTGTCGGAAAGGCGCAGCACCTTGCTTCTGGGATCGTAGTGGTCGGTCAGGTTTCCGGAAACCCGCTGGATGGATACATCATAAATGCCCGCGGCCTGCAGCACCCGCTCGGCCGCCTGTGCTCCGGTCAGGCCCTGCATGCTGCGCACCTTCGAATATTTCGCAAAGGTAGACTTTACTTTTCCCTGGGCGAGCAGGGAAAGGATCAGCCCGGCCAGCACCAGCAGGTACGTCCAGTCAAAGTACATCCCGCCCCGGCCATAGCCGTAGCCGTAAAAAGAATTTGCATAGCTTAACAACATAAAACGGTTCCCTCCTCAATGGAATAACCGCGCAGAAACGCCGCCGTATCCATGCGCTTTTTCCCCTCAAGCTGCAGCTCTTCGACTGCCAGGACGCCCTCTCCGGTCTGGATCAGGAGCTGTCCTTTCGAGGCCTGGAGGACTGTGCCGGGTTCCTGTTCGGAATGCGCATCCTGCACCTTTGCCTTCCAGATTTTTAACGTTTTCCCATGGATGTGGGTGTATGCGCTGGGCCATGGGTTCAGCCCCCGGATCAGCCGCTCGATCTGTTTGGCCGAAGCCGTCCAGTGGATCTCTCCCATATCTTTCGTCAGCATTTTCGCGTATTCGGTCGTCGCTTCCCCCTGTTTTTCCGGAATAATCGTCCCGTTTTCCAGTCCGTCCAGGGTCTCTAGCAGAAGCTTCGCGCCCGCATCCGACAGCTTGTCGAACAGGCTGCCTCCGGTCTCATCCGGCGCAAGGGGCACCACGGTTTTCAAAAGCATGTCCCCGGTATCCAGCCCGGCATCCATCTGCATAGTCGTAACGCCGGATTCGCGCTCGCCATCGATTACCGCCCATTGGATCGGGGCGGCTCCCCGGTATTTCGGGAGCAGGGAGGCGTGAACATTAATACAGCCATATCTCGGAATATCCAGAATGGCCTGGGGAATGATCTGGCCAAAGGCCACCACAACGATCACATCCGGCCCCAGCTCTTTTAAGGTTTCCAGAAACTCCGGCTCCCGCACCCTTTGGGGCTGATAGACCGGAATCCCCGCCCGGACGGCCACCTCCTTGACCGGAGGGAACTGCATGGCCTTCCCTCTTCCTTTGGGCTTATCCGGCTGGGTCACAGCGGCAAGCACCTCATGGCGCGAGGCCAGCAGCGCTTCCAGGGTTCCCACGGAAAAGTCCGGCGTTCCCATAAAAATAACGTTCATGCGCACTCTCCTATTCTTCTTCATCCTCTTCGGACAGCTCGAACAGCTCGCCCTCCACGTGGCTTACGAACATGATCCCGTCCAGGTGCTCGCATTCGTGGCAGATGGCGCGGGCTAAAAGCCCGGTTCCTTCCAGGATGTATTCTTCCATATTTTCATTCAGGGCCTTTACTTTTACGTAATCGGGCCGGGTTACCTGGCCGTACTGGCCCGGCAGGCTTAAGCAGCCCTCGTTTCCGGTCTGCTCTCCGGAGGTTTCCAGGATTTCCGGGTTGATCAGCACATAGGGCTCGCCGTCCGTGTCAATGACGCAGATCCGTCTCAGCACGCCCACCTGGGGGCCCGCCAGGCCCACGCCCATTCCGTCGTACATGGTGTCGAACATGTCACCGATCAATTCTTTGATCCGCGGCGTCATTTTCTCTACCGGCCTGCACACTTTTTCCAGTACCTCGTCACCCATAATTCTGATTTTTCTTAAAGCCATGTTTTTTCCTCCATTTTTGTCTGACCGGTCAGTTCCGTTCGAACTGGATCGTCAGTTTTCGAAATCCTTCGTTCATTTCCATGTATTGTTCCACTTTTGCTTTCAGCAGGGTCAATGCCCGCTCGTCTTCGTGTTTAACGTAGATCACTTTCCGGTAAACGTCGTTAATCTTCGCGACGGTTTCGTCTGCGGGGCCAATGATTCCGGCCCGGCACCTGCCCGCCAGGCGTTCCAGGAATTTCCGCAGGTAATCCATCGCCAGTTCCAGATAATCCGCTTCCTCACAGCTTCCGTGAATGGCCATCATACAGCCTGCCGGGGGATAGCCGGAAATCTGGCGGTACAAAATCTCCTGCCCGTAAAAGGCTTCATAGTCCTGCCGCACAGCCGCCTGGATACTGTAATGCTCCGGGTCGTAGGTCTGGATAATCACTTTTCCTTCCTCTGTCCCCCGCCCGGCCCGGCCCGCGGCCTGGGTCAGCAGTTGGAACGTCCGCTCCGCTGCCCGGTAATCGCTGGCGTGCAGGGACATGTCCGCCGCCAGGATCCCCACCAGGGTCACGCCCGGAAAGTCGTGGCCTTTGACGATCATCTGGGTGCCGATCAGGATATCGGCTTCCCGGTCTGCAAAGGCGGAAAGGATTTTTTCATGCCCGTCCTTCTCTCTGGTGGTGTCCAGATCCATGCGCAGGATGCGCGCATCCGGAAACTCTTTTTGAACCAGTTCTTCCGCCTGCTGGGTCCCGATCCCGAAACTTCGCAGGAAGCCGGAACCGCAGGTGGGGCAGCTTCCGGGGTTCTCCGTCTCATAGCCGCAGTAATGGCACACCAGACGCCCGTTTCGGTGCAGGGACAGGGAAACGTCGCAGTGGGGGCATTTGATGACAGCGCCGCAGGAACGGCAGGAAAGAAAGCCTGCGTACCCTCTCCGGTTCAGGAACAGCATCATCTGCTGCCCTTTCTCCAGGGTGCGCGCCATCTCTTCTTTTAATATACCGCTTAAAATCGAGCGGTTTCCTTTCGCGAGCTCCGTGCGCAGATCTGCGGTGACGACCTGGGGGAGGCTTCGCTTTTCCACCCGTTCTTTTATCGTAAACAGCGTATATTCGCCGTTTTTCGCTTTGTAGTAGGCTTCCAGGGAGGGGGTGGCGCTTCCCATCACCACCCGCGCCCCCTCCAACTGTCCGCGCCGCACGGCCACTTCCCTGGCCAGGTAGCGGGGGACGGTTTCGCTTTTATAAGAAGTCTCGTGCTCTTCGTCCACAATGATGATTCCCAGGTTCGGGAACGGTGTAAACAGCGCGGAGCGCGGGCCGATGATCACATCGATCAGCCCCTGTCTGGCGCGTTCGTACTGGTCGTAGCGTTCCCCTTTTGACAATCGGGAATTCAGGATGGAAATCCGCTCGCCAAACCGGCGGTAGAACCGGATGACGGTCTGGTAAGTCAGGGCAATTTCCGGGATCAGCACAATGGCCTGCTGCCCCTGCGCAATGGCGTGAGCAATCAGTTCCATATAAATTTCCGTTTTTCCGCAGCCGGTGACGCCGTGGATCAGATACGGCTTCGCCTCCGGTTCCTCCCACCGGGACACCACCGCGTCCACAACGGCCTGCTGGGCCTGGTTCAGCGTCACCCGCGCCCCCGCGCCCCCTTTCAGATGAATGGGGTTCCGGTAGACCTGGACGGTCTCTTTTCGGATCAGCCCCATCTCCTCCAGCGCGCGGATCACGGGCGCGGTGATATTCAGCTTCCGGGTCACAAGCTCCATCGGAAGCTCCTGCTCCGAGAGGAGGGCTTCCAGGAGCCTGGCCCTGGCCTGCTGGTGCTTTTTTTGGAAAAATTCCAATTTTTCGGCCGCTTCCTCACAGGAGACGGCCAGGCACAGGCTGGTTTTCGCCTTTGCCTTTTCTTTTTTCTTCACGGGAATCACGGTTTTTAGGGCCTGGATCATGGTGCAGCCGTAATACTGACGGATCCAGGAGGCCAGGGCGATCAGGCGGGATTCCACGCCCACGCCCTCGGTTTCTAAGGCCTGAAGGTCTTTGATCCGGGCCGGGTCGATCTCGGCCCGGTCGGTGATTTCCGTAATATAGCCACGAATCCGGCGGTCGCCTTTCCCGAATGGGATCTGTACCACCATGCCGGGCTCGGCTTTGGAGGCGAGGGCTTCCGGGATGCGGTACTGAAAGGTGCGGTCCAGGCTTTCGTGGGTGATGTCAACGATTACATTTGCGTACAGTGCCACGGATTCCTCCCTCTTCCAGGATTTCCGCGATCAGCTCCCGCTCGTCCATATGGTGCTTCACGCCGCGGATTTCCTGATAATCCTCGTGGCCCTTCCCGGCCAGCACGATCACGTCGCCGGGCTGCCCGTGGTGGATCGCATAGGCAATCGCCTCTTTCCGGTCCACGATCTTGACGTAAGCCCCTTTTGTTTCTTTCATGCCCTGCTCGATATCGTCCAGAATGGCCTCCGGTTCCTCAAACCGCGGATTATCCGACGTAATAATCGTAAAATCCGCAAGGCGGCCGGAAACGTGGGCCATTTCATAGCGACGGTCTTTCGAACGGTTCCCGCCGCAGCCGAACAGGCAGACCAGACGTCCGGGGTTATACTCCCGCAGGGTGGTCAGCAGGCTTTCGAGGCTCATCGCATTGTGCGCATAGTCGATCATCAGCGTAAACTCGTCGGAGACCGGAACCATTTCGATCCGGCCTTTTACTTTCGCCGCTTTCAGGGCTGTCAGGATATTTTCCCTGGCCACACCGAAATGGCGGCAGATCGCAATGGCCGTCAGGGAGTTATACACACTGAATTTTCCCGGAATGTCGATTTCCACATCCAGCTCCAGATTCCCCTCCGTCCGGTAGGCTATGCCAAGATACCCCGGCTTAGAAACCATCCTGGTATCGACTGCCCGCAGATCCGCTTTTTCGGAAAAGCCATACGTCTCGATTTCGCAGGTATGTCCGTCCAGAACCATGTCCAGATGCGCGTCGTCCGCATTCACAATGCCAAGCCGGCACTGTTTAAACAGCATCCCTTTGCACGCCGCGTATTCTTCAAAGCTCTTATGCTCCGCCGGGCCGATGTGATCCACGCCCAGGTTCGTAAAAATACCGATTTCAAAGACAAATCCGGCAGTGCGGTGCAGCATCAGCCCCTGGGAGGAAACCTCCATCACCACGCAGTCGCAGCCCGCGTCCGCCATTTTTCGGAAATATTCCTGGATCAGGACGGATTCCGGGGTCGTATTATTCGCCGGGATGTGCTCGTCGCCGATGATGGCTTCGATGGTGCCGATCAGGCCCACCTTGTGCCCGGCGGATTCCAGGATGGACTTCACCAGGTAGGTGGTGGTGGTCTTTCCTTTCGTGCCGGTGATACCGATCACTTTCATCTGTTCCGCCGGATGGCCGTACCAGGCCGCGGCGACCAGCGCCATGGCATAGCGGCTGTCCGCCACTTGAATCACGGTGACATCCTCCGGAACCTCCACCGGATCCTGGACGATCAGGACTTTCGCCCCCTTTTCCACCACGTCCTTCGCGTAGGCGTGCCCGTCTGTGACCGCCCCTTTAATACAGAAGAAAAGGGAACCCGGAACGGCTTTCCTGGAATCATTGACAATGGCGGAAACTTCCACATCCGTGCTCCCCTGGATACAGGTATAGTCGCATCTTTCCAATAAGTTTGTCAGTTTCATAGCTATTTTCTGCCTCCAATTTTCTTGCCCTTAGCATACCATATTATTTTATCCATGTAAAGCCTGCCCCTTTTACAACAGTTCCGAAAGGTAAATTTATCTTTTAGCCTGCCTTTTGGGAATGTGTATTCT
>JAUNPS010000066.1 GCA_030536575.1 Eubacteriales bacterium | reverse complement strand
CTGCGGCCTGTTTTGCCGCCGCTTGTTCTGCTGCGGCCCGTTCGGCTGCCGCCTGCTGCTCCGCAGCCGCCTTTTCAGCCCTCAGCCTCGCCGCCTCTTCCTCAATCGACTCCGCCGTCTCAAACTGCGCCTCCGTCACAATATACTCCTGCGAAACATACCCTTCCGTCCCATTCGCCAGCGTAACCTTCGCCCAGTCCGCCTCACTCTCCTGAACCAAAAGCGTATCATTCTCGCTCACCATATCCAAAACATCCGCCTCCGTGCTCGCCTCAGCCCGCACCATCAGCACATCCGTCTGCACAACAGCTACCTCGACGCCCAGCTCGCCAGCCAGCACCGCCGCGTCTTCTCCCGTCACAAAATACGAAGAATCCACATATCCCGTAACCGAGCCCGACGTCACCAGATACCAGTCGCCATCCTTTCCAAGAATCGTCGCTGCACAGTTATTATACATCTTGCCAAGCACGTTTCCATCCGTACCCGCCGCGTCCCGGATATTTACATATTCCTCGCACTGTGCGACTGCAACCGCATCGTAACCGGTCAGCTCCGCCGTTGTCGTCACCGCCGCCTGCTTCAGATTCACAAGTTCCGCGCCCAGCCCGGCGACCTGTGTCTCCACACCGTCCGCCATCGCCAGCAGACCATTTCCGGAAACCATCGCCGCTGCTGCCAGGCCGCTTAACATCACTTTAAAAACTCTTCTCATTCTTAAAATCCTCAACTCCATCTTTGTTCACATGAAATAGTTACAAAAATATTGCGCGAATTAAGAACTGATTTTATCCTGAGTTTTAAATTCTGTCAATATATTACACACTTTTTTCAGATTTTGTTCACAAACTCTATTGCTGTTCACTCGTACCCCGTTCCAGTAACGATTCACAGGCTCATTTTAAGTTTTGCTTCGCAAAAGAGTCTGCTCACACCCGAATCACGGTGCCGCCGGATGCGCGTCCCTCTTTTCCACCCGCCTATTCGCGCAGCCCTATCGCTCCACCGTCCTACACATAGCCTAGCATGCGCCTTCCCTTTTTCCGCCCGCCTATCCGCGCGGCTTCGCTCCCTTTCCATCCCGCTTTCCAATCTTCAGCCGGTTCAGATGCACCTCTTTTTCCTTATAAAGCACCACCGGATCCCCGGTTCCGTCTAACCCGTATACCGCCTCCACACGATCATTCTCCGACAGCCGGATTCCCCTCACACCTACTGCCGTCTTCTTCTTCATCGGCACTTCCAGGGCCGCAAACCGCAGGAAATACCCCTGCGCACTCACCAGCACAAACTGCTTCGTCTCATCCAGGCACGTCACGGAAACCACCCGGTCCCCGTCCGCCAGCTTCGTGGCGGCAATCGTCCGCTTCGCCACATCGAACTCATTGCCTTCCACCTGTTTGCACATGCCTTGTTCCGTCACAAAGACCAGCACCGACATCTTCACCTTCTGCATGCACTCCGCAAAGACGCACTGTTCCTCCGCCGTCGAATAATTGCAGAGATTATCTATCGGCGTCCCCTTATCCCGGAATTTTCCAAAAGGCACGTCCATCACCTTCACCAGATGCTGTCTTCCCGTATCGGTAAAAATGCAGATTTTGTCCGTATTCATGCACGGGATCACATACCGGTTCTCATGGTCCGCCGCCTCTTTATTCCGTTCATAAGTTCCCTTATCGATCGTCCTGGAATAGCCAAAGCGGTCCATCAGGAATACGACCTCCATCTCTTCCGGCCCTTTTTCCTCATAAACGGCTTCCCTGGCGTTCTCGATCACGGTCTTTCTCGGAACCGCATACTCCTTTTTCAGGGCATCCAGCTCTTTGATGATGACTTTGGCCATGGATTTATAATTGTTTAAAATATCTTCATAAATTGTAATATTTTTCAGCGTCGTTTCATGCTCCGCCTGAAGCGCCTCGATCTCCAGACCGATCAGCTTATAAAGGCGCATTTCCAGGATCGCCGCCGCCTGATTTTCCGTGAAGCGCAGATTCGCCGCCGCCTTTTGGGAAGCCTTCGATTTAAAACGGATTCCCTCCGTCACGCCATGGATCAGACAGTCCTTCGCCTGCTTCTGATTTTTGCTCCCCCGGAGGATCTCGATAATCAGGTCGATCACATCGCAGGCCTTGATCAGGCCTTCCTGAATTTCCTTTTTCGCCAGCTCCTTATTCAGAAGCGTCCGGTATTTCCGGGTATGGACTTCGAACTGGAAATCAATGTGATGCTCCAGGATCTCCCGCAGCCCCAGCACCTCCGGCCTGCCGTCGGAAACCGCAAGCATATTGACACTGAAGGTATCCTCCAGCCGGGTTTTCTTATACAGCATATTGATGAGCTGTTCGGTGTCCGCGTTTTTGCGCAGTTCCAGGACAATCCGGATTCCCTCCTTGGAAGACTGGTTCGAAATGTCCACGATATCGCTCGTCTTTTTCGTCTCCACAAGGCCCGCCACATCATTCAGGAATTTCCCGATGTTGGCCCCCATCATCGTATAGGGAATCTCCGTGATCACCAGGCGTTCCCGCCCGTTCTTCCCCTTTTCCAGCTCCACTTTTCCGCGCAGGCGGATTTTTCCGGTTCCGGTTCGGTAAATTTCCGGAAGCTCGTCTTTATTCACCACGATTCCGCCCGTCGGGAAATCCGGCCCCTGCACATACTGCATCAGCCCTTCGTTCGTGATCTGGTTATCCTTGATCATGGCCTTTACCGCGTCGATGACTTCCCCCAGATTATGCGGCGGGATGCTGGTGGCCATTCCCACCGCGATCCCATCCGCGCCGTTCACCAGAAGGTTTGGCAGGCGCACCGGCAAAACCGTGGGTTCCTTTTCCGTCTCGTCGAAGTTCGGCGCAAAATCCACCACATCCTTGTCCAGATCCGCCAGAAACGCCTCCTGGGTAATTTTCTGAAGCCGCGCCTCCGTATAACGCATCGCCGCCGCCCCGTCTCCCTCGATGGAGCCAAAATTCCCATGGCCGTCCACCAAAGGCAGGCCCTTTTTAAACTCCTGGGCCATCACCACCAGCGCTTCATAAATGGAACTGTCCCCGTGAGGATGGTATTTACCCATCGTGTCGCCCACAATACGGGCACATTTCCGGTAAGGCCTGTCGTAGCGGATTCCCAGTTCATACATATCATAAAGGGTTCTTCTCTGTACCGGTTTCAAACCGTCCCGCACATCCGGAAGCGCACGGGAAATAATCACGCTCATTGCGTAATCGATATAGGATTTCTGCATTACCTCCGAATATTCCGTCCGAATAATCTGTTCGTTTTCCATCTCCCATTCCCCCTTCCTAAATGTCCAGCTCCGCATCCTGGGCGTGCTCGTAGATAAACGCTTTCCGGGGCGGAACCTCCGTTCCCATCAGCATTTCCGTCACATCCGAGGCCATCCGCGCGTCCTCGATCTCCACCCGCTTTAAAATGCGGGTCTCCGGGTTCAGGGTCGTCTCCCAGAGCTGGGACGCGTCCATTTCGCCAAGACCTTTGTACCGCTGAAGCGTAAACGGCCCTTTATGGGTTTTCCGGTATCTCTCAAGCGCCTTGTCGTCGTACAGGTACTCTTCTTCGCCCTTGGACGGCATTGCTTTATATAAAGGCGGCATTGCAATATAAACATGCCCTTCGAAAATCAGTTCCGGCATGAAACGGTAAAACAGCGTCAGAAGCAGGGTACAGATATGCGCCCCGTCCACGTCCGCATCCGCCATAATAATGATCTTGTCGTAGCGCAGCTTCGTAATATCGAAGTCGTTCCCGTAGCCCTCGGAAAAGCCGCAGCCAAAGGCGTTAATCATGGTTTTGATCTCCGCGTTCGCCAGAATTTTGTCAATGCTCGCCTTCTCCACGTTCAGGATTTTCCCGCGGATCGGCAGGATTGCCTGGAAGTTCCGGTTTCTGGCGGTCTTCGCGGAACCGCCCGCGGAATCTCCCTCGACGATGAAAATTTCGCAGATGGAGGGATCCCGGCTTTCACAGTTTGCCAGTTTCCCGTTCGAATCAAAGGAATACTTCTGCTTGGTCAGCATGTTCGTCTTCGCTTTTTCTTCGGTCTTTCGGATCTTCGCCGCTTTCTCCGCGCAGGACAGCACATTTTTCAGGTCGTCCAGGTTCCGGTCAAAATAACGGACAACTTCCTCCCCGGTCACTTTTCCGGTGGCTTTAGCCGCGTCCTGGTTGTCCAGTTTGGTCTTCGTCTGGCCTTCAAACCGGGGCGCGGGGTGTTTAATGGAAATGACGGCCGTCATGCCGTTTCGGATATCCGCGCCGGTAAAATTCGCGTCTTTTTCTTTTAAAATTCCCAGCTCTCTGGCGTAGGTGTTCATGACCGTGGTGAAGGTGGTCTTGAAGCCGGTGAGGTGGGTGCCTCCTTCGGCGTTAAAAATATTGTTGCAGAAGCCGAGGACGTTTTCGTGAAATTCGTTCACGTACTGGAAGGCGCACTCGACGGTGATCCCTTCGGATTCGCCGGAAAAGTAGACCGGTTCCGCAATAGTTTCTTTGTTTTTGTTCAGGTCGCGGATGAAGCCGATAATGCCGTCCGGCTCGTGAAATTCTACCTTTTCTTTGCTTCCTTCCCGCTTGTCCTCATAGACGATGGTCAGATTCGGATTCAGGTAGGCGGTTTCATGGAGGCGGCTTTTCACTTCCGCCCCGGAAAACTGGGTTTTTTCGAAGATTTCCGCATCCGGGAGGAAGTGGATCCAGGTTCCGGTCTTTTTCGTCTTTCCCACCACCGGGAGAAGCCCGTTTTCCAGTTCTACGGTAGGAATGCCTTTTTCATAGCGGTCGTAATGAACAGCTCCTTCCCGGCTGACCTTGATTTCCAGGTATGCGGAGAGCGCGTTTACCACTGAGGAGCCTACGCCGTGCAGGCCGCCGCTGGTCTTATAAACGGAGTCGTCGAATTTTCCTCCGGCGTGCAGGGTCGTGAAAACCAGGCGCTCGGCGGACATGCCTTTTTCGTGCATCCCGACCGGGATCCCCCGGCCATTATCGTTAATGACGGCGGAGTCGTCCGCCTCTAAAGTTACTTCGATCCGGTCACAAAAACCTGCCAGGTGCTCGTCCACGGCATTGTCCACGATCTCGTAGATCAGGTGGTTCAGGCCTTTTCTGGACACGCTGCCGATGTACATGCCCGGACGCTTCCGGACGGCTTCCAGCCCTTCCAGGACGGAAATGCTGCTGGCATCATAGGTGACATTTTTTGCCATTTTTTTGATTCCTTTCTTTTTAGCCTATCGCTCATTATAGCAACAGAACGGGGGAAATTGCAAGCCGCAGTTGTCTGATTTCTTTTCATTCCGCCCCTTGCAGTTACAGTTCACACACGCCAGCTACCATTCTCCGGCTATGCTCGTTTCCAAAGCAGTCTATTATCCTCAAAATCAACACTTAATTTTCCTGTGTCTTTCAGCCACGCAAGATAAGAACGAACCGTGCTTCCCACAAGCACATACTGCTCAAAATTCATTGTCAGCCCATACCCGGTAAACAGCTTTTGCAAAATAGTTTCAAAAGAGCATGACTCTGTACATAGTTCTAAAATCTTTTCAGCAATTTCCTTTACTTTATCAATATTGTATTGCGCCAATTCAGAAATATCGGTCGTCGTTTCTGCGTGGGCAGGAACAAATACTTTCGCATCGAGGGCTTTTACCATTTCAAGGGTTTTCAAATAAGCAGCAGCATCGTAAAGAAATCCGATTTGATACTTTTCCAAAGTTTCCCGGCTTGACAGGCAATCGGCAAGGAAAACTACATGATCGGGGGTTCGGAAGCCCACCATATCAAAAAAATGTCCGGGCAAATGAATCATCTCAAATCCTTCGGGTAACACGTCTTCTGTTAAGCGCTCTGCATTGCTTTCTTGTGCTAAAAGAAATTTGTGCCGAAGGTCTTTGCAGGGATAACCGCCATACAGAAATGATGGCTCTAAAATCGGATGTTTCGTAAAATCACACTCAATACCCGGCGCATAGATTCTGCACCCGGTCTGTCCTTGCAGATATTTGTTGCCGCCGATATGGTCTGCGTTTGAATGCGTATTATAAATCGCTGTTAAATTCCAGCCGTTTGCGTTTAATAATTGACGCACTTTACGTCCTGCGTCCTTGTCATTCCCGCTGTCAATCAAGCAGACATTTGTATCGTCCAACTTTACAAGCCCAATTTTCGCGGGGCTTTGGATATAATAGCTGCGTTCTGAAATTTGTATCAATTCGTACATGGTTCTGCCTCCGTCAATGTTGTGGATAGAAGATAATATTGTAAACCGTGCATAGCCCGGCAGAAGGATTCGAGTAACTATGTGGTACGTCAGCCTTAAAACGGATTGCCTGCTTTTCTTTTAAGAGGATTTCCCGTCCATTTAGAATAAGCTGCAAAACTCCGCTCTGTACCAGAATATATTCTTCCACGCCGGGATTGTGCCGTTCCGAAGCATGGCTGCAGCCAGAATCAAATTCAATGTGGAAAATCTCAACATTTCGGATGGGATCATACGGAAACAATGGATAAGCCCTCATGCGTCCATGGTCCTCAGAAACAGCAGCCTCCTGTTCAATGCCAACAACCGTATATTCCGGCTGTTGCGGTTCTAAGAAAGAAGATAACGGTACTTTTAATCCTGTCGCAATTTTCCATAATACAGTGATCGTTGGGATCGATTGGCCTCTTTCAATTTGTCCCAGCATTGGTTTGCTGACACCAGTTGCTTTTGCTGTATCATCTAAAGTCAAGTTCCGTTTTGTGCGTATTTCTTTTAAGTGTTCGCCGATTGCATTTACTGGCGCAGTCATAAACTTCCCCTTTCGAATATGTTTTAACATTTTTTAGGATATTATAACATACAAGTCTGGATAAAACCATCCCCTCTTGAGAAACTTGATAAACACAACGTTACTGTTCACTCGTACCTCGTTCCAGTAACGCTTCACAGGCTCATTTTAAGTTTTGCTTCGCAAAAGAGCCTGCTCACACCTGAATCACGTTCTTACGTACCTGAGCAGCTAAGTGCTCAGGTAATGTCTGAATGGTAACGCCCGCGGGGATAAAATTTTTTCTCACCCGATCATTCTTGCAGTTTTTGAAAATTCATGGTATTCTATAATAGAAATTCCGGAAAGGAGATGTTTCTTATGAAAATTATGGAATCGGCGGAAAATTATCTGGAAACAATCCTGGTTTTAAGCCATCGCATGCCCCATGTCCGCTCGATTGATATCGTGAATGAATTGTCCTATTCCAAGCCCAGTATCAGCGTTGCTATGAAAAACCTCCGTGAGAATGGTTATATCCGGATGGATTCGGACGGCTATATTACCTTAACCCCCGCCGGCCGGGAGATTGCGGAAAAGATCTATGAGCGCCACACGCTTCTGACGGACTGGCTGGTTTTTCTGGGAGTCAGTGAGAAAACCGCGGAGGAGGATGCGTGCCGCATCGAGCATGTGATCAGCGCGGAAAGCTTCGAAATGGTCAAAAAACACGTCTATGCGAAAAGGGAACTGGCAAGCACGAACTCCCCACAGAATTAGGCGGTTTCCGGAATCATTCCGGAGCCGCTTTTTTTCGGATTTACCAAAAAAAAATCCCGGAACGACTGCACTTCGCAGTTTTCCGAGATTCGTCAGCAGCTTGTAGGGGAATCGAACCCCTGTTTCCGCCGTGAGAGGGCGGCGTCTTAACCGCTTGACCAACAAGCCGTATTCCTTAAGACTCTGTAACTATACCATACCTTTTTCCAAAATGCAAGCCTTTTTTTAAAAAAGTTTCAAAAATTTCAAAAAAATATATTTTTCGTTCCTGTTTTCCCCTGCACCGGCTCTAAACACATTTCCTCAGAACTGCCGTCCAAACCCTTTCGGGAAAAGCGTCTTATCTGCGGGAACCCCGCCGCGGACAGGCATCGCTCCATGCCCGTCCGCCAGGGAAAATCTTCCGCTTACCGCTGTACTCTCGCACCCGCGCCGCCCATAATGGCCTCAACCTCTTTCTTGCTCGCCATCGTGGTATCGCCCGGCGTCGTCATCGCCAGCGCACCGTGCGCCGCGCCGTAATTCACAGCCAGCTCCGCATCCTGGGTCGTCATCAGGCCGTAGATCAGTCCGGACGCAAAGGAATCTCCGCCGCCTACACGGTCCATGATCTCCAGGCCCTTGTAGTCTTTCGCCTTGTAGATCTCGCCGTCTGCCCAGCAGATCGCGCTCCAGTCGTTCACCGTAGCCGTCTTCACTTCCCGAAGCGTCGTGGCAACCGCCTTGAAATTCGGGTAGGTTCTGGCCGCCTCATTGATCATCTTCTTATAGCCGTCCAGATTCAGCGTCTTCAGGTTCTCGTCATTTCCTTCAATCGCAAAGCCCAGGCATGCGGTAAAGTCTTCTTCGTTTCCAATCATGACATCCACATATTTCGCGATTTCTTTATTCACTTCCTGGGCCTTCGCCTGTCCGCCGATGGCGCTCCACATGGAAGGACGGTAATTCAGGTCATAGGAAACAATGGTGCCGTATTTCTTCGCGGTCTTGATCGCCGCCAGGACAGTCTCGCAGGACTGCTCGGACAGAGCCGCATAGATCCCGCCGGTGTGCAGCCAGCGCACGCCCAGCTCTCCGAAAATATAATCGAAATCAAAGTCTTCCGGCGTCGCCTTGGAAATGGCCGTATTCGCACGGTCGGAACAGCCGACTGCTCCGCGGATACCAAACCCGCGCTCGGTGAAGTTTAAGCCGTTCCGGCAGATGCGTCCGATTCCGTCGGTCTTCATCCATTTGATCAGAGAGGTGTCTACGCCGCCCTGGTTAATGAAGTCTTCCATCAGCATGCCGACTTCGTTGTCCGCGAATGCGGTAATCACGGCCGTATTCATCTTAAAGCATTTCCGCAGCCCGCGGATTACGTTATATTCTCCGCCGCCTTCCCATGCACGGAAGGATCTGGCCGTGCGGATTCTGCCTTCGCCCGGATCCAGACGAAGCATGACTTCTCCCAGAGAAACCGCGTCAAATTTACATTCACTGGCAGGTCTTAAATTTAAATCCATGATTTTCCTCCTTCGTCAGACGCGCCGCTGCGTTGGTCCGACATTTTATCTTTTCTATTCTATCAAATCTGCACGCCCGAATCAAGCCCGTTTCTCATTTATTCTACCAAATCTGCACGCCCGAATCAAGCCTGTTTCTCATTTTTCGAAATCCAGGTAAGCGCCCTTCATCGGACTTGCCGCATGCTCGCTGAACAGCCGCATCACGCCCTTCTTGTACTTCCGTTCCTTCGGTGTCCAGTTTTTCTTTCGCTCCGCCAAAACCTGCGCAATTTCCTCCGGCGTTTTCCGTTCGCCATGGATTCCCACAATGTCCAGTTTCCGCGCCGCCACGTCGATCTCGATCAGATCGCCCTCTTCCACCAGCGCAATGGGGCCTCCGTCCGCCGCCTCCGGGCTGCAGTGTCCAATCACCGGGCCGGTCGACGCGCCGGAAAACCGTCCGTCCGTAATCAATGCAATGCTGCGTCCCAGCTCTTTATCGCTGCTGATTGCCTCCGAAGTATAAAACATCTCCGGCATGCCGCTGCCTTTCGGCCCTTCATAGCGGATAAACACCGCATCGCCTTTTTCTACTTTGTGCTTCAGCACCGCATCCAGGCATTCTTCTTCGCTGTCGAAGGGCCTTGCGCGAAGCACCGCCTGAAACATCTCTTTCGGACAGGCCGTATGTTTGATCACCGCGCCCTCCGGAGCCAGGTTTCCGCGCAGAATGGCAATGCTGCCGTCCGTCCCAAGGGCCTGGTCATAAGGACGGATCACATCCTCTTTGGTAATGGAACAGCCGTAGCGTTTGTTAAATTCCTGAAGCCATTTGTCGCACCGCTCATAAAAGCCGTTCGCTTTCAAATCAGCCAGATTTTCGCCCAGGGTCTTCCCGGTCACGGTCATGACATCCAGATGCAGATGCTCCTTAATCTCCTCCATGATCGCCGGCACGCCGCCCGCATAGTAGAAGCACTCCGCAGGCCACCGTCCCGCCGGACGCACATCCAGCAGATAGCGGGCATTCCGGTGCAGACGGTCAAAGGTATCCCCGGTAATCTCAATTCCCAGTTCATGGGCAATGGCCGGAATATGCAGCAGGCAGTTCGTACTTCCGGAAACCGCCGCATGAACCAGGATCGCATTTTCGAAACTGTCCATCGTCACAATGTCACTGGGCCGCATATGCTCCATATGGGCCAGCTTCACCGCCTGCCGTCCGGCCTCCCTGGCAAAAGCCAGCAGATCCGGGCTCGTGGCCGGCATCAGCGCACTTCCCGGCAGCGCCAGGCCTAACGCCTCCGCCATAATCTGCATCGTGGAAGCCGTCCCGATAAAGGAGCAGGCCCCGCAGCTCGGACAGGCGTTCTGCTTCGCCCAGTTCAGTTTTTCCTCGTCGATCTCGCCTCTCTGGTACTTGGCGCTGTACATGCCAAGCTGCTCCAGGGTCAGCATGTCCGGCCCGGCATTCATCGTCCCGCCCGGCACGGCCACCGCCGGAATATTCACCCGGCACATGGCCATCAGATTGCCCGGCATTCCCTTATCACAGCTCGCCAGATAGACCCCTGCGTCGAAGGGGGTGGCGTTGGCCTGAATCTCGATCATATTCGCAATCATTTCCCGGCTCGCCAGGCTGTAGTTGATCCCGTCCGTTCCCTGGCTTTCCCCGTCACACATATCGGTGCAGTAATACCGCGCCCCGAAGCCTCCGGCCTCTTCCACGCCCTTTCGGACCTCCTCCACCAGAAGGTTTAAGTGGCCGCTGCCCGGGTGGCTGTCCCCATAGGTGCTCTCAATAAAAACCTGCGGCTTCGCCAGATCTTCCGGCTTCCAGCCCGTCCCAATCCGGAGCGGATCAAGCTCCGGCGCCAATGTACGCATTTCCTGACTTCTTAAACAGCTCATAGATTCCATCCTTTCCAGATACATTTCCCGCATTTTTTACGCGAAGAAAGAGATAATTAATGCTACCACAAAACCCGTTGTTCCGACAAGTGTTTCCATAATCGTCCAGGTCTTCAGCGTCGTCTTTTCGTCCAGCCCCACCAGGGATTTTACCAGCCAGAAACCGGAATCGTTGAAGTGGGAGCAGACCGTCGCGCCGCCTGCCACCGCCGCGGTGGTACAGGCCAGATACAGCGGAGACAGATCGCCGATCCCCGGAATTGCCGCAATGATTCCCGCCGCCATCGTCATCGCCACCGTCGCGGAACCCACGCAGATGCGCACCAGCGCCGCCACCAGGAAGGCCAGCACCACAATCGGAAGCGACATGGAAGCAACCGCATTTCCAATCACATCCCCCAATCCCGAATACTGAAGCACATACCGCAGCACCCCGCCGCAGGCCGTCACCAGCAGGATCAGCCCCGTCGGCTCCAGCGACTTTGTCATAATTTTCTCCAGCTCCTCTGTGCTGTACCCATGCTTGAGCCCCAAAACCAGCATCGCGGCAATCGTCGCGATCAGCAGCGCCACAAAAGGCTCGCCCAAAAAAGCGAAGAGCGGCTGCACGGGGCTAAGAGCCGGCACAACGCCGGAAACCGAATCCAGAATAATCAGCGCCAGCGGGATCAGGATAATCCCCACAATCGTCCAGAAATTCGGAAGCTTCGCCTCATCGATCTCCTCCTGGTTCGCCACATGCTCCGGAACCGGGACAAAATACTTCTTTCCGCAGATGGAACCCCATACCGGCCCGGCCACGATCATTGAAAAAATCCCGCAGAAAATTCCTACCAGAATGACCCATCCCAGATCCACGCCCAACATGGTCGATACCAGGATCGGCCCCGGCGTGGGCGGAATAAACGCATGTCCTACCGCAAGCCCCGCCAGCAGCGGGATCGCATAGTAAAGGGAAGAACGCTTCGTCCGCTTTGCCAGGGAGAAGGCCAGCGGAATCAGGATGATCAGTCCCGCGTCGAAGAACACCGGCATCGCAATGACCATCCCCGTAATGCCAAGGGCCCATGCGGCTTTTTGATCCCCAAACCGCTTCACCAGCGTGACCGCCAGGGTTTGTGCCCCGCCCGATACTTCCAGAATCGCCCCGAACATAGAGCCAAGGCCTACCAGAAGCGCAATTCCTTTTAACGTGTTCCCGATGCCGTCATTGACCGCATTCACGATCTCCTCCGCAGGCATCCCCGCAATGAGTCCGATGGCAAGCGCGCCGACCAAAATGGCGATCATTGCCTGAATCTTAAACTTAATGATCAAAACCAGCAGAATCACCAGGCCGATCACGGCCGCCGCCACAAGCCTTGTGGGATTTAAGGCTGTTGTTTCCATAAGAAAATCCTCTCTTTCTTTTTCAAATATTCTCTCCAAAGATATCAGATGTTTCCATTACATTCCCCTCCTTTTTTCTTATATTCATCTGACGTCTTATGATTTATGGCTTTACTATACAATCCTTCGCTGTTTTTGTCAATACATCTGACTACTTTTCTATTCTTTTCTCTTTAATGCACAAAAAAAGAGAGCATTTTTCTTCAAAAGCCCTCTCTTTTTGTTAGTTTTTTCCAAATTCATCCGATAATTCGTTCTTGCCGCCCGTTCCCTGCCCTGGCTGCCCTTCCATCTGCCGCAGCAGAGCCTGCCGATTATACGTCAGATGCATTACCATCGCGCATTTGGCTCCCACAGAGTCTTTCCGGGCAATGGATTCCACGATCGCCCGGTGGGTTTCGATGGTTTCCTGCATCAGTTGGCGGTGCGTCAGGTTTGCAAACGTCAGAACGGCCGTATTGATCACCGGGATCAGGGTCTCCACCACCCGGTTCTTGCTGCATTTTGCAATGCAGGTATGAAATTCGATGTCTTTTGGGATATGATTCTTCCCCTCCAGATACATGCGTTCCGTCTCTTCGCAGAGGCGCGTAAGCTGCTCCAGGTCTTCCGGCCCGGCATGCTCCGCGGCGCTGGCGGCAATCTCCGGCTCCAGCATCAGGCGCACGTCAAAAAGTTCCAGCGCGAGCTTGTATTTATCATCCAGCTTTGCCAGCCCCAGCGGGTCCTCGTCAAGGGAACTGGTACTGACCACATACGTCCCGGAACCTCTGCGCACTTCCAGGATTCCCTTCGACACCAGCCCTTTGACCGCTTCCCGGATTGTGCTGCGCCCGACGCCAAACCGCTCGGCCAGCTCGAATTCATTGGGGATTTTCTCCCCGACCTCCACGGGTTCCTGCAAAATAAAATTCATCAGCTCCTCTTCCACCTGGGCGCCCAGGAGCCGTTTGTCCATTTTTTCAATCTGGTACGTGACCTTTGCCCTCCTTTCATCAGACGTCTTATCTCTATTATAGGAAGGCAAACGACGGCTGTCAAGCCTGCGCCGCCAAAAACTGTTCCACTTTTTCCAATAACTCCGGATGTGCTTCGTGTACCGCCATCCGGAAAAAGTCGTCTCCCTGAATCCCTTTGATCAGAAAATAATCCGACTCGATCTTAAAAAATGGCTTTTTCAGCATTGACAGGAACACAAAGGAGCCAAGTGGCTTTAATGACCGGATAAAGGCCGCGTCCATCGGCCCATCCAGCAGATAGTCCCAGGCATACCAGCCTGCCTCCGCGCACCGCTCCCTGGAAGGGATCTTTTCGATGATCTTCATGCTTTTGCCTCCTCGATTCCTGCCGCGATCTCCCGCACCGCACAGAGAAATTGCTTGATTTCCGCCTCTTTTGTCAGCGCGGAAATGCTGACCCGCACGGTTCCGTATTCCTGGGTTCCCATTGCCTGATGAATCAGCGGGGCGCAGTGCAGCCCGGTGCGCACGGTAATTCCATAGCCATTCTGCAGAATGTAGGCCGCATCGGAAGGGTTCAGGCCGCGGATGTTAAAGCTCATGACCGGGCCCTTGTTCCGTCCGGGATCCCCATACACGCAACCCTGGGGAATTTCGCCAAGCCCCCGGTAAATAGCCGCCATCTGCTCCTGTTCTTTCCGGGCAATGTTCTCTACGCCCGTTTCCAGAATATAAGAAACGCCCGCGTTCAGCGCCGCAATCCCCGGCGTATTCTGTGTTCCCGGCTCATACTCATATGCGCCGTCCTCATAAGTAAGTCTCCGGCTGTCTCGTCCGGTTCCGCCGAAACGGTAAGGCCGGAAGGGAATCCCCGGCCGGACATAATAACCGCCCGTCCCCTGTACGCCAAACAGGCTTTTGTGGCCAGTAAAAATCAGGACGTCGATCCCCCATTCGTCCGCCCGGATCGGGATGCATCCGGCACTCTGGGACGCATCGACGATCAGCAGGATGCCCTTTTTCGCCGTCACCTTTCCAATCTCCGCGATTTCCTGGATCATTCCCGTAACGTTTGAACAATGGTTGACAAAAACCGCCGCCGTATCCTCCGTAATGGCCTCCTCTATAGCCTCCGGCTCCACCCATCCGTCCGCGTCACAGGGCACAATGGTGACGTTCCCCACCTGTTCGGTCAGGTTCAGCAGGGGACGCAGAATGCTGTTGTGTTCTGTCTGGGTTGTCACCACATGTTTTCCGTTCAGACCAAGTCCGTAAATCACCGCATTGGCCGAATCCGTTGCCCCGGAAGAAAAGAAAATCCGCTCCCATGCGCGGATTCCAAAAAGGCTTCCCAGATTTCTCCGGCAGGCCTCGAAAACGTCTGGCCCTTTGGGGCTGCCTGCGCTTCGGAACTGGCCGACAGGCTCCTGAAGCAAAGCCGCAGCGTGCGCGTCAAGCACACACTGCGGTTTCGGATAGGTGGTGGCAGCCTGATTCAGGTTGATCATGCGTTATCCCTCCAGGACGTTAAATCCCATCACTTTTGCAATTTCTTTGATCTGTTTTGAATAATCCCCGAAAATCAGAGCCTGGTGATGGCCAAAGCCCGCCAGGTTATGCATGTAAGTCCGGGCATCGTCCATTTTTATGTAATAATAGGGGCTGCAGTAGGTTTCCGCATATTCGGAGCGGATCACTTCGCCGACTTTCACGCACATGGTGTCGCCCGCCGGGTTGAACCGGCCAAGGGTTACATAGTCGTCCTGATTTTCCGTGAAATCCACCTGGAGCTTGCCGCCAAAGCCCTGGCCGGTAAAGGCCCACAGCTTGTAGTCCAGCGGTTTCGTTCCATAGCCATTCATGCACAGGGCCGGAACTGCGTGGTGGATGAGAAGCAGCTCGTCGGTCTCGTGGCTCGGATTTCCCATAAAGGCCGGGCGTTTGGCCGCGTACTGCATGATCAGCATGGCCATCATGGCGTTCAGGTCTTCCTCACAGCCGCTAGGGATTCCCTCGTCCTTTAAGAGGGAGTGGCACATGCACGGCGTAAACTTGCGTTCCTGCGGGATTTCGGAGGTGCAGAGTTCATGACAGGCTGTGGAAAACGCGTTGCACTGGTAAACGTCCATCATTTTCTTCGCGGCAAGGTAGTATTTGATATCGTTCAGGAACCACTCTGTGTTGACCTTCGTATCCTTGGAGCCATTGATGATCCGGTCGGCAATGGGACGGGCTTCCTCATCGGTGATGGCGTCCATGTAGGGCATAATGGCGGTAAACGGAAGTTTTACCACTTCGAAGCCGTATTTCTGCCGCAGGATTTCCGGGTCGCGGATCAGGCTCTGGATGCCAAAGGTGGGCTGGCTTCCGGCGGTCAGTACCAGTGCCCGCGTATTCGCCACAGCTTTGCGTACCCACAGGATATGCGCAATCTCGTTCAGATCCCGCAGATCCATGGCTACATAAGCTTCCACGCCGATGGAACGGCAGTAGGCCGCAAAATCAATGCCTTCGTTCCCATTCTGGAGGATTACCACCGTTTTTTTATAACGCTCCAGCTTCGGGATTCTCCAGTTCATGCACAGGAAAAAGTCCACCTTGTCCATGTCTTTTTCAATCTGCGCGTAAACATCCTCGCCGACTACGAATTTCTCATCATACCGGGCATCGACCGCGTCCAGGAATTCGATTTCGTCGGTGGCGCCTTCCAGGATTTTTTTTGCTTTTTCAAAGGCAGCATCCGCGGCTTTGGTTTCGGCTTCCTGGGTCATCTGTTCCCGGCGTCCGGCGCGGCAGGGGCCTTCCCAGAAATGGGAGTGGGTCAGGCAGCCCACGATTGGACGGACGATCAGTTTACATTCCATTGCTTTCTGCTTCATTTTTCTGCACCTCTTATGATATATAGTGGTTATCTTTTTGTATTTTTAATATAACATAAAATAAATCTTTTTTCTTCTGCTCATTTCCGGACTTTTTCTACTTTTTTACGATTTTTCGAAATCAGTGCTTCTGTGCTCCATGCCAAACAAGCGTCGCTGGCGCTTGGAACACGTCCCAGATAAAACAAAAACACCCCCGCCTGGGAGTGTTTCCATCACAAATACACAGAAAACGTTACTGTTCACTCGTACCTCGTTCCAGTAACGATTCACAGGCTCATTTTAAGTTTTGCTTCGCAAAAGAGCCTGCTCACACCTGAATCACGTTCTTACGTACCTGAGCAGCTAAGTGCTCAGGTACTGTCTGAATAGTAACCATGAAACCTGTTTATTTCCTGCGAAAATCTGCGTGTCCTTCCCATCGAAAGACTTGCATCACCCGTACAAAGCAGGTCTCCTGGCTCGAATTCTTCCTCCTCATGCCTTCCCGGATTTCTCCAGTGGTTTTCCATGATTCGTCCTTCTCACAGTAGCGAGGGCTGCCGCAGATTTTCACTGCATTCCCTTTTCATTCCGGGAAGCTGGCCATGCCGCCTCCGGAAACTTTGACAGGTTTATGTAATTTTCAAAAATTTATTCCATCTCGTAGCTATACCACGTTCCATTCAGATAAAGCCTGAGCGCTTTTTCCGGTTCCGAAACTTCCGTGTCTTCTTCTGTTTCGTTTACGGATTCTGTTTCATTTTCGAAGTCGCTCCCGCTTTCGGATTCTGTCTCACGTTCAGACTCCGTCTCCGCGGCTTCCGTCTCTTCCGTCAGCGGAATCATCAGATAGGCCAGCAAAGTCTCGTCCGCTTTGATTCCCGCGCCTTCCGGCAGCATGCTGCCGTCCTCCTCCAGGCTTATGTACCCCGGATAACGGCTCTCGCCGTCCCAATAGGAACCGCCCAGCATCCAACTGATCTCGGACTCGTAAGCCTGCAGATTCCGGATTTCCAGGGCCGCTTTCACATACGTTTCCCCGTCCAGCTCGGCCATCTCCACGCCTTTTAACGTCACTTCCGCCAAATTTTCCGCAAGAACCGGCGTCTCCAGCAAAAGTTCTTCTGTCTCAAGAAGAGGATCTCCTTTTTCAAAGACAACGGTTTCCGTCTGGCCGTTTATGGAAATGGTCACGATAAAAGACTGCGCGTCTTCCGGTACCGCAGCCACACAATGGAGCTTGCCTTCCATCATCGCATAGAGCGGCGTATCCGCGCTTAGATCCGTTCCGTTTCCAATCTCACAGAGGTTCATCTCGCCCGGATATTCCCTGCCGTCGACGTTTACGGTGATGCTCAGGAAATCTCCCGGCAGAATGCTCTCCTTTGTCAGGTTCTTAACCTGGAAGACCAAATCCAGATACTGCATCTGTTCCGAGTGGCAGATATAGTTCTGATACGTACCGTTCGTGACCGGAGGATAAACCCGTTTCCCAAAAGCAATTTCTTTCAGCGTAATCTCCGCGTAATCTGCAGCGACAAGCTTCTTTCCAAGCTCCAGGGGTTCTGCCGCTTCCGTACTGGCTGCTTCCGTTTCCGGAACGTTCTCTGAAACGCTACTCCCGCTTCCCGGATTTTCATCCCCAGCGCCGTCTCCATTGCCCGGAGTCTCTGACGCTGCGCCGTCTCCATCGCCCGGAGTCTCCGATGCTGTTCCCGACGTCCCGCCCTGGTCGGTAGCCGGTTCTGTCTGGGGTTCGTCGTAAGGCTCGACCTGGGGTTCGTCATACTGCTGTACCGGCGCGATCCCATAGGCCGACAGATCCAACCGCCCGGCCAGATAGTCCTCGTAAGCCTGATTCAGCCCGTCCCAGTTCGGGGCGTATCCATATGCAGAGAGGGCGTCTTTCACCATCTGCTTTTCTTCTTCCGTATAAGCGCACGCCGGAAGGGCGGCGCTCCCAATGAGCAATGCGCACAAAGCGGAAACGAAAATCTTTCGTTTGCTTTTCATGGGTTCCTCCTCGATCTCAAACTCTTCCGTTTTTCTGTCCCGCTCTATTCTACGCTAAAACCGGGGATTTTGCAACCCGCCTTTTTCTTAACGCATGAATTTTTGGATCGTATTGCACAGTTCGTCAACGACCTCTTCCTTTCCTTCCCGGATGTCTTCGACCACGCAGGTCTTGATGTGATTGGAAAGCAGGCATTTATTAAAGCTGTTCAGAGCCGACTGGATCGCCGATACCTGGGTCAGGATGTCCACGCAGTAGCGCTCTTCTTCCACCATGGTCCGGACGCCCCGGATCTGTCCTTCGATCCGGTTCAGGCGGTGGATCAGGTCTTTGGCTTCCTGCTCGCTGCGGTGCTTTACGCGGCAGCATTCCGGCGTTTGGCATTTGGGCTTCTTCCTGGATTTCGGGTTTTTCCATTTCTTTTTCTTGTTCCATCCAATCCTCCTTTTCAGATACCCCACATGGGTATATCTTTATGATACCCGGTGGAGGTATCGGTGTCAAGATTTTTTTGCGGGCAGCTCCGTTTTCCCGGCTTTTTCAAGCTTCAGCACACCAGAGGGTGTGGGAAATTTGAGTTTATAATTCATCAAGCTACATACTTTCATATGTCAGCGTTCTAATACATTCCATATACGCAATGTCCTTCACAGTATCGATTGCTTGTTGCTTATAATAATTCATATCATCTTTGTGCGCTTGTAATTCCTTTGCATTGTTTTCTAACTTCTCAGCAATATTTTTTTCGTTTGTAAAATATGATTCCAAATCATCACACATCTTTCGGTATACAGCAATCTTTTTATTTCT
>JAUNPS010000065.1 GCA_030536575.1 Eubacteriales bacterium | reverse complement strand
CGGCGCAGACCTGGGCGCTGAGAAGTTCCTGGATATCAAGTGCCGTATGGCAGGCCTGAAACCGTCCGCAGTCGTAATCGTTGCTACGGTTCGTGCCCTGAAGTACAACGGCGGCGTTGCGAAGGCTGACCTGAACAACGAAAACCTGGAAGCTCTGGAAAAAGGCCTTCCGAACCTGTTAAAGCATGTGGATAACATCAAGAACGTATACAAACTGCCGTGCGTGGTTGCGATCAATGCATTCCCGACCGACACCAAAGCCGAACTGGATCTGGTAGAGGCGAAATGTAAAGAACTGGGCGTAAACGTTGCCCTGTCGGAAGTATGGGCCAAAGGCGGTGAAGGCGGTGTTGCTCTGGCAGAAGAAGTGATCCGTCTGGTTGAAGAGCCGAACGACTTCTCCTACTCCTATGAGCTGGAAGGCAGCATCGAAGAGAAACTGGATACGATCGTGAAGAGAGTTTACGGCGGCAAGGGCGTTGTGCTCACCGCAGATGCGCAGAAACAGGCAAAGCAGCTGGAAGCTCTTGGCTATGGAAACTGCCCGATCTGTGTTGCAAAGACCCAGTACAGCTTAACCGATGACCCGACCAAGCTGGGCGCTCCGAAGGACTTCGAAGTAACGGTTCGGAATCTGAAGATTTCCGCTGGCGCAGGCTTTATCGTAGCCCTGACCGGCGAGATCATGACCATGCCTGGCCTGCCGAAGGTTCCGGCTGCCGAGAGAATCGACGTAGACGAAACCGGTAAGATTTCCGGCCTGTTCTAAAAACGAATACCTTTACGATAAAATGACGGAGAATGCATGAGAGAGCCAGTTCCGGCATCTCATGCATTCTTTTCTCTGTGCAGGCCGTTGCCTGCATTTCCGGGAGGGATTACCTATGTTTAATGATGCATATCAGGCCGTCTGCAGCGGAGCAAAGGGGAAAGCGAATCTGTTAAAGAAGAATCCGCTGGGCTTCTTTGTATCCTCTATGATGGCTGGGCTGTTTATTGCTTTTGGCGGTTTTATCAGTATCGGGATTTCAGCGCCGTTTTATGAGGCCGGTGATCCGATGCAGAAGGTGATGAATTCGGCTTCTTTTGCGGTGGCTTTAAGCTTTGTGCTGATGTGCGGCGCGGAGTTGTTTACAGGAAGTAATTTCGTGTTAGGCGCGGCCGGGTTCCGCAAGGAATTAAGCTGGGGAGAAATCGCGAAAATCTGGGTTGTGACGTATATCGGGAACCTGGTGGGGAGCCTTTTGGCGGTGGCGGTGTATCAGCTTTCCGGCGTTCCGACGGGGACGGTGGCGGAGCTGTTTGCGGCGGCTGCGGAGAAGAAGATGACCACAGGGCCTGTGGAGCTGATCTGCAAGGGTATTTTGTGTAATGCGCTGGTTTGTATGGCCGTTTGGTGTAACACGAAGATGAAATATGAGTCAGGGAAGCTGATTATGGTTTTCTGCTGTATTTTCACGTTTATGATCTGCGGGTTTGAGCACAGCATTGCAAATATGACGACGATGGCGGTGGGGCTTTTGAATCCGGGGACGGCGAGTGTCAGCATTGGCGGTTATATTTATAATTTGGTTTGTGTGACGATTGGAAATATGATTGGCGGAATTTTTGTAGTTGCTTTGCCGTATCATTTGATTTCCAAGGAAAAATGAAGATGTGTTTGAGAAGGGGCCATGCATGGAAGGTGCAGGGCCTCTTTTGAATGAGAGGGAGGCTGCGCGGGTGCGCAGCCTCGTGGATTTGTGTTACGAATTTTGGGTTTCCAGGCGTTTTTCGAGGAGGGCGATGCGCTCCTGAAGCTGGAGGAGAGATTGCTGCTGCTGTTCGAGCAGGGTGCGCTGCTGTGCAATTTCGGCGTCTTTTTGTTTGATTTCGGCGTTGCGCTTGGCAATTTCGGCCTTTTGTTGAGCGAGTTCGCTTTCCTGTTGTTCCAGTTTTGTGTTTTGCTGCTCCAGCTTAGCGCTTTGTTGTTCCAGTTCGTTTTTGTGCTGCGCAAGCGCAGCATTCTGCTGTTCGAGCTCGGCTTTCTTCTGATCGATTTCCAACTGCATTTCGTCAATCATATACTGTGCCGTGTTTCGATCCAAAATCCGCAGTTCCTCTGAAAAGAATCCCATAACATTCTCCATATTCTGGCATATAGCATATGCCTGCTCGTAGATAGCTGAAAAGTCAGGATAACGCCCCAGCAGATTCAGAATCACCTCCGGGTCGTCCTCCGCAAGAAATGTCAGCCATGCATCCAACCGGTTCCTGATACCTCTATTCTGCCGGACTTTCCGGAAGATGTCAAGAGGAATCATAACATATTTCTGAAGCATATTGATCTGAAGTCCGGTATCTGACGTCTGCTGAAAGTAATGGCAATAGATTTCCGGAAATTTTTTGAACTCTTTCGGGCTTTTGGCGTAAAGAACAATGGTGTAGACGTCCTTGATATCCTGGTAGCGGAATTTCCGCTTCTTTTGCCCGCGGAGTTTCTTGTACTGCCGCAGGAGCATGTCCGCCGAATAGCAGGCGCACCGCTGGCCGGGAAAAGCATAGCCGCTCCGCTGGATCTCGACGTTCGCGATACTTCCGTCTCCCAGCTTCACGATGATATCCGTCACCAGAAGCGTGCCTTCATCGGCAATCCGCGTATTGTCATTAGGTAAAACTTTGACGATCGTTACCTTTTTTTCCAGGACAAGAGAGAGAAATTCCTCCAGCCGTTCCGGGGTGGTCGAGGGGTTCATGATCTCCTTGAAAAATGAGTCGTAGAGCATCTTGATGCCCCGTGCCCCGCTGCAGAAGTCCAGAAATTCCTCCTGCTGCGCCTTAGTCCAGACGGAAAAGATGTCATTCAGATGTGCCGAACGTTGGATTTCATACAGCACCTCCGTTCTTGTGCGTATTGTTGGAAAACGTTCCTGTAATTTGTTTGCCATGGCATATCACTCCTTAAAAAGAATTGTGTGAGTTTTGCTTCGAAGAGAAGCGCTGAATAAAAGATTCCAAACCGGACGGTTTGAAAAAGAAAATCGCAGCAGCAGGAAAGCTGCTGTAGATGACATCTTTACCATAGCATGTTTGCGGGGGATATGCAAGAAGTTTTCATCGACGGTTTTCGACAGCCTTTTGGGACTTGCAGGATGGAAAAGGAAGTGCTATGATTGGAAAGAAAAAGGAATGAAAAGTGAGGAGATATCATGGAAACGAACGTTACGAGAGAGGCAGCCCTTGGCCTGCTGAAAAAATATAATCAGGAACCCTTTCACATTCTGCACGGCCTGACCGTGGAGGGAACGATGCGGTGGTATGCGAAGGAATTGGGCTATGGTGAAGAAGAGGACTTCTGGGGACTTGTGGGACTGCTTCATGATGTAGATTTCGAGAAATATCCGGAGCAGCATTGTATCAAGGCGCCGGAGCTTTTAAAAGAAATTGGAGCGGAGGATGCGCTGATCCATGCGGTATGCAGTCACGGATACGGCCTGGTGACGGATGTGAAACCGGAGCATTTGATGGAGAAGGTGCTGTTTGCAGCGGATGAACTGACTGGGCTGATCGGGGCGGCCGCCAGGATGCGTCCGTCTAAGAGCGTGATGGATATGGAGGTTTCCAGCCTGAAAAAGAAGTTCAAGGACAAGCGTTTTGCGGCGGGATGCTCCAGAGACGTTATCCGCCAGGGCGCGGAAATGCTGGGATGGGAACTGGATGAGCTGTTCGCGAAGACCATTGAGGCCATGCGATCTTGTGAGGAATCGGTCAATGCAGAATGTGGAGAGTAAGTGTTATCAAATCTTTGAGTCGGAGCTTGGGATGCTGCTTTTGGCCGAGGATGGAAAGGGAATCAGTGATCTGAATTTTCTGGATGACCGGAAGGACGCAGGGGAGATTCTGAAGACGGGAAGAGAGGAAGAGACGCCGCTGCTGGCGGAAGGACGGAAGCAGTTGGAAGAGTATTTTCGGGGCGAGCGAAAGGAGTTTACTCTGCCGCTTTCTTTGAAAGGAACGGAGTTTCAGAAGCTCTGCTGGGAGGCGCTTTGTACGATTCCCTATGGAAGTACCTGCAGTTACGGGGAGCTTGCGCGAAAAATCGGGAGGCCGAAAGCCTGCAGGGCAGTAGGGATGGCGAACCATCGAAACCCGGTGGGGATCATTGTGCCGTGTCATCGGGTGATCGGAGCGGATGGAAGCCTGACCGGATATGGAGGCGGTATGGAGCGGAAGGAATGGCTGCTCAACCTGGAGAAAAGAGGATAATATTTTACATATCGAACACAAAGTGTTCAAGTTTTCTTCATACAACGGTCATATTTTTTGGATATCATAATAACTGTAACAAGAACAAATTGTTATAAAACTTTTTCATAACTTTCTCCTTTAAGATAAAGATGCTGCAGGACGGAATGCAGCATCTTTTTTGCACTTTTTTATTGAAAAATGCGGACAATCCAGTGTACGAAAAGCCGCATCCATGATAAAATGACAGAAAACAGAGACATGCGGAAGAAACAGGAGGTTCTTTATGAAAATCGGAGTCGTTGGTTCGGGCAAAATTGTGAACGAAATGTTAAAAATGCAGGCAGACGAGGCGTGCCTGACGGTTACGGCGCTGTGTGTGCGGCCTCACAGCGAGGAAAAAGGGAAGGCGCTGGCGGCGGAGTATCAGATCCCGAATCTGTACATAGATTACGAAGAGTTTTTGAAGGATCCGGAGATCGAGATCGTGTATTTGGGGATTGTGAACCTTGCACATTACAAATATGCAAAAAAAGCGTTGGAAGCAGGGAAGCACGTGATTCTGGAGAAGCCGTTTACCTGCCTGGCGGAGGAGGCGCGGGAGCTGGCGGCGCTTGCGCGGGAAAAAGAGCGGTTCCTTTTTGAGGCGATTACGGTTCTGTATTTGCCGAACTATCGGAAAATCCAGAGGGAGCTGTTGGAGAAAATCGGCCGGGTGCGGCTGGTCCAGTGTAATTTTTCCCAGTATTCCAGCCGCTATGACCAGTATCGGAACAAAGAAGTGCTTCCGTGCTTTGACCCGAAGATTTACGGGGGCGCGCTGTATGATCTGAATATCTATAATTTCCACTTCGTGGCCGGGCTTTTTGGAAGGCCCACGAAGGTGACCTATTATCCGAATCTGGGATTTAACGGGATAGACCTTTCCGGCACGGCGATTTTGGAATATCCGGATTTCACGGCAGTCTGTACCGCCGCGAAGGATTCTGCGAGCGAAAGCTTTGGGATGATCCAGGGTGAAGAGGGGTGGTTAAAGGCGGCGGGAGTCCCCAGCCAGTGCCGGGAAATCCAGGTGCAGCTTAGAGGGGAAGAATCCTGGAGCCTGAATGAGAACCGACCGGGTCATCGGATGCGGGAGGAATTTCTGGCTTTTGAAGAAATGCTGCGGACGGGGGATCCCAGGGCTGCCGGGGCGCTGCTGGAGCACAGCCTCTGTGTGATGGAGATCCTGGAGGAAGCCCGCAGGTCGGCGGGGCTGAAATACGGAGAGGAATGAGCAGGCGTGCATTGCAAAGAAACGCCGGAGCTGCCGAGGCTCATTTTGTCATGGACGTGCGGGCGGACAGAACCGCCCCTATTCGCATTTCCGCCGGCACTCATCCTCGTCGATTTCTACCAGGACGATATCCTTTCCGATCTGGCGCACGCATTTCCATGGGATAAAAAATTCCGTATCTCGGCCGAACACATTGCAGAAGCGGCCGGGGCCGGGGATGATCAGAAAACGGATGCAGCCGTTTCGCTCGTCGAAATCCACGTCGGCGACGCAGCCTAAGCTCCGGCAGGTGCAGATGTTGATGACCTCTTTTTGTCTTAATTCGAATAAACGCATGGAAAACCTTCTTTTTTACAAATCTATGCAAAAAAATGAATTCTATGCGTTGACATAACACCTCAGATTCGTTATACTCAAAATCAGGAAACCTGTGTCAAAAGGAGGAATGCAAATGAAGTGTCCATATTGCAATCAGGACAGTACCAGAGTCGTGGATTCCAGGCCCGCCGACGATAATTCATCGATCCGCCGCCGCCGTCTGTGCGACGAATGCGGCAGGCGCTTTACCACCTACGAAAAGATCGAGACGATTCCTCTGATTGTCATAAAGAAAGACCGTACCAGAGAGCAGTACGACCGTTCGAAGATTGAGGCCGGGGTGATGCGGGCATGCTATAAGCGGCCCATTCCAGTGCAGAAGATCAACGACCTGATTGACGCGGTGGAGACGGAGCTGTTTAACCGGGAAGAGCGGGAGATTGAAAGCAAGGTCATCGGGGAGATCGTGATGGATCGGCTGAAGGATCTGGAAGCGGTGGCGTATGTGCGGTTTGCATCCGTTTACCGGGAGTTTAAAGATGTGAATACCTTTATGGACGAATTGAAGAAAATTCTGGAATGACACGAAGGGGGATGCCGGAGGTATCCCCCGCTTTTTGTCGAAATCCCCCGGTTTCAGTTGCGCCGGGCCGGTGGTTAGTGGTATACTCTAGGAAGACTAAAAAATGCAGGTGAAAAAATTGAAGCGAAGAATCGACCAGTTACTAAACGAAAAATTTGAATATGAGACGCCTCCCATGCGCATCGACCAGAAAACCCTGCATGGGCAGGTTCGCAAAGGCGAGAGCTTCCGCGGAAGCTTCACCATCGAAAATCCGGTTCAGAAAAAGATGAAAGGCTTTCTCTACGCCTCCAGCCCCCGCGTAGGCTTCGACCCGCCCGCCTTCTCCGGCATTTCCGAGCGGATCCTTTACGAAGTGGATACCACGGGCATGGAAGAAGGAGAGGTGCTGGAAGGGGCTTTTACGATCTGTTCCAGCATCGGCGAATACCAGCTCCCCTACCGGATCGAGATGGAAAAGCAGGTTGTGCGCACCTCCACGGAAGTCATCGAGAGCATGGAAGCTTTCACAGCCCTGGCAAAGCGGGATTTTCAGAAGGCCTACGTCCTGTTTCTGTCCGCGGACTTTGCGCGTATGCTGGAAAAGGATTCCCCACAGTATCTGACATTGTATGAAGGCATTCTGGCCCAGGCTGTCAGTTACCGGAGCCTGGAAGAATTCCTGGCCGGGGCCGGACAGAAAGAGGCGGTGCGCATCCAGGCGGATAAACAGGCCGCATCCTTTGGCAGCGTCACCCAGCCCATCCAGGAAAAGATCATCCTGACGAAAAACACCTGGGGCTTCTTCCGGCTGGATATTTCCTCAGACGCGCCGTTTTTGTGGATCGAGCGTCCCATTGTGACCTCAGATGAATTCATTGGCAGCACCTACACGCTGAATTATCTGATCGATACCAGTCGGATGCATGCCGGGAAAAACTACGGCCGGATCACGATCCAGGGAGAAGCGGGCGTCCTGACCGTCGACGTGACGGCAGAAGCGGCCGGAAAGCGGGAGCGGGACATGCTCCTGCCGGTCCAGCATCAGCAGCTCGTGCGCCTGGAGCAGTGCTACGTGGCCTTCCGCACCCGAAAAATGGATATGAACACCTGGTTGCGCCGCTCCACAGAAGCCATCGACAAATATAAAAAATCCGGCGGAAAAAGCGCGATGCTGGATCTGATCCAGGCACAGCTTTATTTTGCCGCGGGAAAAGACGACGAGGCCTGCATGGCCCTGGAAGCCCTGGAGCAGCACAAAGAGCGGCTGAATTCCCCGGAACTTCTGGGTTACTACCTGTATCTGACCACCTTCTACCATAAAGAGAAGAATTACGTAGATTATGTAGAACAGAAAGTCCTGGAACTTCAGCAGCGGAATCCGGAAAACTGGATTTTACAGTGGGTGCTGCTCTACATTCAGGAGAAACTGCTGCGGCATCCGGCTGAAAAGCTGGCAGCCATCAAACGCCAGTATCAGTACGGCTGCCATAGCCGGATCATGTACCTGGAAGCCGCCCAGGTTCTGGAGCGTTCCCCCCTGCTTTTAAAGCGGCTGGACCCCTTCGAAATCCAGGTGCTCCATTTTATGTGCCGGGAAGAAATGATGACCGGCGAACTGGTGATGCAGCTCACCGAGCTGGCCGGCCGCGCGAAAGATTTCCAGGACGTCCTGTATAAAATCCTGTGCGAATGCTATGACAAATATCCCTCCAGGGGCCTTGTGATGGCCATCTGCGCCCTGTTGATCAAAGGCCACAAGACCGGAAACGAATATTTCGAATGGTTTGAAAGAGGCGTGGAAGCTGACCTGCGCCTCACCGGGCTGTATGAGTATTACATCGAATCCATGCCGGCTGACCGGAAAGGCGTATTGCCCCAGATCATCCGCATGTATTTTTCCTATAATAATACCTTAAGCCAGCAGAAAAAAGCAGCCGTATATGCCAACGTCATCCGGAACCGGGAAAACGACCCGAACACCTATAACAGCTACCGCCCGGCCATGGAAAAATTCATGCTCGAACAGCTTGAAGCCGGGAAAATCAGCCGGGATCTGGCCATTCTTTATCAGACCTTCCTGACCAGGCAGCTTCTGACGCCAAAGCTGGCAGAGCCGTTGGTAAAGGCATTGTTTACATGGGAAATCACCTGTGACGCGCCGGGAGCGAAATCCGTCGTCGTCCGGCACCGGCAGCTTGGAAAAGAACAGAAAGTCAACCTGTCCGGCGGAAAAGCCTGCGTCCAGATTTACGGGGAAGATCATCAGATCTTCATCTGCGATGAGAACCGCTGCAGATATGCGGTGGCGATCCCGTATGAAAAAGAAAAACTTCTGGAAGATGCGGAACTGTTTACGGCCTGCCGGGAATTAAGTCCGAACGCCACCGGACTGATCTTACACGATTTAAGCCTTCTGGAAGGACAGGAAACGACAGCGGAAACCATCCGGATTTATCAGAAAATGCTGGAAATCCCAGGCATCCGGGAAGAATGCCGGGAAAAGGCCCGCAGGGACATTCTGGATTATTATGCGGAAAACCCTGGCGAGGAAGCAGGAGAATACCTGAAAACCATCGAGATCGACTCTTTTGTCAAAACGGATAAAAAGAAACTGGTAGAACTTCTGGTATCCCAGGGCATGTACCAGGAAGCCTTCCGGATCGTAAGTGTGTATGGGGCTGAAAAGGTGGAGACTTCCGCTTTGGTGCGTCTTTGCAGCCGGATGATCCTGAATCTGGAATTCGAAGAAGACGACATGCTGCTGGCCCTCTGCGCCGGCTGTCTGGATCAGAATAAATACGACGAAACCGTGCTGGCCTATCTTCTGAGCTTTTACGATGGCCCGGTGGAAAAGATGAAGCATTTGTGGCAGGCCGGGAATACCTTCGGCCTGGAGACCTACCGCCTGGAAGAAAAGATCCTGCTGATGGTTCTGTTTACCCGCAAAGGGATGGAACAGACCGAAGCGATTTTCGATTCCTACCGCCGCGCCATGGGAAAAAACAGGCTCCTGCGTGCCTATGTCATCCTGATGTCCTACGAGTATTTCGTGCGGCAGCAGCCGGTGCAGGAACCGGTTTTCGCCTATCTGGAACGGGCTTACGAAAAGGGAAACAGTCAGGAGGAAGTCTGCCGTCTGGCGCTGCTTTCCTACTATGCCGGGCAGGGGGAGCTTTCCGAACGGCAGACGGAAAACGCTCAGGAGCTTCTGGAATCCTACGCGAACCAGGGCATGCAGTTTGCCTTTTTCAAGAAATTTTCCCCGGCGCTTCAGCGGGTGTTCCTGCTGTTTGACAAGAGCTTTGTGGAATACCGGACAAATCCGGCGGCGACCGTAACCATCCGTTACCGGTTCGAGCACGAAAACGGCGAACCATCCAGAGAATACCGGGAAACCGTAAACGCCCTGTTCGAAGGCATTTTCGTCAAAGAAGTGACGCTGTTCGAAGGAGAAAAAATGGTCTATTCCATCAAAGAGGAACTGAACGGCAAAGTGACCGAAACAGCGGAACAGGTTCTGGAATTCGAAGGAACCGAAGACGCCTTTGGAGCAAGCCGCTACGGAATGATCAACAGCCTTTCCAAAAAGCTGCGCAATGCCCAGGAGAACGGCGCGGAAGACCTCGTCCGGAATTACCTGGAACAGGAAAATCTGGCGGAACAGATCTTCACGCTGATGTAAGGAGAAAATATGATTAACGAATTAAATGAACTGGCGATCGGATTTGATCTTTGCAGCGATTTTTCCCAGATCACCTTTTATAACCGCAAGGGCAGCGAACCGATGACCGTGAGCCTGGTTCCGGGACAGGAGCAGTATCAGATACCAACCCCGAAAGACCTCTTTTCCCTGGTGGAGCAGCGGTCAGAGCTGGGAATCCAGCGCCTGGCGGAGTTTTTTAAAGAAGGGATCGCGCTGCTGGCCGGGGCCGGAGCGCCGGACGGGCTCTTTTTCATGCTGACCATGAAAAGAATGCGGCCGCTTTGGGCGGACGCAGCCATCCAGGCCCTTGGCATGCTGGGAATTCCGGCGGAAAATGTTTATCTGCAGGATCATCTGGAAAGCTTTTATTACTATACGATGCACCAGAAAAAAGAATTGCGGAGCTATAACGTAGCTTTGTTCGAATACGAAAGAGACCGGATCGTGGGCTACGAGCTGCGAACCGATTACCACACGAAACCCGCCTTCGTGAAAGTGGAAGAAGCCTTTCATTTTTATGTGGACGCGAAGGCCAGAAGTGGGATGGGGGAAGCCCAGTGGCAGGAGGAAAAAGACCGGCTGTTCTTGGAAAAATTGCAGGAAATGTTCCAGGGAAAGACGTATTCCAGCGCCTATCTGCTGGGAGAAGGCTTCGACAAGAGCTGGGCAAAGCGCTCGCTGACCTTTCTCTGCAGCGCCAGACGCCATGTGTTCATGGGCCAGAACCTCTTTTCCAAAGGGGCCTGCTACGGCGCGATGGTTCAGTGCGGCATGAGCAGCATCCGGGACTATCTGTATGCCGGGCCGGATATGATCGAATACAACATCGGCATGGAAATGCTCATCCGCGGGAACGCGGAGTATTATCCGATGATTTCCGCCGGGATCAACTGGTATATGGCCCGCCATGAGTGCGAATTCATCCTGGACGATACCCAGGAACTGGAGTTTTATTCCAGACATTTAAACGGGACGCAGATGGCCCACACCGTGACGCTTACCGACCTTCCACCCAGGCCGAACCGGGCCACGCGCATCCGTCTGCGCATGGATTTTATTGCGAAAAACCGGTGCCGGGTGCGTATGGAAGATCTGGGGCTTGGGGGCCTGTATCCTTCCAGCGGAAAACAGTGGGAGGCCGTCATTGCGTTATAACAGAGGAGAAAAAAGATGAGCGGTTATCATTTATGTCAGGTTCGAAAAGCGGTGCATCCGTATTACATTGAAAGCATCAGCACGAACATTTTCACCATCGAGGAGCTGTGCTTTTATTTACAGAAAAACATCTATCTGATCGACGAGACAATCATGAACGAACGGCTCTGCGACTGGCTGCGGGACGAGCTGGGGCTGGTGCGGCTCTACCGGAAACTGTACGAACAGCTCGAACGGCACGAGAGCGTCGGGAATTTCATTCTGCCGATCTTTAAGGAAATCGGGTATCTGTCCCACGAAGAGTTTAAGGAGCTGCAGGAGCAGATCGCAGAGATCGAGGTGCAGCCGGAGGATCTGCGCAAGAAAATGAAGGCGGATTATCTGGTGGAATATCAGATGTACGCCAATGCGATTCATGAATATTATAAAATATTGAAGAACCGGGGGCCGGGCAGCATGGGCGTCCAGTTTTACGCCTCCATTTTGAACAATATGGCCGGAGCCTATGCGCGCCTGTTCCTGTTCGAGGAGGCCGCCGACTGCCTGTGGCAGTCCTATGGAATGGTGCGTTCGAATGAGGTTTACCGGAAATACCTGACTGCCCTGGCCCTGTATTTGAATCCGGAGGATTACCAGGAAAAATTAAAGGAACTCCGGGTGCCGGAGGTTCAGCAGAAGAAGATTCAGGAAACCATCCGGAGCCTGCGGGAAGAAGCGCATGAAAGTGAAAAAGCGAATTGGTTCAAGGAAGCGGGAATGCAGGAAGCCCTGGCGGAGATGAAAGAGATTTACCACAAAAGTACCCGTTCCTGATTGACAGAACCCGTTTCTTGTGTTAGGATACCTTTATTGATTTACTATGATAACGTGCTCACGGAGCAGAATATTAGCAGAATGAAGGGAGAATTACATGAAAAAGAAATTGATTGGCGTTCTTTTATGTACCGCGATGGTGGGAGCCATGTTCCCGGCCACACTTTTTGCAGAGGAGCGGACCACCTTTACCGTAGGGTTCGACGCGGAATATCCGCCGTATGGCTATATGGATGAGAACGGGGAGTACACTGGATTTGACCTGGAGCTGGCGCAGGCGGTCTGCGACCTGCGGGGCTGGGAACTGGTAAAGACCCCGATTAACTGGGATTCTAAGGATATGGAGCTGGAGTCCGGTTCCATTGACTGTATCTGGAACGGCTTTACGATCAATGGCCGCGAGGATGCCTACACCTGGTCTGTTCCTTACGTGGATAACAGCCAGGTAATCATCACCTCGAAAAATTCCGGCATCACCACCCTGGAAGATCTGGCCGGAAAAGTAGTAGGCGTCCAGGCCGCATCCGCAGCCCTGCAGGTTCTTCAGGACGAAGAACAGCAGAAAGAGCTGGCAGACACCTTCGCGACATTACAGGAATTTTCGGATTATAACAGCGCATTCGTAGAGCTTCAGGCTGGCAGCGTAGATGCGATTGCGATGGATATCGGCGTTGCGAACTACCAGATCAAGTCCAGAAGCAACGGCGAAGATTTCGTGATCCTGGACGAACACCTGAACGCCGAACAGTACGGCGTCGGCTTTAAGAAAGGAAACACCGAGCTGGCCGAGCAGGTGAACGAATCCCTGATGGAACTGCTGGAGGACGGCACCTTCGCAGAATTGGCCGAAAAATACGAGCTGACCGATATGGTATGCCTGGGAAATGAAGAGGCCGCAGAAGAAGCCGAGACCGAAACCGAGACAGCAGCAGAATAAACCGAAAAATTTTCAGAACCCCCTTTGGCGTACCCTCTGGGGGTTCTGCCATGCGCAAGAAAGGAGTTTTCCATGAGTTTTACCACAATGCTCTCTCAAATGTCCGTGGGCATGATGCGGACAATCGGGATCTTTGTCCTGACGCTGCTGTTCTCCCTCCCGCTGGGCCTTGTCGTCTCCTTTGGCCGGATGTCAAAATGGAAACCCCTGTCCCTGGTGGTGAAATTCTACATTTCCGTCATGCGTGGGACGCCCCTGATGCTCCAGCTTCTGGTGGTCTTTTTCGGACCCTTCTACCTGTTTGGGATGAATATCGGCGGTTCCTGGCGCTTTATCGCGATTATTGTGGGATTTTCCCTGAATTATGCCGCCTATTTTGCGGAAATTTTCCGGTCGGGAATCGAATCCATGCCTGTGGGCCAGTACGAAGCCGCGAAGCTTCTGGGCTACAGCAAGGGCCAGACCTTTTTCTTAATCATCCTGCCCCAGGTGATCAAGCGGATTCTGCCCTCTGTGACGAACGAAATCATCACGCTGGTAAAGGATACTTCTCTGGCTTTTGCACTGGCTTATATGGAAATGTTTACGATTGCGAAGCAGATTGCAGCATCCAAAACAACGTTTCTGCCGTTTATCATTGCAGCCGTTTTCTATTATGTCTTTAATTTATTAGTGGCGGTAGTCATGGAAGCCGTGGAAAAGAAACTGAGCTACTACCGTTAGGAGGGAAGGAACGATGACAAATTACCTGGAAATCAACCATCTGAAAAAATCCTTCGGGAACCTGGAAGTGTTAAAAGACATTTCCCTGACCGTCAAAAAAGGCGAAGTCCTGGCAATCATCGGGCCCTCCGGCTCCGGAAAATCCACCCTCCTGCGCTGCGCCACCTTCCTGGAAACCATGGACGGCGGCGACCTGTCCTATTTGGGGGAAAAGGCCGTGACAATGGACGCCCAGGGGAATTCCCACTATGAAAAGCCTGCGAAACTGAAGGAAATCCAGACGAATTTCGGCCTGGTCTTCCAGAATTTCAACCTGTTTCCCCATTATTCCGTCCTGAAAAATGTGACGGACGCATTGATCCGGGTACAGAAAAAGCCGAAACAGGAGGCCTATGAGATCGGGAGGAGCCTCCTGGAAAAAATGGGGCTCTCCGACAAAGAGGACTGCTATCCCTACCAGCTTTCCGGCGGGCAGCAGCAGCGTGTCTCCATCGCGCGGGCATTGGCCCAGAATCCCAAGGTGCTGTTTTTTGACGAGCCCACCTCGGCTCTGGATCCGGAGCTGACCGGAGAGATCTTAAAGGTCATCAAAGACCTGGCGGCGGAGCACATGACCATGGTGATTGTGACCCATGAAATGAATTTTGCCAGAAATGTGGCGGATCACATCATCTTCATGGATCGGGGCGTTATCGCCGAAGAGGGAGCGCCGGAGGAACTTTTTAACTCAAAGAACCCCAGAATGCAGGAATTTTTCGGTAAATTTGAATAAAATTACAGAGGAATGCAGGAAAACCTTGTTTTCGAAAAAACATTGAGCTATAATTTCAAATGTAATATGCCAGCTCCAGCCGACAATGCGAAAGGATCGTCGGCTGCCTTGCGTTGGCAGGCATCGAAAAGAAAAAACTCAGGAAAAGGACAGGTGGATTTCAAATGGAAAAGAAAGAATTACTTTATGAAGGCAAAGCAAAAAAAGTGTACACCACAGAAGATCCGGACGTGCTGATCGTAGACTATAAAGACGACGCGACCGCATTCAACGGCCTGAAAAAAGGAACCATCCAGGGCAAAGGCGTGATCAATAACCGGATGACAAACCGGGTATTCCAGATCCTGGAAGAGCAGGGCGTTCCCACCCATCTCGTAAAAGAATTAAGCGACCGGGAAACCGCCGTAAAAAAAGTCGAGATCGTTCCCCTGGAAGTCATCATCCGAAACGTGGCCGCCGGAAGCTTTTCCAAGAGACTGGGCGTGCCGGAAGGAACGAAATTCAACGCGCCGACCATCGAGTTCAGCTATAAAAACGACGAACTGGGCGATCCGCTGATCAACGATTACTTTGCGATTGCCTTAGGCCTTGCCACCAGAGAAGAGATCGACACGATCACCAAATACGCGTTTAAAGTAAACGACGTCCTGAAAGACTACTTCATGAAAGCCAACATCGAACTGATCGACTTTAAGATCGAGTTTGGCCGTTACCACGGACAGATCATCCTGGCCGACGAGACCTCCCCGGATACCTGCCGTCTGTGGGACGCGGACACCCACGAGAAACTGGACAAAGACCGTTTCCGCAGGGATCTGGGCAATGTGGAAGAAGCCTATAATGAGGTCTTCCACAGACTGGGCCTGTAATCCCGCATTTGACACGCGTCTCCCCAAAAGAGCGGGAGAGAAAGGCTGACCGGATGAATCACTTACATGAACAGACAGAAGACCTGGAAAAGCTGAAAGAGGAGTGCGGCGTTTTCGGCATCTACGATTTTGACCGGAACAATGTGGCCTCTACGATCTACTACGGCCTCTTCGCCCTGCAGCACCGGGGGCAGGAGAGCTGCGGGATCGCCGTCAGCGACACCCAGGGCCCCAAAGGCAAGGTTCAGTCCTACAAAGGCATGGGCCTGGTCAATGAAGTTTTTAACGAAGAATCCCTTTCGAATATGTACGGGGATATCGGCGTAGGCCATGTGCGCTACTCCACAGCCGGCGCCAGCAGCCGGGAGAACGCCCAGCCGCTGGTTCTGAACTACATCAAGGGCACCCTCGCCCTGGCGCATAACGGAAACCTGATCAATGCCAACGAACTCCGGGACGAATTGGCGTACAGCGGCGCGATCTTCCAGACAACCATCGACTCGGAAGTCATTGCCTACCACATTGCCAGGGAGCGTGTGAACTCCCGCACAGCAGAAGAAGCTTTGGCCAAAGCGATGAAGAAGATCGTCGGGGCCTATTCGCTGGTGGTCATGTCCCCCAGAAAACTGATGGGCGCCAGAGACCCCTACGGCTTCAAGCCCCTATGCATCGGCAAGCGGGACAACGCCTACATCCTGACCTCCGAAACCTGCGCCCTGGACACCATCGGCGCGGAGTTCGTCCGGGATGTGCTTCCGGGAGAGATCGTCACGATCACCGCGGACGGGATCCACTCGGACACCAGCATGTGCCTTCCAAAGGAAGAAACAGCCCGCTGTATTTTCGAATACATTTATTTTGCAAGGCCGGACAGCCGCATCGACGGCGTGAGCGTGTACCATTCCCGCATCCAGGCCGGGCGCTTCCTGGCGATGGATTCCCCGGTGGACGCAGATGTGGTGGTGGGCGTGCCGGAGTCCGGAAATGCCGCGGCGCTGGGCTATTCCCTGCAGTCCGGCATTCCCTACGGGACGGCCTTTGTGAAGAACAGCTACGTGGGCCGCACGTTCATTAAGCCCAAGCAGAGCAGCCGGGAATCCAGCGTCCGCGTGAAATTAAACGTCCTGAAAGAAGCGGTAGCCGGAAAACGAGTCATCATGATTGACGATTCCATCGTGCGTGGAACCACCAGCGACCGGATCGTTAGCATGCTGAAGGAAGCCGGGGCCAGGGAAGTGCATATGCGCGTCAGCTCGCCGCCGTTTCTGTGGCCCTGTTATTTCGGAACCGATATTCCGGTGCGGGAACAGCTCATTGCCTATAACCGTTCGATCGAAGAGATCCGTCAGATCATCGGCGCCGACAGCCTGGCCTATCTGGAGATCGGACGCCTGCGCGAAATGGTAAACGGCCTTCCCGTCTGCCAGGGCTGCTTCACCGGAAAGTACCCTGTAGAACCCCCGAAAGAAGATATTAGAGGAGAATACGATAAATGAGTACAGACAGATACGTAAGCCCCCTTTCCGAGCGCTACGCCAGCAAGGAAATGCAGTACATCTTTTCCCCGGATATGAAATTCCGCACCTGGAGAAAGCTCTGGATCGCCCTGGCGGAGACGGAACAGGAGCTGGGCCTTCCGATTACCGATGAGCAGATCGAAGAGCTTCGGGCTCATGCGGACGACATCAATTACGACGTGGCAAAAGAACGGGAAAAAATCGTGCGCCATGACGTGATGTCCCATGTGTACGCTTACGGCGTACAGTGTCCCAAGGCAAAAGGGATCATCCACCTGGGCGCTACCTCCTGCTACGTAGGAGATAACACAGACATTATCGTAATGAGCGAAGCGCTGAAACTCGTGAAGAAAAAACTGGTCAACGTGCTGGCGGAGCTGGCGAAATTCGCCGACGAATACAAAGCCCAGCCGACTCTGGCCTTTACCCATTTCCAGCCTGCCCAGCCCACCACGGTAGGAAAACGTGCGACCCTGTGGATGCAGGAGCTGATGCTGGATCTGGAAGACCTGGATCATGTGATCGCGAACCTGAAGCTCTTAGGCTCCAAAGGCACCACCGGAACCCAGGCGAGCTTCCTGGAGCTTTTCGACGGCGACCAGGAGACGATCGACAAGATCGACCCGATGATCGCGGCCAAGATGGGCTTTAAGGAGTGCTATCCGGTATCCGGCCAGACCTATTCCAGAAAAGTGGATACCAGAGTCTTAAACGTGCTGGCAGGCATTGCGGCCAGCGCCCACAAGTTCTCGAACGATATCCGCCTTCTGCAGCATCTGAAAGAAGTGGAAGAACCCTTCGAAAAGACCCAGATCGGTTCCTCGGCGATGGCTTATAAGCGCAATCCGATGCGCAGCGAACGCATTGCATCCCTGTCCCGCTATGTCATGGTCGATGCGCTGAACCCGGCCATCACCTCCGCCACCCAGTGGTTCGAGCGTACCCTGGACGACTCCGCGAATAAGCGGCTGTCCGTTCCGGAAGCATTCCTCGCCATCGACGGAATCCTGGATCTGTACCTGAACGTGGTAGACGGCCTGGTCGTTTATCCGAAAGTCATCGAGAAACATCTGATGGCCGAACTGCCGTTCATGGCTACGGAAAACATCATGATGGACGCCGTAAAAGCAGGCGGCGACCGTCAGGAGCTCCACGAGCGTATCCGTACCCTGTCCATGGAAGCCGGAAAGAACGTAAAAGTGGAAGGGAAAGAAAACAACCTTCTGGAACTGATTGCCGCCGACCCGGCCTTTAACATGAGCCTGGAAGACCTGAAGAAATCCATGGAACCGTCCAAATATGTGGGAAGAGCGCCCATCCAGGTGGAAGCCTTCCTGAAAGAAGTGGTAAATCCGGTTCTGGAGGAGAACAAAGACCTCCTCGGCATGAAAGCGGAAATTAACGTATAAAAATGGAATCCGATAACCTCAGCGCACAGTATGGAGGAAAAGATGAGCAGCGTTAGAAGAGTATATGTTGAGAAAAAGCCGGCCTTCGCAGTCCAGGCCAAAGAACTTTGCCATGAAATCCACAGCTATCTGGGAATCGGCGCCGTCACCGGCGTGCGCGTCCTGATCCGCTACGACGTGGAAAACATTTCCGACAAAGTCTTCGAAAAGGCATGCAAAACCGTATTTTCCGAGCCGCCGGTAGACACCCTCTACGAAGAAACCTTCGAGCTTGCCGAAGGCGCCAGCGTATTTTCGGTGGAATACCTTCCGGGACAGTTCGACCAGAGAGCCGATTCCGCGGTGCAATGCGTGAAATTCCTGAACGAAGAAGAAGACCCGGTGATCCGTTCCGCCACCACCTACGTGATCGAAGGGACGATCACCCCGGAAGAGCTGGAAGCCATCAAAGCCCATTGCATCAACCCGGTGGATTCCCGCGAAACCGGACTGGAAAAGCCGGAAACCCTGATCACCCAGTTCGACGAGCCGGAAGATGTGAAACATTTCGACGGCTTTACGGAGATGCCGGAAGAGCCGTTAAAGGAACTGTACGATTCCCTGAATCTGGCCATGACCTTTAAAGACTTCCTGCATATCCAGAATTACTTTAAAAATGAAGAAAAGCGCGACCCGTCCGTGACCGAAGTGCGGGTGCTGGACACCTACTGGTCCGACCATTGCCGTCATACGACCTTCTCCACCGAGCTGACCGATGTCAAATTCGGGGAAGGTTACTATAAAAAGCCGATCCAGGACACCTACGAGCAGTATCTTGCCGACCATAAAGAAATTTATAAAGGCCGGGACGATAAGTTCGTCTGCCTGATGGATCTGGCCCTGATGGCCATGAAGAAACTGAAAAAAGAAGGGAAACTGCAGGATCAGGAGGAATCCGACGAGATCAATGCTTGCAGCATCGTCGTTCCGGTGGAAATCGACGGGAAGACCGAAGAGTGGCTGGTGAACTTCAAAAATGAAACTCACAACCACCCCACGGAAATCGAGCCCTTCGGCGGAGCGGCCACCTGCCTTGGCGGCGCGATCCGCG
>JAUNPS010000064.1 GCA_030536575.1 Eubacteriales bacterium | reverse complement strand
TTTTCCCATAAAATGGGAGGTTTTTTTATAAAAATTTTTTAAGCGTCAGAGCTGCTTTCGATCAATCGAAGAACCTGCTGCAGCTCCGCTTCCAGCGCCTCCAGGATTTCCTGTATTTCCGCTTTTCCAATTCCGTCATAATGCACGCCCGCTTCCACTACCACCGGGCCAGGATACACCGCGCTGACCGCCTTCGCCCATTGCCTACTGACAACATCCTCCCGATGCTCCGGAAACGTCATGCACACCTCTTGAAACGTCTCTTCCCCGGACACATCCATCGTAAACGGCATCCCAGCCACCGCAACTGCCCCGATATGCCCTTTGTCGCCTCCCTCAATCAGAATCGTCATCCCGTTCCCGGTATCGCAGATCCAAATCCGCACCTCCCGGCCCAGCACAACGATTTTCCGCACAACGCTCCAGGGCGTCTCCATCTTACATTCCTTCCCACTCATAGGCATCCTCACTCAATCCAAACTGCCGCAGAATCCGCTGCACCATATGCGCCGTACACTCCTCTACCGACGCCGGCCTGTGATAATACGTCATCATCGGCGGCATCACAACCGCCCCGGCCTGGCTCACTTCATACAGATTCCGCAGATGAATCGTACTGAGCGGTGATTCCCTGGCCACCAAAACCAGCTTCCTCCGCTCTTTCAGCGTCACGTCCGCCGCCCGCAGCAGCAGGTTATCACTGTAGCCCGAAACAATTCCCGCCACCGTCTTCATCGAACAGGGCACCACAATCATCCCTTCCATCCGGAAGCTTCCCGATGCCGGCCTTGCGCCGATGTTCGCATTGTCATAAACCACGTCGGCCAGCCCTTTGACCTCCTCCAAAGGCCAGTCCGTCTCCTGCTGAAGCGTCATCTCGGCCCCCCGCGTCAGGATCAGATGCGTCTCCACATCCTCCCTTTCCCGAAGCTGCCGCAAAAGTTCCACCCCAATGGGCGCTCCCGACGCCCCGCTCATCCCAATCAGCAGCCGTTTCTTCATCCTTTTAACCACCTTTCCGGATCGACTTCCAAAAACTGCGCCCGCTGGAATCGTTCCTTCAGATGGAACGGAACCGTGCAGTCGAAAATGGTCTTGCAGCTAATCCCGCGGTCTGTAATCGACGGCGCATACGCCGGGTCGGAACTGGGATCCAGAGGATGGCAGCGGACGCCCGGAATCGTTATGATGTCCCGATCCCCTTGGAACCGCGTATTCATTGCCCACAACACGTCATTGCTGTCAAAAATGTCCACATCCTCATCCACCAGAATCACATGTTTTAATTCCGGGAACGCCGAAAATGCCAGCAGCGCGGCCTGGCGCTGTTTCCCCTCGTCCGTAGGAACCGTCTTTTGACACTGGAGCACGGCCATGTATTTGCCGCCTCCCGCCGCGTGGGCGTAAACATTCGTCACTTTTCCGGGCAATGCTTTCTCAACCATCTGGTAAATGCTGGCCTCCGTGGGAATCCCGGCCAGATTCACATGCTCCTCCGAAGGGCCGATAACGGTCTGCATAATCGGATGCTTCCGGGTGGTGACCGCTTTCACCTTGATCAGCCAGCACTCTTTGGAGGCGCGGCCGTTGTAGCCGGGAAATTCCGGCATGGCGTATCCGGTGTGGGAATTCTGGTCTTCCACGACCTTCACGCCGGGGAGGATTTCCCCTTCAATGACGTATTCCGCGTTGGCAATGGCGTTTTCCCGGATGGAGACGCAGGGGCACAGGCGGACGGGCTGCTGGCGGATGGCTCCGGCGATCGCCAGTTCGTTGTAGCCCAGCGGCGTTGTGGGCGGTTCGAAGCAGGAACCGATTTCGATTGCCGGGTCGACGCCGATGGAAATGGAAATCGGAAGGGGCTGGCCCAGTTCCGTGCCCCGCTCGGCCATGGCGCCGATGTGGCGGCTTCCGGGCTGCAGGAAGATGGACAACTCGTCCTTCGATTGGATGCACATCCGATGGATGGTCACGTCAGACCGCCCCGTGTCCGGATGGGTGGCATAGCACATGCCCATCGTGATGTAGAGGCCTGCATCCAGCGGGGTGTTCGTGGGCGCCGGAATCAGTTGGAACAGGTCAAAACCCGGATCTTCCGCGCGGTAGATCACTTCCTGGCACGGCGCGGCCTCCTCCGTCACGATTGGTTCAATGGGATTCTGGGCGCATTCGCACAGCAATTTCCCCAGATCCTCTTTTTTGCATCCCAGCAGCGTGCCGACCCGCTCCCGGCTGGCCAGAAGGCCGATGAGCACTTTAGCGTCCGGGTGGCCGGTGACGTTGTGGAACAGCATCGCCGGGCCGTTTACCTTCGTGGGGCGCATCACGGTTCCGCCCGCGCCCACATAGCGGTATACTCCGGACAGCTCCGCCTCCGGGTTCACCGCCGTATGGGTCTCAATGAGCTGCCCCGGCATTTTCCTTAAAACCTCCAGCGCTGTGCGTAAGTCTAAGATATCGGTTCGATGATTCATACGGTTCTCCTTCTAGTGCTACTGTTCACACCATAGCCAGCCTTTCAGTGCCTACCTGACAGTTATTATGCAGACGCTGGGAAGATGGAAAGCTTTCGGGGACGTTTTCCGAGGGGCGCTTTTAGGAAGAGGCGAGATCACCCCTTATCTAAGACTTGGGCGCGAAGGCATTCCTGAGCGTCCTAGTCGCAGTTAGGGGAAGCTTGCTGATGACGTTGCCCCGTTCCCCGAAAGGTTTTCGTCTGCACAGTGGCGTCCGATTACAGTTTATGTGGCAAAAATGGCTAAGGCTGGCTATGGGATGAACAGTAACCTTCGCGTTTTTTCTTACTTCCAGTATAATCCGCCCCGTATTGACAAACAATTCCTTTTCCCTTATGATTAATTCAAAAACCGAATCAATAGGAGTCCTCATGAACATCAACTACTTCAAAGAATTCGCCACCCTCGCCGAAACCCGCAACTACTGGGAAGCCTCCGAACGACTCTTCCTCAGCCAATCCACCCTCTCCAAACACATCCAATCCATGGAGTCCGAACTGGGCGTCCCCCTCTTCACCCGCACCACCCGCAAAGTCGAACTCACCGAATACGGCTCTGCCCTGCTCCCCTACGCCCAATCCATCATGCGCCTCCAGTTCGACTACTCCGCCATGCTCCTCCAAAAGAAAAACCGTTCCAAAAACCTTCTGTCCATCGGAAGCATCCCGGTCATGGCCCAGTACGGCATCACCCCGCTTCTTTTGGACTTCCAGAATTCCTGTCCGGACTGCAAATTAAAAGTGACGGAAGAAGACCCGAAAAATCTGAAGCAATTATTATTCGACCAAACCTGTGAACTGATCTTCCTGCGGGAATCCTGCCATGGAACGGACGACCCCTTTGAAACCGACGACGGGCTTGTGCACATCCCCTATCTGACCGATTACCTGGTCGCCCTCCTCCCCACCGGGCATCCCCTGGCCGGACAGCCGGAGCTCTCCCTGCGCAGCCTGATGGAGGAAAAATTCTGTTTCTTAAAGGAAAGCTCCATGCTCTATGATCTGTGCCGCTCTGCGTGCCAGGCGGCCGGATTTATTCCGGATATCGTTTTTGACAGCCACCGGCTGGACAGCATTTTCGATATGGTTACTTATGGGAATTGTGTGGCAATGCTGATGAACCGGCACGTGGAAAGCCGCCTGTGCTCCGCTTCGCCCGCGCCTTTTGCCGACGTGAAAATCGTACCGGCTATCTCGACTCAGATTTCGCTCTGTTATCAGAAAAACGCGCTCCTTTCCCGAAGCGCGCAGCAATTTCTTTCTTATTTTGAAGCGAATCGGAAATGCCTGTAGACAAATGCGCTTCCCTTCGCTTTCCCCATACGCAAAAAAACCGGGAGTCTTTTCAGACTTCCGGTTTCGGCCGTGCGTTAGAGGATTCGAACCCCCGACCTTTTGGTCCGTAGCCAAACGCTCTATCCAGCTGAGCTAAACGCACACTTTGTTCGGTTATGAGGTGTTGTCCTTCACAACGATATGTATCATACACCTTTTTTCTTTATCTGTCAACAGGTTTTTTCAAACTTTTTTCAAAAAATTTCGTCCCAGGTTTTCGAATGCCCGCTCCCGCGGCTCCGGATTTCCGGGATTCTCGGCGGATTTTCGCTCCCGTAGCGCCATATTTCCATTTCTACCGCGCTTGATTTATCCTGTTCCATGCCGCTTGAGGCGTCCGAAACGTCACCTCATGATCGCTTTGTAAGCCTGCCGCACCGGAATATACAGAATCGCAATTCCAATCACCGTAAACACCGCATTAATGATCGTCGCCGGAATCGCCGTAATCTCCGCCGCCAGCGCCGCACCCAGCCCGCTTCCCGCAATCACCAGCTCCGCTGTACTCCACACGAAATCAATCACCACATTGACCACTCCGTACACCACCGCACACACAATCGCCGCACGATAGTCTTTCTTTCGATCTCCCGCCGCCTTTTTCCGCAGCGCCCAGGCCACCGTCCCGGTCAGCAGACACAGAATCACCGTGCTGACAAACACGTTTGGAATCGCATGAAGGTACCCGTTCAGCACATCAAAGATCAGCAATCCCAGGACTCCGGCCACCATCGACCGCACAGTGCCCAGCAGCAGAATCGCCAGCACCACGAAAATGTGGCCGAAGTGGACAAAAGGCGTTCCCACCGCCGCCGGCATCGGGATGCGGAAACTCTGAATTCCCAGGTAAATAATCGCCGCAAAAAATGCGGTCATGACATTTGCTTTCACATTTGTTTTCTTTTCCGTTTTCATCGAACAGACTCCTTTAACCTTCTTCATCTGTTCCAGGATACCACCCGTCTGGCACGAAACAAAGAGCCAGTTAAACAGAATTTAACCATGCCACTTTAACAGTTCCGCCCTCAGTCGTCGTACCCAATCAGCCCCTTAATCACCCCTTCAATCGCCGCATACAGCACCCCCGCCACCGGCCAGATCAGCCACGTCTTCCACCACATCATCGTCTGAAAACTCCAAATCAAATACACACAGGTAATCACTCCCCAGTAAACCGACGAAATCCGCTCCATGGCCTTTTTCTTCGCCTTATGCGACTTTTTCTTCCGCGAAGGCGCAAACTCCTCTTCCTGCAGAAGCACCTTATAGCACTCCCCGCCAACCCCGCCGTCCACAAACAAAAACACCGCAATTCCCACCAAAAACAGCAGAATGCAAAGCGCAATACAGCCCAGCAGATCATTGTCCTCAAACATCATCCCCACCGCCAAAAGCGGCAGCACACTGATGATGCACAGGGCCACGCCCACCACAAGCTGCATCGTAAACGTCGCCTTATGCTGCTCCTTCCCCTGACGCACCATCACCTCCGTCGGCACATCCATATGGATCACCGCCTTCTTCAAATACTGGTACTTATCTATGCGCGTCCCATAGAGAATAAAAATCCCCACTGCCGCCGCAATCATCACCAGCATAAACGCAAATCCCACAAACCCCAGCGGCCCTTCCATCCGCCCGCCCAGGCTCTCCGACAACCCTCCAAGAAAAAAGAACAGGATCGGGCTCCAAATGCACAATGTCACGCCCACGCCGATCATCCTGGCGCATGTTCCCATCCCGCTTACATAATCCTTCACCTCGTCCATCGAAAGGAACAGCCCTTCCGGTCCTCCCGTCTCTTCGCGCGGAATTTCCTGAAGCCCCAGCTCTTTTACGATCTCGTCCATGTTCCCGAAATCGGCGATCACCATGCCAATGGCCTCGTTCTCTGACTTTCCCTGGCTTTTCAGCTCAAAATACTTGTCTTCCATCATGCCAAGCAGCTCTTCCTTTGCCCGGCGCACTTCCGGTGTGTCCGGAAGCTGCAGAAACATATTGTCCAGATAGGTACGAATTGTTTCCATAATGCTCCTCCATCTCTTTCCTATGGCGCGATGAATCGATCCACCACGCTCTTTGTAAGCTCCCATTCCTCGCATTTTTCCCTATAATAGCGGCGGCCTTTCGGGGTGATCCGGTAATAGGTACGCCGTTTTCCATTCGTCTCCTCACCGTAGAAAGATTCCACATATCCGTTTTTCTCAAGCCGGTTAAACGCTGAATACAGGGTCGTTTCTTTAATCGTATACTTTCCTGACGACAATTCCCGGATTTTTCGGGAAATTTCATATCCGTAGGAAGGCATGTCAAGCAGCAGGCATAAAATAATGGTATCATTATATCCGCGGATTCCATCACTGCTGATCATAAGGTCTCCTTTCCGTCCGGTACTCCGACTGTCGTACTATGTCTGTCGTAGTAATTTTTATCCTACCATAATTACTACGACAGGTCAAGTAATTTTTACCCGTTCTGCGAAAACGCAAAAAGGAACCGCCCGCGCACTGGCCGCTCCTCTTTTATGTACCATCCACAAATTTCATCTTCGGGTAAACCGCTTTCAATACCTCGTCCGGGTAGTGCCGATCCAAAAACGCCTCATAAGCGCTGCTGCACTCCGGATTTTGCTGCCGTTCCAACGACCTGGCCAGCGCCGAAGCCGACACCGCCATATTCGCCGTCATCAAAACCACCAGCACCCAGCTAAGGGACTTCCCCATCTGCGCCGGGATCCGCTCAATCAGCCCGGACAGCCTGGGATAAATCTCCTTCACCCAGGCCACTGCCACAATCCCCCAGAAAAGGCAGTACGGCAGGTTAATCCGCCCATTGACATTCAGCGGAAGCTTACTGTAATCCCAAAACGTCACGCCAAACACCTTTTCCGCGGCAAAACTGCACAAATACTCGTACATTCCTCCCAGAACCGTCCCCGCAAAAAAGACATATGCGTCCCGCTTCCCCTGCAGTCCATGCAGAAGCACCGTCAGAATCACCGCCCCAAATCCCCAGATCACGCTGAAATGCCCGTAAATCACGCTGCTCCTGCTCATCCAGCTCCCCAGCGCCACCCGGCAGAACACCGTCTCGATCAGGTCTCCCGCCGCGCTTCCGATCAGGAAAACCCAGAAAATCTTATAAAAATTATAACCCTGGGCGAACTTCCGCCCCTTCTCCTCAAGCATGCGTTTCTTACCATCCCCGTTGATGAAAAACCATTCCTTTTTCCCATTATCAACAGTATATCAGCTTTCGGGCTGTCTGCATACATCCGTTTTTCTTAAGATTCTCTTAGGCTCCTACTCTTCCTTCCAGGCCGCATGGCTGCCGTTCTCCGTGCGCGTCACCACCAACTGGCTGTCAATCTCCTCCTTCAGCTCCGTCACATGGGAAATAATTCCCACCAGCCGTTTCTGCCCGGCAAGCTCGTTCAAAACCCGGATCGCCTCCCGCCTGGAATGGTCGTCCAGAGAGCCAAATCCCTCGTCGATAAACATTGTATCCAGATGCACTTTTCCTGCCGCGCTCTGGACAATATCCGCCATCCCAAGGGCCATCGCCAGCGCCGCCAGAAACGATTCTCCCCCGGACAACGTTTTCACATCCCGCGTCCGATCCGTCACCAGGCTGTAAACATCCAGGTCAAGCCCGGCCTCTCCCTTCTTACCCAGCTCGTCCAGGCTCCGGCATTCCAGGATAAACTGGCCCCCGGTCATCTGCTCCAGCCGCCCGTTTGCCGCCAGGATCATCCGTTTAAAATAATTCCGCTGCATATAGGTCTGGAAATCCAGCCGCGCCGTCTGTGCAAGGTTTCCGTTTGCCGTCCGGTTCAGCCTGTCCACGGCCTGATACTCGCCGATCAGCTTTTCCCGCTCCGCAAGAAGCGTCTTCACATGTGCCCGGCGCTCCTGATTCGTCCGGTTCAGGCCGTAAATTTCCTTCAGCAATGCATCAATTTTGCCCTTTTCCCGGCGGTTCTGCTCTGCCTGCTCTTTCCATTGCCCCAATTCCACCGGCGTCTGGCCTTCTGTCTGCTCCTTTAACATTTCCAGGTTCGCATTTCCCCGTTCCAGCTCCAGCTCGAACTGCCTGCAAAGCTCCTCTTCCTCTTTCCGCCGCTCCGGCTCCATTTTCGCCGCAAGATAGGCATCAAAATCCGGGAAATTCTGCTCAATCAGGCCGTTTTTGAAATTTTCCCTGCACCGCTGTACTTCCGCCGTTTCCTGCACGCTGCGGTTTTCGGCTTCCGCCCTCTGGCCCTTCTGCTTTTCCAGTTCAGCTTCCAGCCGTCTGACCTTCTCCGCCGCACTGTCCGCTTCCAGTTCCAGCTTCTGCGCTTCTTTTCTCTGCATTTCCAGCCGGGTTTTCGCCTGCCCGGCCTCCGCAAAGGGCAGGTCTTTCTGTAAAAGCTCCAGCTCTTTTTCCATGCCCTGACAGGAAATCTGCGCATTGGTAATCGCATCCGCCGCTTCCCGCCGTTTCTCCTGCAAAAGCTTCAGCCGTTCGCCCGCAATGCTCCGTTCCTGTTTCCTCTTTTCAAAAAGCTGAACCTGCCGTCCGGCCTCCTGCCAATCTTTCGCCGCCTTTTCCATCTGTGCCTTCCGCGCATCCAGCTCCTGTTCTGCAATAGAAAAGCTTTCTGCATCCGCCTGAAAATCCATTGCTAGCAGCTCCGAACCGGCCTTTCGCAGCACTGCCCGTTTCCCTTCCAGTTCCTCCCTGACCTTCTGGCAGCGCAAGGAACGGCGGTTCACCTCCTGCTCCGCCTGATCCCTCCGCTTCTTTTCCCGTTCCACCTGGGCCTGGGAAACGGCTTTTTCCGGCAACGGCGCTTTCGCCGGATGGGTGGTGGAACCGCAGACCGGACAGGGCTTTCCCTCCGTCAGCTCTGCCGCCATCAAACCCGCCTGTGCAGAAATGAACCGCAGGTACGTCTCCTCATAAGCACGCCCGGCTTTCTCATAACCTGCCGCCGCTTCCTGAAGTTCCCGAACCGCCTGATCCAGCATTTTTTCCAGCTCCAAAATCTGCGGCTTCTCCTTCAGGATCTCCACCAATCGTTGATAGCGGTCTTCCGTGTCCTTTTTCGTTTCCTGCCTATCATAAAAAATCTGATAGCAATGCTCATTCTGTTTTTGCTCTGCATCCAGCTTTTCTATTTCGGCTTCGCAGCTCTCATATTCGTGCTGCATATTTGCAGATTCCTGCTGCAAATTTTCTAACGACTTTTTTGCTGATTCATAGGCCTGACTCTGTTTCGCAAGAATCTCATAGCGCGGCAATGCGGCTTCCAGCTCCAGAATCGTTTTCTGAAGTCCGGGCCCTTTCTCTCGCTTTTTCTGCTCTGCTGCTTCCCAGACCGCCTTTTCTTCCTTTAAAATGGCTTCCGCTTTCTGAATGGCCTCGGTAAGAGCGGTCATCTGTTCCCGCGTCTGCTTTAAAGTCCGGGATGCATTGCGGAACCATTTTTCCGTTTCTTCGACCGCCCCGGCCCGCGAAGCCGCCTGACAGCGCTCCTTCCTGGCCGCAAACTCCGGCTGTCTCTCCCGCAGTTCCGAAACCCGTTTTTCCGCAGCCTCCCGCCGGCGGAAAAGCTCGTTCACAGCCTGGCCTCTGGTAATTTTTTCCTGAATTTCCTGGGTCTTGCCCTCCAGGAGTGCCTTTTCTTCTTCCAGTGCCTTTTCTTTCTCCTCGATTTCTGCCAGAATGGCATCCAGAAGTTCCAGCATGGGGGTCTGGTCGGATTCCGAAAGCGTTCCGGCGGATTGCCAGGCTTCTTCGTAAGGGCTTCCGGGCAGACTGCGGATTGCCTGCAGATCCTGCTCGCACAATTTTTTATTTTCCTCCAGCTTGTCCGCCAGTTTTTTCCAACGGTTCCGCAGCTCCTCCTGGACGCAGGCATAGACATGCGTGTGAAAAATTTTTGCAAAAATTTCCTTCCGCTCTTTGGACGGCGCGTGGAGTAATTTCAGGAAATCTCCCTGGGAAATCATAGCCGTCTGCGTAAACTGCTCCGCGTCCAGCCCGATAATTTCTGCAATTTTTTCGTTCGTCTCCTTCATCTTCCCCGGAAACAGGCTTCCATCCGGCAAGGTCAGTTCCACCTTGGCGGGTTCTTTCACCTGACCCTGGCGCTTTCCCTGGCGTTTCCGTTCTTTTAACTGTTCCGGCTGACGGTAAATGCGGTAAGTCTCTCCCTGATTTTGGAAGCAATATTCCACATACGTCAGGTTCTGGCTGGCGGCGTATTGGCTGCGCATCATCTCCCCGTCGCGTTTTCCGCCGCTGGTTCGTCCGTACAGCGCGTACATGATGGCATCAAAAATTGTTGTTTTTCCAGCGCCCGTGTCGCCGCTGATCAGAAATAATCCCTGGTCTTTCCGGGAAAAATCGATGGTTTCCACCTCCGCGTAAGAGCCAAAGGCGGACATCGTGATTTGAATCGGCCTCATGCTTCCACCTCCCCTGCGGCTGCAAAAATTTCCTCCATAATGCTTTCCTCTTTTTCTGAAAGCGGACACTGGTTCATTTCCTGATAAAAATGGGAAAATGCTTCCTGCAATGTCCAGTTTTCCTGGGCTTCGAAATCGCCCTGTAATTTCGCCCTGGTGCGCGCGTTGTCAATGCGGATTTCCAACAAGGAATCATATTGTTCTTCCAGCCGCTGTTTGGGATTCCAGGGATCCTGTTCGTCGGTCAGGGTCACGCTTACGTAATCGTGGCGGTTCGCGTCTGTTGCCTGGGACAGGATTTCTTCCAGGGTGCCGCGCATTGTCCGGACGTCTTTGGGGGCATGCAGCGGAATCTGCGCAATTTGGACGGGCGTCCCTTTTTCTCCCAATTCCACCAGGGTAATGCCTTTTTTATGCCGTTCTTCGCTGACGGAATATTTCAGCGGCGTGCCGCTGTAGCGGATGTGGTCGTACTGGACTTTTTGGGCCCCATGGATGTGGCCCAGGGCCGCATAGTCGAAGTCTTTCAGCAGGTTCGCGTCCACTTTGTCGAGTCCGCCTACCGCGAGCACGGTCTGCTCGGAATCGCAGGTTTCCACGGCTGAACTGCCCTGGTAAAACTGATGGGAAACGAGCACATTTCTGCGGTTAAAATCGATCTGTTCCCGTTCCAGCACCGCCCGAACCGCGCTCGTGTAATCCGTCACTGTCCCTTCCTCAAACAGGCCGCGGACATAGCCTGGTTTTAAAAAAGGAAGCAGATAAAAATCCACCTCTCCATAGGAGTCCTGGAGGGTTATTTTTTTCAGATATTCTTCGGGAGTTTGAGGCGGCATGACGGAGACGTAAATCCGGTGTTTTTCCAGGAAACTGCTGGCGAAGGAGAGCCGCCCGGCGCTGTCATGGTTTCCTGCAATCAGCATGACCGGAATTGCGGGCGTGATTTCACCAAGGCTGTTTAAGAAGCTGTCCAGAACGGTGTAGGCCTCTGCCGATGGAACGGATTTGTCGAAAATATCCCCGGCGATCAGGATAGCGTCCGGCCGCTGTTCTTTCGCCTTTTCGACAATCTGGGACAGGACGGCTTCCTGGCTTTCCCGCAGGGAATAGCGGTAAAGGAGTTTCCCGATATGTAAGTCGGAAATATGAAAAAACTTCATCTTTCTTTTTTCCTTTCTTTCTGTTATAGTAGAGATGTGTAAACCATCTGATGATCTGTTGTCATTTCAGCCCAGAAGTTCTCTGGCATCCAGCTTTTTCTTTGAAAATGTTCTGCCTTGCTGCGGAAACCATTTTTTCCGAACAGGCGGCAGAAACTTGTAAAAAATGGTAATGCGCCCGGCCTGCTGCGGCTTTTGCGGCATTACCGGAAAGGAATGAATTTTATGAATGAAAAAAATATTCAGCGTCTGGAAGAGACGATTCTTTTTGTGCGGAATCTTGCGCATGGCGTACATCCGGTTACTTTGGAACCTGTGATGGGGGATACGCTTTTGAATGAGCCGGATATGATTCGGCAGCTTTATACGGTTGTGGAAATTTTGGAGGCTTATCGGTTTTTTCTGGCGAAGAAGGGGCGTGCGGCGCGGGTGCCGTATGCTTATCGCAGTCTGCCGCCCTTTGAATATACGAGGGATTTGCCGGTGACGCAGTTTGCCGCGGTTTTGAACCAGGATGTGGATACGGAACGGATGAAAAAGCTGCCTTATACGCGCATTACAAAGTGGTTGGAGGAGAATGGGTTTTTGGAAACGATACAGGATCCGCGAACCGGCGGGAATAGTAAGGTGGCGACGCCGGCTGGGTGTGAGATTGGGATTTATATGGAGAACCGGATTAGTGCCAGAGGGCCGTATCAGGTGGTGATGTATGGGCGGAAGGCGCAGGAGTTTTTGGTGGAACATTTGGATGAGATTTCGGTGGAGAAAGCGGAGGCAGAAGAGCGCTAAGGCTTTTTGCCGCCTCCTCCCTGGTTTTCCTTATGGCTTTTCAGCGTTTTCCAGGTAGGTCTTCCCGGATTCCAGCGTGTCGTCTTTCGCATCTTCTGTCTCATTGCCTATAACCGTCAGTTCTACCGTACAGTTCGTTTCCTTTCCGTCATAAAGAACCGGAATGAAATAGACTCCCGGAACATCCTTTTCCAGCCCGCTTAAATCGAACGAAAATTTCTCATAATCCAGCTCCGGATCACTAAAATAATCCTCAGCCCGTAACTGCGGCTCTTCCCCCGCCGCCATCTTCGCATAAAGCGTCGTCTGCACATTTTTTTTGAACAGGCTGTTCCATGTCCCCGGAAACCATCCGATCCCAACGCCAACAATCACCAACAGCACCAAAACGCTGAACAGACTCAGCCGCAATCTTCTCTTCTTTTCCACAGACCTGCTCCTTTCCCCACATATGGCTGGACGGGAGCAGGCTCACTCCCATACGCCCCAGCGCACCGTTTCCCGTTCAAGCTTCCTTCTCTTCCGTAATGCGCTCCGCCATCTCCTTTAGACGGCTGACCCCATCGGATCCCAACATCACCACAGTCTCCTCATGCACGAACTCCGTAATATTCGCGTCAAACAAAATATTCGTCTGCGCCGGAAATTCCTCATCTCCGTCCCAGAATAAAAACCGGATCGGCAGACACGGGAACGCCATGGCCTCGAATCCCACATCTGAATCCGAAATCGGCCGAAACCCCAGCCGCTCTCCTGCTTTTCGCAGAAGCTCCGCCTTCCCGTCAAAAAACTGCGCAAACGGCGTCAGCGTCCCATTCTGAAATGCCGGCGCAAAGGGATACGCCCGCTTCACCTCCCGAAGCGGAACCCATTTCCCCGACAGAACCGGCGTCCCGCCCTCCTTCACGATCAAATTATAAAGGTTCATCTCCGTGCCAAAACTCAGCTTTTTCCCCGGATTCTCCGCCTCGCAAAATCGCCCGTCCTCCGGGTTCCACTCATACCGCACACCGTAATACCAGATCGGCAGCTTCCCCTGGGCCTGCCATCCCGCAAACCCCAGCTCCTCGAACCGCGCCTTCCAGTCCCATTCCCGGGACTTCCGCCGCCAGTTCTCCAGAACCAGCTCATAATGATCCGTATATTCCTTCTTTTGTTCCATAAAAAACCGCTCGCTTTCCTGATTTTGGATACAAAAAAAGCGGGTGATGGGAATCGAACCCACGTATCCAGCTTGGAAGGCTGGTGTTCTACCATTGAACTACACCCGCGAAATGCTTTTCTGTTTTCAACGCAATTTATAATAGCACAGTTCCATCTCCTTGTCAATGCCTAAATTTCCGTTTTTCACATTGAGGTTTCCAGGCTATAACCCGGCTGTACCACCTTCACTCACTGGTAGGTTTCTATTAAGGCTCCCTTTCTTTATTCAATTATCTCTTTCTGGAACATTTCAGTTTTTTTAATGAAGTTACTGTTTTCTATCCCCCAGTCTTTTGGTGCATAGCAAAACTCAAATGCTACCTTCCCCCTCTTAAACAATTCTTTATTACGAAACATTTTGGTTAAGGAAACCGATATTATTAGGACATAACTTTCTTTATTGCGAAACTTTTACAGAGGGAAATGTCATGCAAAAAGTCAGGCCAGACATGGATATTGGAAAAAACATACAATCTATTCGCTATCAAAATGGACTGACCCAAGACCAGGTAGTCGCTAAGCTTCATCTAATGGGGATTTCTATGTCCAAGAGTACTTATGCCAAAATCGAGACAAACAGGATAAACATTAAGGTCAGTGAGCTTGTTGCCCTCTCTAAAATTTTCGGTACAGATATCAATGCTTTCTTCTCTGGGCTGTTTTAATCCCCGTCTTTATCCCGATCTTCAGGAGGCTGCCATGGATTACACGACTCGGATCCGCTCTTTAAGGGAAGACCATGATTATACCCAATCACAAATTGCCAGCATTTTACATGTCGGCCAACGCACTTATGCGGACTATGAATCAGGCAAAACACGAATCCCCCTTCCCTCCATGATCCGGCTCGCGGAATTTTATGACGTCAACATGGACTATATATGCGGCATTTCTAATGTGAAAATCCCTTTCCCACATAAATAGTCTCCCACAGATTCTGTCCTTCCTCCCGCACTGCTTTCGCAGCATTTCCCGCAGAAAAATCCTCTTTCAGGAATTCCACTAAGCCCACCCCATAGGCTTTAACCTCCATGCTTTCCCCTTTTCCCTTCAAAATTTCTTCCGGTTCAAATTCATCTTCCATTTCCGGCAGCGCATATTCCCCGTAGCTCTTAGATTCATCACTTTCGAATGCATTTTGTCCGAGGTTTCCGGGCTACACTGGAGCACTGACGCACAGATTTGCAAATGTTGCCCGGCAACGGAACATTCGGCTCAAACCGCCCAGAATTTTCTGCTGTAACGGATTTTCTACTTGCGTCCCGCTGCCAGATGTGCTATATTGAAGATAGAAGAAGGGAAAGTCATAGAAGCGGCTACCCCCTCATAGTGTTAAGCTAACACTTAATGTCAGCCGTCAACTAGTGCGAATAGTTGGCGGCTACTTTCTTTTGTCCTTAAAAATCTGATAAAGCAGACTGATAAGGGCTACAATGAACGTACAGAACAAAAAGAAATCCTGATATGTAATCACTGTATCGCCCTCCTTTCTTTCGTCTGGAGGGCTGTTATACCCTCCGAATGAAAAAGAGGGGATCGCCGCCTTTGGCTCTATGACTTTCCGTAATCTAAATATATCATACTCCTTCCTATCTGGCAATCTTTAGTCCAAAATCGTCCCCTCTTCGTAACAGGCGGCAATGTATTCTCTGGATTGATAGTATACAGCAATATTGTAATCGCTCAGAAAATCGTCAATCCAGGACTGGTAGACCTGCATCAGTGTTTCTACGATAGTTTCATCAGTCCCGACATCTTCAATCAGGCGCTCATATACTTCCCCGATTGTCCAGTAATCCGGAATTTCATACTGACATTCTTTTTCATTATCGAAAGTACCTGTAGGAATGTGGTATTCTTCAATGAATTCTTCCGCAACTTTTGCAATTGGTTCACAGTGAAAAACATCGGCGTATTCATAAATCCGTCCAACTGCGTCTTTTCCAAGATATGTTACGATATCTTTTCTTTTCTGTTTCTGTTCACGCCCAATATATTCGATCAGACTGCAAGTGAAAAAGAGCGCATTATTATTTCTGCTTCCCATTTACAGTATAACTCCTTTCGAATTTTAGTGTCTGCAACGCTGCCAATGTGTGAAAACTGAGCTGGTGGGTGGGATATTTAAATCTCGCCAGTTCCCAAAAGGCCGCTCTGCTTATTTTTCCATCCATAACATTCTGCACATAATTAAAAATTGTATCATCAGCCATTGGCCCTTCCACGATATCATATTTGTGAAGTTCCCCGTGACGGCAGGATATGATAAAATCCAACCATTCTTCCGTCATCTTTTCAAACTTTAAGACATTTAATTCTGGATTCTCTGTATATTCGTATTCATTTACAATGCCGGGTTTGCCGAATCTGGTCGCCCAGCGGACAGCTTGTTCTTTTTTCTCGGTCGTGTAAAAACCATAAGAAAAATCTTTTGTAAATTTCCCCAGGCGGATTTCCGGATAGGGTACTTTTATCTGACTTCCGTGATAAACGATTCTTTTTTCTGGCATAAGAACCCCCTTTTCATAAAACTCTTTCGCTTTCCAACTCCTCCACCTTACATCGATGCCTCTTCTCCTCCCGGTCATACCCAATTCCCACCAACAAAATCCTCTTCACCTTCCGCCCCGCACCCCGGAATCGCACCGCATAATTTTTCCTCCGAATCTGCGCAATCGCCTCCTCCGGCGAATGCCCCACCTTCAGCTCCAAAATCATCCCATCCGTCACCAACGGTGTCTCCGGATAAAAAATAAAGTCCACAAACCCCTTTCCGGCCTTCTCTTCCCTCTCCACCCGGCAGCAATCCCGCGCAGACAGATACACCAAATTCACCACCGCCGTGAGCTCCGTTTCATGATTATAAGAAAGCATCGGCGTTTCTGCATCATGCGCCAATTCCAGAATTTTCTCCATCGTCCCGGTATCCCCCGCAAGCGTCGCCCGCAGCATTTTTTCAGACTCTTTCGCCAACCGGTACACATAGCCCAGCGATTTTTCCCGTTTCAGCATTTCTGAAAACTGATCCATCAGCTCCTTATTCGGAATCGAAACCATTCCATTCTCATAGCTCAAAAATCCGTATACCACCATTGCGGACAAAATTTCATCTTTTGTCTTCAACTCCTGTGAAGTCGCCGCATACTCCTGAACTTTCGCCGGCACACAGACGCCGGATACCATGAGCGCAAGATCGTCCCTGACAGAATCCACATTGTTCCGTATATAATAAAAAATTTCATCATACGGCCCGGAACTTGTCCAATAATTATCCAGGCTGTTATTACTAAGCGCAAGCACTACCGAACGCGGATTATACAAACGCACACCTGCCGGCGTCGCATAGCCGTCATACCACCGCCGCAGTTCCTCCCGTTCCACCAACAGCGGCCCCTGCTGTGTTTTACGATATCTCTCATAGAGCATATCCACTTCCTGATCAGAAAAGCCAAAATATCCACTGTAAGCCCGGCCTCTCGCCATCGTATATTCCGTAAACATATTCAGCTCAGAACCGCTGGAATATTTCGCAATCGGAAGAATTCCGGTCATATACGCGAGACGTACATAAGGCCGGTCTTTCAAAAGGCTTCTCAAGAACGACAGATACGCTTTTTTATCCGCCTCTGACGCAAAATCCTGATGAAAAAGAAAATCCCACTCATCCAGCACAAACAGAAACGAAATCTCCGGATGCTCCATATACAGCGTTAGAAAAGCATCCCAAACCGCTTCCCCATCCGCAAATTCCACATCCGGAAACTCTCTTCGGAGATCCTTCAGCAGATGCTCCTCAATTCTGCCAATGTACTGCGCGTAAGAAACGCAATTTCGCGGAACATCATTAAAAGAAATATGGACAACATTGTACTGATTCCGATAGGTTTCGTACTCTTCTGCACCTGCAATCGCAAGCCGGTCAAAAAGCTCCTTCGTATCGCACGCTTTCGAAAAAAAAGAAACAACCATATTCGCCATAACGGTCTTTCCAAATCTTCGCGGCCTTGTCAGACAGATATGCTTATTCCCTGCCTTTACCAGGGGGAACAATTCTTTCAGCATCTCGGACTTATCAACAAAATAAGTCTGCCCGGCCTCCCCCTGATAAAGTGCGCCCGCCGCCTGGCTGTTCAAATAAAAGCCCATACGCTCCGCCTCCTCCTTTTTCGTTTCCTTCTCTGTTTTTCATTCTACCACGAAACGCCCCCTGAAACAAGCCGCCTGAATTTTCTTCCGCTTTTCCGCATGTTCTCCTTGCTTTTTTCCATATTTCAGGTAAAATAAAAGAGACTGTGGAAACACGTATCTTCAGAGAAAGGATCGCAGAAATGATAAGTGCAAATAATGTAACCCTACGGATCGGCAAAAAAGCATTGTTTGAGGACGTCAACATCAAATTCACCGAAGGAAACTGCTACGGCTTAATCGGCGCCAACGGCGCCGGAAAATCCACCTTCCTGAAAATCCTCTCCGGCAAGCTAGAGACCACCAAAGGCGACGTCACCATCACCCCCGGCCAGCGTCTCTCCGTTCTGGAACAGGACCATTTCAAATATGACGAATACTCGGTCATGGATACCGTAATCATGGGAAATCAGCGCCTTTATGACGTGATGAAAGAAAAAGAAGCCATCTACGCAAAGGAAGACTTCACCGAAGAAGACGGCATCCGCGCCAGCGAACTGGAAGGGGAATTCGCCGAAATGAACGGCTGGGAAGCCGAGTCAGATGCCGCCCAGCTTTTAAACGGCCTTGGAATCGGGCCGGAGCTTCATTACTCCCTGATGAAGGATCTGGGCGGTTCCGAAAAGGTAAAAGTGCTTCTGGCCCGCGCCCTGTTCGGAAATCCGGACATCCTTCTGCTGGATGAGCCGACGAACCACCTGGATCTGGACGCCATCCACTGGCTTGAGGAATTCCTGATCGATTTCCCGAATACGGTGATTGTGGTGTCCCATGACCGCTATTTCCTGAATAAGGTCTGCACCCAGATTGCCGATATCGACTACGGCAAGATTCAGCTCTACGCCGGAAACTACGATTTCTGGTACGAATCCAGCCAGCTCCTCATCCGCCAGATGAAGGAAGCGAACAAAAAGAAAGAAGAAAAGATCAAAGAATTGCAGGAATTCATCTCCCGTTTCAGCGCCAACGCTTCCAAGTCCAAGCAGGCTACCTCCCGAAAACGTGCGCTGGAAAAAATCCAGTTGGATGAAATCCGCCCCTCCAGCCGGAAATACCCGTACATCGACTTCCGTCCCAACCGGGAAATCGGAAATGAAGTGCTGACCGTCGAAGGGCTGAGCAAGACCATTGACGGCGTAAAGGTTCTGGATAACATCTCCTTCATCCTCGGCCACGACGACAAAGTTGCCTTCGTCGGCGGAAATGAACTGGCCAAAACCACCCTGTTCCGAATCCTAATGGGCGAAATCGAGCCGGATGAAGGCACCTATAAATGGGGCGTCACCACCTCCCAGTCCTATTTCCCCAAGGACAGCACCCAGGAGTTTGACAATGACCTGATCATCGTGGACTGGCTGACCCAGTATTCGGAGATCAAGGACGTGACCTACGTGCGCGGGTTCCTCGGAAGAATGCTGTTTGCCGGGGACGACGGTGTAAAGAAAGTAAAAGTGCTCTCCGGCGGCGAAAAAGTGCGCTGCCTGCTGTCCAAGCTGATGATTTCCGGCGCGAATGTTCTGATTCTGGACGAGCCGACAAACCACCTGGATATGGAATCCATCACGGCCCTGAATAATGGAATGATCAAATTCCCAGGCGTCATGCTGTTTGCATCCCGTGACCATCAGATCGTGCAGACCACGGCGAACCGGATCATGGAAATTTTACCGAACGGAACCATGATCGATAAGATCACGACCTACGACGAATATCTGGAAAGCGATGAAATGGCAAGAAAACGTCAGGTTTACACCACCGAAGGCAAACCGGAAGACAATTAAAGACATGGGAAAGGAGCGGACGAAATGGCCGCTCCTTTTTTATGGTTCCTGTTTTGGTTCTTCTCGTTTCTGCGCCGCGCACAGGGCCCACAGGACGGTGCACAGAACGCCTGCGGCCATGCCGATCAGAAATACTGCAATGTAGCCGATCATCTCCTGTCATCTCCTTCATCAACCAAGTGCGGAGCGCATCAGACTTAAAAGCTCCAGCCCGCTGCGAAAGGACTCGCCGCCGTGCCCGTTCCACATCAGGATGCCCTGCATGGAGGAATTGCGGCGGCGGAGAACCTGGATATAAAACATTTCCCGGATTTTTCCCGTCATGGCGGGCTGGGTGCGGGACGCGGCGGTTTCTTTCCACAGGGGTTCCCGGAATGTGCGGAGGGATTTGCACGATTCCGGATCTTCCCCGGGTTCGATCCTGCTGTTTATGGCGAGCAATGCGTCGTCCAGGCCGCGAAAGGGGATGGCTCCCTCTCGGTCATACTCCTCCAGGATGCCTTCCGTCCGTCCATTTTCATTTTCCAGTATCTTTACGATAAAGAAATTTTCGCTCATGCGCCTCACTCCTGGTTCTTTTTCCCTTTATACTTATCGTATGCTTTGCTCACGAAAATGCATTCGATGAGAATGAAGGAAATCGCAAGCAGGATGCCCCATTTCACGAGGTTTGTATTATCCCCGGTTTTCGGGGCGTCTGACTGCTCCTGCGGGGTGGCGGGATTGGTTCCCGGTTCGGTGGTAGGTTCCGTTACGGGTTCCGTTACAGGTTCTGTCACCGGCTCAGTCACTGGCTCGGTTACGGGTTCCGTCA
>JAUNPS010000098.1 GCA_030536575.1 Eubacteriales bacterium | reverse complement strand
TGGGATTTTTAATCATTAAAGTCTTTAGGATTGATGCAAAAGTGTAAAAGTCAGGAAATAGCCTTTCCAGGGGATGTAGTTGGATTGTAGGATTGCAATTTTTTTCATGGGTTCCTCCTGAGATTGTATGTTTACGCCCTTATCATACTACAAATGGAAGAAAAAGAAAACATTGAGATTTCAGAGGGATGATGCTATAATAGCAGGCGGTATAAGAATTCAGGAAAAAGAAAGAGGACAGTATGAAGAAACTAATGATCCTGGGGGCCGGATTTTCCCAGCTTCCGCTGATCCGTGCCGCCAAAAGGCTGGGGTATCATACGGTGGTCACAAGCATTCCGGGGGATTATCCGGGGTTTGCGCTGGCGGATACCTGTTGTTATGCGGATATTTCGAAGCCGGAGGAAGTGTTGAAGGCGGCGGTGGAGCAGAAGATTGCAGGGATTACGACCTGCGGAATGGATACGGGAATCTGTGCGATTGGCCGGGTATGCGATGAACTGGGGCTTCCGGGGATTTCTTATGAAGCGGCCCGCATTCTTTCGAATAAATATTTGAGCAAGGAATCGTTTCAGGCGTCGGGTGTGCCCTGTGCGAAGGCCTTTCGGGTTCAGAACCGGGAAGAACTTGAAGAAGCGCTTGGAAAGCTGAGAATGCCAGTGGTGCTGAAGGCCGTGGATTTGATGGGAAGCCGGGGCATTTACCGTTGTGATACGGAAGAAATGGCGTTCCAATGTTTCGAAAAGGTCATGGAGGCCACCGCGGAAGACTACTGTCTGGCAGAAGAATTTCTGGACGGGATTTTGTTTGGGGCTGAAGGGATGATGACGGACGGAAAGCTGGACTTTCTTCTGACGTATGGGACGGATGTTTATTATGAGAGTACCATTGCGACATCCATCGGACATTTTGTGCCGTTTTCGCATCCGGAGTGCCAGGATGAGACGGAAAAGCTGGTGCTGCGGGCTTTGAAGGGAGCGGGGGCGGGAAGCACGCCTTTTAACTGTGATCTGATGCTGCGGGATGGAAAGGTTTTTCTGATTGAGATCAATGGACGGGCAGGGGCCTCCTGTTTGTCGGAAACTGTGGGGATTTACTACGGGATCGATTATTATGAAGTCCTCTGCCGGCAGGCGATGGGGGAAAAGGCGGCGGATTGCTTTAAGCTGGGGCCGGAAGGCGGAACCGCAAGCATTTCCAGGATGCTGACCGCAGATCGGAGCGGGATTTTGGAAGAAATCCGGAAGCCGGAGAAGGAGAAGACGGAGAAGTACGAGTTTACGGTCAATGTGCGGGAAGGCGACCGGGTTGCGTTTTATCAGACGGGGCGGGACCGGCTGGGACAGGTGATTGCGAGAGGGGATTCGGTGGAGGCGTGCAGGGGGACGCTGGCGGAGGTGCTGGCGGAAATCCAGTTTAAAATCAGGGAATGAAAGAGAAATTCGGGCGCGCCGAAGGCGTGTGTCTGCGGGAATGAGAAAACAGGATTCCGCTTGCGCCAGGCGCCGGAGATGTCAAAGCCGTTTCCTGTGGAAACGAGAAAAGCGGGATTTCGGGAGCGCCGGGCCATTTACCTGGGAAATGAATTAGAAATTGGAGATAGAGTATGCTGGTATCAATGGTAATTCCGTGTTATAACAGTGAAAACAGTATTAAAAAAGTGGTGGAGCTGACGCTTCAGGAATTTCAGAAAATGCCCCAGTACCAATGCGAATTCGTACTGGTCAACGACTTTTCGAAAGATCACACCTTCGAATCCATCCGCAGCCTCTGCCAGAAATATCCATTTGTCAAAGGCATCAATTTAAGCCGGAATTTCGGACAGCACAACGCGATCATGGCAGGCATGAACTATGCGTCCGGGGACTACATTGTCGGAATGGACGACGACCTCCAGACGCATCCGTCCCAGATACCGAAGCTCCTGGCGAAGCTGGAAGAGGGGTATGACCTGGTGTTCGGCCATTTTGCTGAGACAAAGTTCGGGTGGCTGAAGAAATTGACGAGCCGGATTGCAAGTTTTCTGACCTGGCATATGATTCAGCGCCCCAAGGGCATTGAAGCGAGTAATTTCTGGGTATGCCGGAAATATGTGCGGGACGAGATCATCAAGTATAAAAATTATAACCTGTATCTGCAGGTGCTGTTCTACCGGACGACACACAACATTGCGAATGTGGAGATCACGCATTTTGCCAGAGAAGAGGGAAAATCGAACTATACATTTAAGAAATTATTCAGTTTATGGATGGCCTGTCTGAATTATACGGTGGTGCCCCTCCGGCTGGCGACATTCCTTGGATGTATTTCGTCTTTGGGAGGATTCTTAGGGGCCGTCATAGTGGTGATTAAGAAGATTTTGCAGCCGGATATGGCAGTTGGATGGGCTTCTGTGATGTGCGCGCTGTTTCTGCTCTTTGGCGTCACGCTCCTGATGCTGGGAATTATTGGAGAATATATTGGAAAGGCAATTTTGAATCTGAACAGTACGCCCCAGTTTATTGTGCGGGAAAAGCTCAATGTGGATGGGGAAGAGGAAGGGAAACAGTAGAAAAAGCGGCGGAATTTCGCCGCTTTCATCAGTTTTTATTAAGAAAAATTAAGTAGTCTTCCGAAAAGAAACATGGTAGAATGAAAACAGATAAGAACTACTTTATGCGCATTTGCGGAGAAAGGGGTGTGCCATATGAAAGAGAGAAGAGAAAAGAAATGGTTGTCTTTTTTCCTGTCCGTGGTGCTGATGTGTACGATGCTCCCAGGAAACTGGAGCTTCGCGGAGGAAAAGAGCAAGGTCATCCTGACCGGATTCGAAGAGTTGGAAGAACTGGATTATGAGACCATCGTCCAGGGCACGAAACTGGAGGATCTGGAGCTGCCGAAAGAACTGATCGCCTATGGATATGACGAGGAGACCGGAGATGAATCACAGGCTTCCGAGATCCGGGTGGAGGTTGAAAAGTGGCAGGTAAAGGAGAAAGACGCGGAGGAAAAGATCGATTACAGCATTGAGCTGGCGACGGGGACTTATACGTTCTTTCCAGTGATCGGAGAAGAGTATAAGTTGGCGAAGGATGTGAAGCTGCCGCGTTATAAGCTGAAGATTGTGGAGCCGGAGACGGAGCCGATTACAGAGGCGCCGACAGAAC
>JAUNPS010000063.1 GCA_030536575.1 Eubacteriales bacterium | reverse complement strand
TTCACAGGCTCATTTTAAGTTTTGCTTCGCAAAAGAGCCTGCTCACACCTGAATCGTAACGTATTCTCCTCTTTTATTCAATCAGCTCCTTGAAAAGTTCAATCATATCATCCGCTTCCAGCTTATTAACCTTTCCGCAAAGCCCATTCCCACACAAAACCGTATACATCCCATCCTTCCCCAAATAATATTCCGCCGTAACCTCCGTCCCATCCGTCTTTTCAAACTTCAAAGCAAACGTCGGCTCGCCGCTCACCTCCCCTTCCACAATCGTCTGCGCCGTCATCCCAGTCACCGCCCCATAAAAACTCAGAAAACTCGTCTCATCCGTCTCTTCCCCATTCACCAGATAATAATAAACCGTCTCAGTCTCTGGCTCCGACTCTTCCGCTCCCAATTCACTTTCGCTTTCTTCCGATTCCTCCGTCACAGCTTCTTCAAAGTCCTCTGTTCCGTCCTCTTCCGTCTCCACCTCAGTCTCTTCCACAACTTTCGTCTCAGACTCAATCGTCAGAACATAATCCTCCCCTTCATAAGACACCGTCAACGTCTCTAAAGCCGTCTGCGGAACCTGCGAAATATATTTATCCACATAATCCGTATAGGAAGCGCCCAACCAGTCAGCCAAAGTATCCGCACTCATCCTATACACCTGAGCGGAATCGCTCAATTTCACATAATACCCCTCGATTTCCCGGTCAATCGTTTCGCCAGACGCCTCACTCTCACCCTCTTCCGTGCCTTCACTTTCGGCCTCTTCCTCCGTCCCGCTCACAACCTCGCTTTCCGGCTCGCCTCCGGCCGTTTCACCCGCTCCGCTTTCTGTTTCTCCTTCCGCCGTTTCGCCCTCGCTTTCACTTTCCGCCGTCTCAGTTACTTCACTCTCGCTTTCAGCTCCGTCATCCTCTTCCCCCTCATCTTCCGCATAAATCGGCGCCCCAACCAACAGCACAACTTCCTTCTCTACCGTAATCGTCTCCGGCTCCGTCTCAGTCTCCGTTTCAGTTTCCTCGTCAGACTCCGCTTCATCCCCCGTTTCTGTTTCTGCTTCCGACTCCTCTTCTGTCTCCACAGTCTCCGTCACCGTATACCTCCACGTAATCTCCGCCCCCGGCTCCTCCAGCCCATACAGCTCCAAATCCTCCCCCTTATAATCCACCAACTCCTCAAAATCCAACGACGACAACGCACTCTTCATCAAACTCATCGCCGAACTATCCGCCCCAATCGCCTCATCTCCATCCCGGCTCACCGTCCACGAACCACTGTAACTATCCTCCGCATTCTCATTAAAAAACTCCAGCGTCTCCTCCCCCTGCTGAACCTTCACGTAATACAGCGTATCCGAATCAACCTCCGGGAACTCCTCCATTTCCGCCAAATCATACAATTTGCAGTCCATCGCCGCCGCCAATGAACTGCCCACCGTATAAACCGCCTCCGGCGAATCCACATAAACATAAAAATCCCCCGTCGTCACATTCTGATCTCCAATATACAAATGGCTCTCCCCGCCATCCTCCATCACCATCGTGATCTCAATCTCCGGTTCCTCCAACCCGTATTCCGCCAGCTCCGCCGGCTCCTCCAACGTCCGCACAACCTCCATACTCTCCAGATACGAAAGCTTCCCCGTCCAGGTACTCTGGCTCAATGGAAACTCCGCATCCTCCGCATTCTCCCAGGTATCCTCCTCTTTCGTCAAAGAAAACATCCCATACGCATTTTTCACCGTAACCGACTTCAGCTGGTCACTGTCCAGACTCAGGGGATCCACGCCTTCCGTTTCCTCCGTCTCCTGTTCCTCGGCCTTCTTATTCGCCTGTTTCAGGGCAATTTCCAACCCGCCCAGCACCACAAGCACCACAATCCCCAGAATCAAAAGCTTTCCTTTCTTCTTTTTCTTCATTATTGTTTTCTCCTCTTAAACCAAATCACACCGCCTGCTGCCACACAAATCACCGGAAGAATCACCGTCGTCAACATACTCCACATCCTCGCCGACGCCGCCGTCACCGTCAGATAATCCAGCGACAAACTCTTGCTCGGAATCGAAACCGTCGACTCCATATTGCACATCCAGCTCAGTCCATTCGTCAAAAGCTGCGTATTTCCCCCGGAAACCATCGCGTCAATCTGCTCGTTAAACAGATTCGGGCTGGTCATATAAATCAGCTTCGTCTCCTTATCGTCAAACGTCTCCGTCACCGCCACAGCCAGATCAAAACTGCCGCTCTCATCCCCGTCTTCCTTCTCCATCGTCGTCAGGTTTTCGGTATCCGTTTTAATGTACGCCGAATCCGACGTCTTCAAAAGGCTCGTGATCGTAATCGTATCCCGGTAAGAATCCAGCGTCCGGATCCCCTGCGCAATCGGCATCAGCACATACGTATTGCTGTTCGCCATCGCTCCCGTCGCATCCGCACTCATAATCTCCGGCACCAAATACGTCGGATTCCCCGAAATATAATAATTCGGATCCCCCTCAAACACAACGCCGTCCATCGTTTCCAGCCCATAATCCGCCAGCACCGACGCCAAATTCGGCATTTCCGTCTGTGTATATCCGGAAATAATAAACGCCTTTCCGCCATTTTCCAGATACTCGATAATCTTCTGCGCTTCCTCCTCCGACAAATCTTTCTGCGGCGCATAAATAAACAGGCAATCCGCATCCTCCGGAACACTCTCCGCCGTAACCAGATTCAGATCCTGCATTTCAATATTTCCCTTTTCAATCAGGGATTTCATATCCTCCGTCATACTGCTCTCGTCATGTCCCTGAAGCACATACATAATCGGGAGATTCTCCGACGTCACATAATCGATCGCGCTCGTAATCTGGCCTTCCCCGTCAAAACCGGTCGTCTCGTAAGAATACGAATAGTAATTTATAGCCGTCTCATACATGTCGCTGTATTGAATGACCTTGCTCCGCTTTTCACTGACTGCAATGATGCTGTTGCTGCTCAGAGAATCATCCGTATACTGCGCCGTAAATCCCGGATTCACCACCGGGTCCTTCGTTTCCACCGTAATATGGGAGGACAATTCCTCATATTTTTCCAGAAGTTTCACGATCATATCGTCTTCATAACCGCTTTCAACAACCAGATACAGCGTCACATCCTCCTCCAGTGCCCCAACAATTTCTTCGGTCTGCTCCCCAATACTGTATAATTGCGTGTCGCTCAAATCCACCTCCGTATACTTCGAAGGCAAATCCGAAATAATCATATTAATCACAACAACAATCGCCACCACAACCACACTAAGCCCCAGGCTGTAAGACCCATTTTTAATATTTTTACTGCTCCATTTCGGAAGGATATTTCCCACTTTAAATCTTATCGCTTTTTTCATGTCCCAATCCTCCTAGCTCCATCTTCTCTTCTGAATGGACTGCACAGTCAAAAACAGAAAGATTCCAATCACCGACAAATAATACACAATCCCGCTGACACTGAAAATTCCATCCACAAAATCATCAAAATGCCCCGTCAGATTCAAAAGATCCAGCAGCTTCTGAATTGCCCCTTCAAAAAGGCTGGACTTCACCGAATAAAGGATAAAAAGAACCGCCTCTCCCACAATTCCGGTCAAAATCGCCAGAAACGTATTCTTCATGACATAATAAATCAGCACACAGAGGGCCAGCACCAGAAACACAAACGCCATCAATGAAGAGGAAGCCGTTTCACTGAACAGCGTCTCGATTCCATTCATCATATAGCACAGAAACAGCACGATAAACGTCAATACCGCCGCAATAATCTGGCTTTCCGTAAGCGACGAAATAAACAGCCCAATCGCCAGATTCGCGCATCCCAACAGGAAAAAGGCCAGCAGCGACGCATACGCCATCTTCAGGTTTACCGTTCCAAAACTGCTCAGAATCAGCGGATACGTACACATCAGCAGCACTGGAACCGCAAACACCCCTGCCAATCCCAGAAATTTTCCGCCCACAATCGCCTGTACGGACAACGGTGACGTCAGAAGAAGCTGATCCGTTTTCTGTTTCTGCTCCTCCGCAAGCGAACGCATTGTCAAAATTGGTGTAACAATCAAAAACACAAATGTAATGGAAGACAGCGAATATCCATAAATCGGATAGCCCGCCTGCAAATGGTACGCCGTAAAATAAATACCTGAAATCACCAGCATAAATGCAATGAACACATATCCCGTCATTGAAGTAAAATATCCGCGAAATTCTTTTTTACAAACCGTCAGCACTGTCTAGTCCTCCTGTTCTTCTTCCTGATTTTCATTGTCCGGCTCCGTCAGCTCTTCGGTCTGACTCTGTGCCACATCTTCCTGTGCATTCTGCTCTTCTTTTTCTTCGGAAGTCAGCTCCAGGAAAATGTCTTCCAGCGAAACGTGGACGGACTGCATTTTCAGGATCGGGCAATCTGCCTGCGCCATTTTAAAGAAGACCTGTTCGCGAACATCCGCATTTCCGGAGGTTTTCAGACGGATATCCACCGCGCCGGCTTCTTCGGAGGAAGACACCTGGATTTCCTCGATCTCTGCAATCTCTTTCAGTAATGCTTTGATCCGGTTTTCTTTTCCTTTTATTGTCAGTTCCAACGCATTTTCACCTTCCATCAGCTTCGCCAGGTTTTCCGGCGTATCGCTGGCCACGAGCCTGCCATGGGAAAGGATCATCACATAATCGCAGACTGCGCTCACTTCCGACAAAATATGAGAACTTAAAATCACGGTATGTTTTTCGCTCAGGCTGCGGATCAAATCCCGGATTTCAATAATCTGCTTCGGGTCCAGGCCAACCGTCGGTTCATCCAGGATCAGGATCTCCGGATAGCCCATCAGCGCCTGCGCCAGGCCAACTCTCTGCTTATAGCCCTTAGACAGGTTCTTAATCAGCCGGTTCTTCATATCGGTAATCCGCACCGTCTCCATAATATCCTGAATCATGGCGGAGCGCTTCTTTTTCTCCACCTTTTTCAGTTCTGCCGTGAATTTTAGGTATTCCAGCACCGTCATGTCAAAATAAAGAGGAGGAATCTCAGGCAGATAACCAATGCACTTTTTGGCTTCCTCCGGTTCCTCCAAAATATCGTGGCCGTTTATGACGACGGTTCCTTCCGTGGATGCAATATAACCGGTGATCATATTCATCGTCGTAGACTTCCCCGCCCCGTTCGGCCCCAGAAAACCATAAATCTGGCCTTCCTCAATGCAAAAATTCAGGTGGTCGACGGCCATATGGTTCCCATATTTCTTTGTGAGATTTTTTACTTCAATCAAGATGCTTCCTCCTTTACACCAACCTAATTCTACCTTACGTGGAATATGTGATTTTTATTAGGATATTTTGTGATTTTTATGTGAAATAAAAAAGCTGTAAACCTTCGAAAATAAAGGCTTACAGCATTGTTACCAGCGTTTCTGGGCAGCTTCGAACTGCCGTCCTTTCGCTTAATTATGCCCTGATTCAGTTCCATTCCTCTGCCAACAGGAAGTCGCGGATGTTACGGTGCTTGATTTCATCTCGGCTTATATCAAATTCATCCAGGGTGACAACGTACTTGGGGAAGTTATCGCGGATACCGGAAAAAGCACCAAACTCCCGCTTGATGGTATCCTCTGAAGCCAGCAGATAGGCAACCTGAACATACAGCTTGTTTCCCTGATCCTCACATACAAAATCGATCTCTCTGTCTGCGACCTTACCGACTGTGACCGTATAGCCTCGGCGCAGCAGCTCCATGTAAACAATGTTTTTCAGAACAAGAGCGATCTCTTTCCTATTCCCGCCAAACACCGCCTCACGGACGCCATGATCAGCTACATAATACTTTTCATTGACAGCCAGAATTTTTTTCCCCTGAAGGTCCTGGCGCTTTACCTGATAGAACAAGAACGCATCGGTGCAGGCCCTGATATAGTTCAGCACGGTTTCCGTCGACACAGGACGGCCCTCGCTTTTCAGATACTTGGAAATCGCTGTGGAAGAAAAAGTAGTTCCTATATTGGCGGTGACGTAGAAAATGATCCTCTCCAGCATATCTACATCTCGGATATGATTCCGCTTGACGATATCTTTCAGCTCCACGGAATTGAACAGATCACGCAAATACTGACGGCTCGCGGCTTCATCGTAACGAAGATTGCTCAAATACGGCATACCGCCCAAAGTCAGATACTTGCTGAAGCATTGGCGCGTATCCGTATCCGGGTAGATCGTATGGTACAGTTCAATAAACTCACTGAAGGAAAAGGGATAGATCACAAATTCCACATATCGGCCGGCCAGATAGGTGGCAAGCTCGCCGGAAAGCAGCTTGGCATTGGAGCCGGTGATGTAAATATCGCAGTCCAGTTCCACACGGAAGGAGTTGATACATTTCTCCCACGCCGTGACTTCCTGTATCTCGTCGAAAAACAGATACACCTTCCCACCGATCTCGTTTGCCCTGCGAAGGATTTCTTCATGCAGGGCTGCCGCAGTACAAAGATGGGCGTTGCTCATGTTTTCAAAGTTGAGGGAAATAAACTGCCCCCCGATCCACACCGCTTTCGGCAAGCTCATCCTGGATCAAGTCCAGCATGACCGACTTGCCGCTGCGTCGGATGCCGGTTAATACCTTAATCAACTCGTTTCCGATGAAAGGACGGATGCGGTTCATATAAGTTTTTCGTTTAATCATACAGACCAGCCTCCTTTCTGAGACTGTCTATATGACAGCACGGGTATATCTGATTTCCAAGCTGGATTTTCTGTTTTTATCAGATATACTTGATAAAATTACTTTTTCGACATAATCAGACAGATAGGCTGGCAAGCGCCCTGGCCGCACTGATTGCGCAGCAAGCACAACCAACCGGCAAGTAATTCGGAAAAGGCGGAAAAGTCAAATCAGCAAACCACTGATTTTTCTTATCAGATTTGCGAAAACCGTTCGATTCCAATTAGCAAAATATACATTTGCAGCGCATAAAATGCTCCCGGCTTCAAGAGAGCGGGAAACCGGGAGAAACAAAATCAAAAACGCTGCAAATCCCGAAAAGGGCTTGCAGCGGTGTTTTCTGGCGTCCCTGGGCAGATTCGAACTGCCGGCCTTTCGCTTAGGAGGCGAACGCTCTATCCTGCTGAGCTACAGAGACTTTCCAAAAGATACCCATATATTATAACAGCTTTCCCCTAACAATTACAAGCAATTTTTTGAGTTTTTGAAAAATTTTTGCAGCTTATGTTAAAAGCAGAGAGCCTCACGCCCTCCGCTTTCTACAATCCATCACCTTACAAAACACCACCGCCACCGCCGTACTCACCCCCGTCGCCACAATCGCCGGCCCCACCACCGCCGTCGGCCTCACACTCCCATACTGCGCCCTATAGGCGATCACATTTACCGGAATGAGCTGCAGCGAGGAAATATTCATAATCAAAAACGTACACATCTCATTGCTGGCAACGCCATGAGGCATAGCGAGGTACGTTCCGCTACGCTGGTTTTTCTTTTTATCCGGCCACTGCCCGGCGCGTTCTCCGCCAGATTTGCCGGGTTCCGGCTGGCCTTCTCTTCGCTCTTCCTCTAACCTCGCCAGCTCCTCCATCGCCTTCAGCCCCGGCGGCGTCGCCGCCCACCCCAACCCCAGAAAATTCGCCAAAAAATTAGCCGTAATACTCTCCATCGCCGGATGCCCCTTCGGAATCCCCGGAAACAAAAAACGGACCAGCGGCCTCATCCCAGCCGCCAGCCGCTCCATCAGCCCGCTCTCCTTGGCAATCTCCATCATCCCCACCCAAAGCGCCATCACCCCTGTCATCGTAATGCAAAGGTTCACCGCTTCCTTGGACGAACTCAGCACAGCATCCGTTACTTCCTGCATCCTTCCCGTAAACGCTCCATAAACAATCCCAATCAGCAGCATACCGCCCCACAGATAATTCATAAGCCCCTCCGGAACTCTCTTCAGGAAATATATATGTCCAAACCCCACCGGAAAGACTACTGCAATTCCTGAATCTTATCCACAATAAATTTCTCCACCTGCGCCCGGTCAATCTTCAGAGAACAGGCCAGCTCTCCGTATAACAAATCCTCCGCCATTTTCCAGTATTTCTCATCCACGCTCGTAATCTTCTTCCCGCGGTTCACCCGCTCCTTTTTCCTCAGATACAGCGTTTTAATAATCTTTACCCACTCTTCACAGTCATATTTCCGGATCGATTCCTTGTAGCACAGCTCCCGCTGCTTTTCATTTTCAATCCACAAAGTCTGAATATCCGGAATCTTCCGGATCAGCTCCATCGCCTCTTCCTCCGTCAGAATCGGCCGGATTACCGCCTTTTCGCTGTCCGTAGGCGTATAAACCTTCGTTCCCGGATCATACTGGGGCTGAAGGACATAATACAGACGCTTTCGGTCCACGCCCGCCATATCCATATGGGTAAAGCCCACAATTCGGCACACGCCGGAATTCCCGTAAGTTACCATGGTTCCTTCTTCAAACATGTTTTACCTCTCTTCTATTCCACATAAATTTTCAGTTGTTTGATATTTTTCTTGTGTCGGAGCCGCCGCAATGCCCTCGCCTCAATCTGGCGAATCCGTTCCCTGGTCACATGATAGACCTGCCCGACCTCCTCCAACGTCCAGATTTTTCCATCTTCAAACCCGAACCTCAGCCGCAGCACAGACCGCTCCCGCTCCGTCAGCGTAGACAGCATCTCCGACAATTCCTGCTGCAAAAGCAGATATTCTGTCTCCGTATATTGGTCATTCGTACTTTTATCCGGAATAAATTCCCCCAGGGAAGCATCCTCCTCGTCCCCGACCGGCGTTTCCAGAGAAATGGTATCCCCAAATAATTTCATAATTTCTTCCATCTTATCGATCGGCATTCCCATAAGAACCGCAAGCTCCGACGTATCCGGCTCCCTCCCGTTTTCCGCCAGGAATTTCCGGGACTGGGCGCGAATTCGGTTCATCGTCTCCCGCATATGTACCGGAATCCGGATCGTCCGAGACTGATCCGCAATGGCCCTGGTCACCGCCTGCCGAATCCACCAGGTCGCATAGGTACTGAACTTATATCCCCGTTCATAATCAAATTTCTCCACAGCCTTCATAAGCCCCACATTCCCCTCCTGAACCAGATCCAGGAAAGACATATGGCTGCCTCCCGCATATCGTTTCACAATGCTGACCACCAGCCTGAGATTGGCATTTACCAGCGTTTCCTTCGCCTTTTCGTCGCCCGCGCGCACCCTGGCCGCAATCTCACGCTCCTCATCAGCGCTTAACAGCGGAAACCGCCCGATTTCCTTTAAGTACAATTTCACGGAATCGCTCGTCAGGTAGGAGTTATCCTCCTCCGATTCCTTCTCCTCTTCCTCCGGAAAAATGATCAGAATCTCTTCTTTTTCCAGCGCGTATTCAATCTGGCTGAGTTCTTCCGCCGTAGGCGGACTCCCCCCACAGATGCCCGGTATTTCTGAAATGTCCAGGACGTCCCCGTTTTCGTGGGCGTGCTCTGCCAATTTCTCTAACTGTTCTTTCTGAATCATAATCCACCTCGAAAAAAATAGCGGAGAAATTCTCCGTCACTGAAAGGCCTGCAATACTCCTCTTTTATTTTACCAAATATTTTCCGATGTTTCTAACGCTTTTTCGTGCTCCCTTCCATTTTTGTAAAATATTGCTCATATTTAGCCGCAATATTTTGTGCAATTTTCCCATAACCCTTCATGCGTGATTATTCCGAGCCACACCGGACTGGCGGCTCCGCCGCACCGTAACATGCGCGTAAAGCGGCACACAGCACCATTGCCCGCCAAATATCCGTGCCAGGATTCGACCCGCGCACTATTTGCACAAAAAAAGAAGGGCTTCCGCCCCTCTCTACAGCAACGCCTGGTAAATCTCCCTCTTACTCACTCCCCGATCTTTCGCCACCTGCTTCATAGCTTCCTTCCGATCCATTCCCTTTTCCATATATTTCTCCATATGCTCTTCAATCGTCAGCGCCTCCCAGGACTCCTGCCGCTCCATCCTCACCTGCTGCCTGCTCTTCCCCTCAATCACCAGCACACATTCCCCCTTCGGCTCCTGCGTCTCATAAAACCGCAGCGCCTCCTCCAGGGTACTCAAAAACACCGTCTCATGCTTCTTCGTCAGCTCCCTGCAAACCGTTGCCCGCCGGTTCCCCAACGTCTCCAGCAGCTCCCGCAGCGTCCGAACCAGCCGATGCGGCGCCTCATAAACAATCATTGTCCGCGTCTCCCCCGCCAGCTCCTCCAGCACCTCCTGCCGCTCCTTCTTCTCCGCCGGCAAAAACGCCTCAAAACAAAACCGCCTGGTTCCAAGCCCCGACAACGTCAGCGCCGTCACACACGCACATGCCCCCGGCAAAGACGTCACCTCAATCCCCGCCTCATAGCACAGCCGCACCAAATCTTCCCCCGGATCGGAAATCCCCGGCGTCCCCGCATCGGTAATCAGCGCAATGTTTTGCCCTTCCTTCATTTTTTCGATCAGCGTATAAGCCTTCTCAATCCGGTTATATTCGTGATAACTGGTCATCGGCGTCTTAATTTCAAAATGATTCAGCAGCTTAATGCTGTTTCTGGTATCCTCTGCCGCAATCAGATCCACCTCCTGCAATGTCCGCAGGACGCGCATCGTAATATCCTCCAGATTCCCAATCGGAGTCGCGCAGAGATAAAGCTTTCCCGCCATACAATCTCCTTTCCGGCCCGCCGTATCTTTCCAAAGCGAAAATTCCCTTTCCGCTTCGCTGCATGCTCACGGCCGCAGACGCTGTTTACCCGCGTTCAATATCCGTAAATCTCATAAATCTCATCGTGATATACCCCAGGCTCCTTGTATACAATCAACGGCTTCTCCACCGTAATCCTCGGCTTTCCGCCCCGCATCGCCTCAATCAGCACCATATTCGGCTCCTTATCCACAAAAGGATACACCAGCCGCATCCGCTTCGGCTCCAGATGATGCGCCGACAGAGCCGTCAGAATCTCCACCAGGCGAAACGGCCGGTGCACCAGAAAAAATTTCCCGCCGGGCCGCAGGAGTTTCTCTGTCTGGCTCACCAAATCCTCCAGCGTACAGCAAATTTCATGCCGCGCAATGGCCTTTGGCATATCCGGATTCACCAGCCCGTGCTTCCCCGTCATATAAGGCGGATTACTGGTAATCACATCAAAAGAAGCCGCGTCAAAAAACTGAGTGGCTTCTCTTAAATCTCCTTCTACAATGGAAATCCGATCTTCCAGATGATTCAGGAAAACGCTTCGTTTCGCCATATCCGCGCTTTCCGGCTGAATTTCCAGCCCGGTAAAATGCTTTCCGGGCGTCTTCCCGGCCAGCAGGATCGGGATGATTCCGGTTCCTGTCCCCAGATCCAGAACCGTTTCCCCTTCCCGAACTTTCGCAAAGCCGGAAAGAAGCACCGCGTCCATCCCGAAGCAGAACTTTTCTTTATTCTGGATGATTTGGAATCCATTGCGGTGGAGGTCGTCGAGCCGTTCTCCCTCTTTTAGATTAATTGGCATTCAGCTTCGACTTCCCTTCCTTTTTCTCCATGGCTTCCAGCTCTTTTAAAGCCTTGTCTTCAATGCTTACTTTTTCTTTCTTCCGGCGGGGCTTGAATTTCAGCCGATCCACCTCATACTCGCGGATCTCTTTTTCGTCGTCAATATCCACGATTACTTTTACAATCTGGCGAAGGACGTTCACACTCTGCACCTCGCCCCGAAATCCGTCGTCCGTGGTCACTTTATCTCCAATGCCCGGCAGGCGGCTGTTCAGATACTCATAAGTCTCCTCTTCATTTTTCAGACAGCACATCAGCCTTCCGCAGACGCCGGAAATCTTTGCCGGGTTCAGGGAAAGGTTCTGCTCCTTCGCCATACGGATCGATACCGGAGCGAATTCCGAAAGGAAGGTATGACAGCAAAGTGGCCTTCCGCAAATTCCCACTCCGCCGATAATCTTCGTCTCGTCCCGCACGCCGATCTGGCGCAGTTCAATTCGGGTTTTGAAAACGGCTGCCAGGTCTTTCACCAGCTCGCGGAAATCAATGCGTCCGTCCGCAGTGAAATAAAAGAGGACTTTATTATTATCAAAGGTATATTCTGCGTCGATCAGCTTCATTTCCAGCTTGTGCTTGCGAATCTTTTCGAGACAGATTTTCATGGCTTCTTTTTCTTTTTCTTTGTTTCGGGCAGCTCTGGCGTCGTCGTCCGCGTTGGCGATGCGGATCACGGTTTTTAAGGGCTGCACAACTTTGTCGTCCGGCACCTCCTGCACCCGTGCGACTACGCTTCCGTATTCAATCCCTCTGGCGGTTTCGACGATGACGTGATCGCCTTTTTTGATCGGCAGTTTTTTGGGATCGAAATAGTAAATTTTTCCGGCATTGCGGAAACGCACTCCTACAATTCTTGTCATTATCCTAGATTCTCCTTTATCGTCAGGAACAAAAGCTCCATTGTTAAATCAAAGTTTACGTTCGCGTTCAGGCGCTGTTTGGCCTTCTGCAAGGCTTCCAGAATCCGGCTGATACCTTCATAAGACGCCTTGCTGGTCTGTTCCACAATAGTGTTAATGTGTTCTTTAAATACCACGCCGTTCACATCCTTGGCAGCCTTGAAATACAGGGCATCCCGATACCAGATAGCCAGGAGATCCAGATAGTCCTGAATATCGACTTTAAAAACCGAGACGTCTTTTACGTTCTGGTTTATTTCGCTGATTTCCATATCCGGGATGTGCATGGCCAGGTTCAGCGCTGCGGCCTTGATTTCCTGGAAGGTTTCGGAGGAGGCGAGCTGCACGCCTTTTCCAATGTTTCCCTGGGCGAAAGCTACGCAGATATCGGCCTGGTAGTCCGGAATCTGGACGTGCTCCATCAGGTACTGGCGAACTTGCTCGTCCGGGACGGGCTTCATCGTAATCATCACGCACCGGGACAGGATGGTCGGCAGGAATACGGATGAATTTGTCGTCAGAAGCAGGATGACGGCGTATGCAGGCGGCTCTTCTATGGTTTTTAGCAGGGCATTCTGCGCCTGAATGGTCATTTTTTCTGCATCCGGGACAATGTATACTTTATATGGGCTGCTATAGGGTTTGATCTGTACGTCGCCAATGAGCTGGGTACGGATATCTTCTACGCCGATGCTGCCGGGTTTTTCGTGTGTAATGCGGATGATGTCCGGGTGGTTTCCGCTTTCGGACTGGAGGCAGGAGCGACATTTGCCGCAGGGCGGGTCGGGTTCCTGGCATTGGAGCATTTTTGCGAATTCCTGGGCCAGGAGTTTTTTGCCGCAGCCTTTTTCGCCGTTGAAGATGTAGGCGTGGGATACTTTGTTTTGTTTTATGGCGTTTTCTAAATGGGTGATCGCTTGTGTGTGACCCATGATTTTTTCGAATGCTGACATGTGTTTTCCCTTCTGAGTGGTTTTTCGTTGCCCGGCGCTCGCGGGCACTGGCCCTATGAAAACCTGCTCCGCCAAATACGGCTTTCCGCCGTCTTTTGACCGTTTCTGTTTTCGCATGGCTCTTTTTTTCTTTTCCTCTACTCCGCCATGCACGCTCGCCAATCGCAGATTGACTCGCTCACGGGCTCTCGCCCTAGCAAAACCTGCTCCGCCAAACACGGCTTTCCGCCGCCTTTTGACCGTTTCTGTTTTCGCATGGCTCTTTTTTTCTTTTCCTCTACTCCGCCATGCACGCTCGCCAATCACAGATTGACTCGCTCACGGGCTCTCGCCCTATCAAAACCTACTCCGTCAAATCGGACTGCCAGCAGTCCATTTGCCGTTTCATGTTTTGGCATGGCTCTTTGCTTTCCTGAACATTATACCACAATTCCCTGCTTTTACCTAATGAAATCTTTCTGTTCTAAAATATATCCCACAATCTCCTCTATACACTCCTCTTTTTCCCCATCATTCCGAAACCTCTTCCCAATCCCCGCCTTCTCCAGCTTCTCCTCCGAAAAGTCCACACTATCCGCCAAAAACCTCCTGCACATCTCCTGATAATCCGGCGCCGCCTGCTTCCTCTCCCTCTTCAGCGCCCGCTCAATCCGCACATCCTCCGAAACCTCAATATAAACCGGCTCCATCCGCTCCTCCCCAAAATACTCCCGCAGCTTCCCATAAGAAACCAACGTCCCAATCGCCAGATAATCCCCCTTCTCCAAATCCAGCTCCTCATCATCCACCGTAAAATACTTCCAAATCCCCTGCACCGTGTGATACTCCCTCAACTCAATCACCCGGCCCTCACTCTCCAACTGCGCCAGCCTCTCCTCATCCACAAAATGATACTCCACACCCTCCGTCTCATTCGCCCGAATCGGCCGCGTCGTATAAAGCACCAAACTTCGAAGCCCCAGCTCCTCCCGTCCCAGCACCTCCTGATAAACCGTGTCCTTCCCAGACGCACTCGGCCCCATCACATAAAAAATCTTTCCCATCTCTCACATCTCCTCCATCACCTGAATCTTTTCACACGCAAAATCCGCCGTCCCCTGAAGCGACAGCCCATTCCTCTTACATCGTTCTACCCGTTCCAGAAGCAACCCACTGATCCGCTCCCCCGGAACCACCAACGGAATCCCCGGCGGATACAAATACAAAAATTCCGCCGAAACCATTCCTTCACTCTCTGCCATCTTCACCGTCCGCACCGGCGCATCCCACGCCTCCGACGGACTGCACACATACGCATTTTCCATCACAGAATCCGGAACCGCCCACGCCTGCCTTCGCCCTTCCAGCTCCCGGTCAATCTCCCCAAGCGCCGCCGAAAGCCGCGAAAATCCTTCCTTCGTATCCGCAAAAGAAGTCAGCGCCAGCGCATAGCCGCCCGCATCCATTTCCATTTCCAATCCGTAGCGCTCCCGAAGCATTGCGCTCAATTCCCTCCCTGAGCACACATCCTTCACCGAAAGAATCAGCTTCGACAAATCCAGATCAAAAATCCCACTCGTCCCGACCAGTTCCCTGCCCGGCACTCGAATCTGTCTCCAATGCTTCGCCTCTCTTCGGAATTCTTCCAGTTTTTCCGAAAACTCCGAAAATAACTGCTCCCCCTGTTCCGCAAGCAATGCCACGCAACGGTCAATCGACGCCAAAAACACATACGAAGGGCTGCTTGTCTGATAAATCCCCAGAAAACGCGTCAGCCTCTCCCGATCCACCCGCTCCCCATTCCGGTACAAAACCGCCGTCTGCGTCAGCGACGGAAGCGTCTTATGAAAACTCTGAATCACAAGATCCGCCCCCAACGCCGCCGCACTAACCGGAAAATACCCATGAAATCCGAAATGGGCTCCATGGGCTTCATCCACAATCAACGGTATTCCATATTTATGGGCAATCTTTGCAATCCCCCTCACATCCGACACCACGCCGTCATACGTCGGCGACGTGATCACCGCCGCCTGAATATCCGGATTTTCCTGCAAAAGCCGCTCCATACGCTCCGGCTCCAGGCCGCCGCTGATCCCATACGTCTCTTCCTGGCACGGATAGAGATAAACCGGCCTTAAATTTCGCAGATACACCGCATGATACACCGCCTTATGGCAATTCCTGGCCATCAAAAGCTTCCCGCCCGGACTCGTACAGGCAGAAACCGCACTCAAAATACCGCCCGTACTTCCATTTACCAGAAAAAAAGCGTCCGTACAACCCCGCAGCGCCGCCAGACGCTCCTGGGCTTCCTTCAGAATCCCTTCCGGATGATGCAGATTGTCAAATCCGTCAATTTCCGTAATATCAATGGAAAAGGGATCCGCAAACGCCTCCGCCCGCCTCTTATGACCCGGCATGTGAAACGGATACGCCTGCGAACCGCAATATTCCTTCAGTAACTCATAAAGCTGTGCCATCTTCTCATTCCTTTACGGTAATGCGGCATTTCGCCGTCAGCCCGCTCTTCGTCGTGGCCTTGACGTATGCAACGCCCGCTTTTTTCGCTGTCACGACCCCGTTTTTCAGCGACAAAACCCCGTTTTTCGAGACTGTATAAGAAATTTTATCCGTGGCTGTGATCGGATTATAGACGATCTTCAGCTTCAATTTTTCGCCTGCCTGCAGCGTCTGTTTCTTTTCGGAAAAGGCAATGGATTTCGCTTTTACCGTGGAAGTTCCTACCGTCACTTTACAGGAGGCGGTTACGCCGCTTTTCATCGTCACCGTAATAACGGCGGTTCCTTTTTTCTTCGCCGTCAGTTTTCCGGTCTTTCTTCCCACCGCCACAACGTCCGATTTCGAGGAAGTCCATTTCACCACAGAATCCGCCGAATTTTTCTTCGAAATTTCCAATGCGGTGGAAGTCTGGCCCACTTTCATCCGAATGCTGGAAGCGTTCAGCGTCACTTTTGCGGTCAATTTCTTGATCGCCGCCGTTTTTTCTGCGCCGCATACGGAACAGATGCGAACCTTCACGCCGTTTTCGAAGATCGTGGCTTTTTCTTTTACCTGCCAGGAGCCATAAGTATGCGCCGTCTTCTTAATCTGCTTCAGAGAACCTTCCTTTACTTCGTCACATTTGGTACAATGGATCGATTTCAGCCCATAGGAAGAGCAAGTCGGCGCCACATCCACAGTATAATCGGACGCCCATACGTGGCTGCCAAAGCAGTAAGACTCCGTCGCCATGGGATATTCCGAGTTAAATTCCGCTGTCGTATATGCAGAATCGCGTTTATGGCCCGTGAACTCGGCCTGTGTTTTCAGAAAACATTTATACTCGTCGTCGTCTCTTCCCGCGTCCCAGGTAGCGTCCAGATTATAAAATTTACTTCCAATTTTTACAATGTTCCAGGAATGAGCCACGCCCATGCCGGTTCCTTTAATAACTCTGCATTCAATGCCCGCATCCCGCATGAGACGGTAAATCAGGGATGCATAGCCCTGACAGACGGCGCTTCGCTTTACGAGCGCATTGTATGCGGAAAATTTTCCATCGTTATCCGTGTAATCGTAAGAAACATTTTTACACACGTAATCATAGATGGCTTTTACCTTTTCATAAGTGCTTTTATCAGTCAGATTCAGATCCGTCAATACCTGAGAAACCCGAATGGTCATTTCCTTTTCCTGATCCCAGGTCGTGTAATATTTTACCGCATAGGTAAACTGGTGCTCATAGTATAAAATGCTTTTATTCGCCTTATCATAGACCGGAATACTGTAGCAAACGGGATTCGCATAACTGTCTATATGAAGGTCAAGATAATCGCCCTCACGCCCTTTTGTGGTACTCGTGGTCTCCATCGCCGCATCCAAAAGGTCAGTCAGCAGCTGTTTCCCATTTGAAGTCGTGCTGATCAATGTGAAGGAAATCTTCTCTTCTCTTTTTATCAACTGCTGTTTTAAATAATCTTTCGCGTATCCGAACTCATAAAACTCATGCCTCTCTTCCGAGGCCCAAACTCTGTCCGCCACATCCGAGATCGCCGCATCCGCCGTCTGAAATGGCAGTATAAATGCAAAGAAAAATAAGACTCCCAGAAAGACTCCCCTGACTTTGCTCATTCGTCTCCCCCTCTCTTCACAATCAAACCTTTGTTCCCTTTCATTCTACCATAGGAGCAGACACAAAGCACCTGCCAAAAGTCTTAAGTTTTTCTAAATATTACAGGTAGGAAATCACCATACACAGCTTCACCATTGTCTTCGCCCGATTCTCATACGCATGGGCCGCATCCGCCTTGTAGTGAATGGACTGGCCCTCCTTCACCGTGTAGACTTTCTCATCCACCGTCAGCGTCAGTTCCCCTTCATAAACCATCGTAAATTCCTCTGTCCCCGGCTCATGGGGGCTGGAATCTGAGCGCACGCCCGAATCGATCTCGATATACAGAATTTCAAAATTCCGCCCAGGCTCAAAAGGAAAGACCGTATAGAGCCGAAAGCCCGCGTCGCCGTTTGTCAGTGCCTGTTTCTGGCGGTTATCGACAATTTTTGCCTCCCGCTGCTCCTCTTTCATCAATGTCGTAAAAGAAATCTTCAGTCCCGCTGCAATTTTCCATAAAGTTCCCACAGAAGGGCTGGACTCTCCCCGCTCGATCTGCCCTAACATGCTTCTGCTGACTCCGGTCATGACTGCGGTATCGTCCAGCGTCAGGTTCCGCTCCCTCCGAATACGCTTTAAATTTGCTGAAATTACTTCATTTAAGGTTTCCATCAAAACCTCCCTTTCCATTTGGGGCAATGTCTACGCTGCGCTCAGGAAACTATTGCAAAGCATTCCGCCGATAATCAGCGCCAAGCCCGCCAATCCCATTGCATTTGGCGCCTGTTCGCCCAGCAATAAAACGCCTCCAATCAGGGTAAACACCACCTCGCCGCTCTGGGTTGCCTCCACAATGGCCAGCTGCTTTGGATTGCCCTTCACCAGATCCGTCGCATAGAAAAATAAAATCGTCGCAATAACTCCCGAAAACAGCGCAACCGCGGCCGACTGAACAATCTGCCCCTTCCCCGGAAGCCCCGCCTGAACGAAGGCGACGACTGCCGTCAGAATCCAAAACGGCATACTGCACAGCGTCATTCCGAATACGCGCTGAATCGTATCCATTTCCTCCGGGCAATGCTGCATCATTTTCCGGTTTCCCAACGGGTAGCTGAACGCCGCAATCAAAACCGGCACAAGAGCCATACCGTTTCCTTTCCAATCTCCGGAAGAAAGATGCGGCATTTGCAGAAGAAAAATACCCGCCAGAATAACGAAAGCCATCATCAGATTTTTCATCGGTATCCGCTTTCCGAAAAGCGGCGTCAAAAGCACTCCCGCCACAATCGTCAACTGCCAGGATGCCGCCACCAGCCAGGATTCCCCGAAAACAGACGCCATCGTCAGCGGCAGATAAAAAAGTCCGAATCCCACCGTGCTCCACAAAAACCAGCTCCCCGGCTGCCTTTTGATCGCCTTCAAAACAGGCGTAAACCGATCTCCCGGCAGTACCCACAAGAGAAGCGCAAGGAGCGGAAGCATGAACAGATACCGCAGACAGGCGCTCCACATCCAGAAACCGCCTGCCAGGTTCATACTGCTGTTCAGTACAAAGGTAAAAGCAAAAAACAAAGACGCAAGAATTCCACAGACAAAGGCTTTTTTCATTCATTCTTCCTCATTTCCGTTATATTGCATTTTATACGCTATAACGTTATTATAAAGAGGAATCTTTTCCCTGTCAATGTTTAGACGAAAAAAGTAATAGCCCACTGGTTCCGGTATTCTTTTCCAGGCTCCAATACCGTGCGATCCTGCATAGTCTCCAATTCTTCCACAATGCCCTGACGCCCCGGAAGTCCCGTCCATGGTTCCACACAGACATAACCCGCTTCCGTCTTCGGAACATGCCAGAAACCAACGTATGGGAAGTCCGGAAAATCGACCTGAATTCCTCTGGTTCCTTTTTCGCTGATGATTTTTACGGATTTTCCGGCATTTTTCAGTACAATTGCCTCGTCGTCGAACAGGCTGTGCCTCAGCGGAATTTCTCCGTTTTCGATTGAATAAGGCACCACGCTGTCCGTCAGACTCTCTGACGAAAATAATACCCTCTGTGGCGCGTTTCCCGCCTCAAAACAGAGCTTATAATCTTCGAAGGATAAGTTTTCCTCCAATGGCAGCCGAAAGCCCGGATGCCCCCCAAAAACGAAATACATCGGCTCTTTTCCCCTGTTTTTCACGAAAAAGCAAACCGTCAGTTTCCGTTCCTCCAGCCGATATTCCACACCGGCTTGAAAATCAAACGGATACATCTTCTTCGTCTCCGCATTCGCATTTAAACGGTATCGAATCTTATTTTCTGCCAGTTTCTCGCTCTCCAGAACACTCTTCGAAAGAAATCCATGCAATGGCATTTCGTATTCTTTCCCCTGATAGCGGTAAGTCTTCCCATACAAACGCCCGATAAATGGAAACAGCACCGGAGCGGTTCCTTTCCACAGATTTGGATCGCCGGGCCAGAGATATTCACAGATGCCGTCGGTTACAGATTTGAGCTGGGCCCCCAGCGGGTCTATCGTTACTTTTAGAAATTCATTTTGAATGGTTTCATTCATGAAAACTGCTCCTTTCTTTATTTTTAAATAGCAAAAAACGGAAAGCCTTTCGCAAGAAGCTTTCCGTTCACAACATGAGACATCGGGGATTCGAACCCCGGACAACTTGATTAAAAGTCAAGTGCTCTACCGACTGAGCTAATATCCCATCTCTTATGGAGTTTTTGAATGGTTGACATTCAAAATGCCTGGTTCCGGAATCGAACCAGAGACACGAGGATTTTCAGTCCTCTGCTCTACCAACTGAGCTAACCAGGCATAAATTGCGGGGGCAAGATTTGAACTTGCGACCTTCGGGTTATGAGCCCGACGAGCTTCCAGGCTGCTCCACCCCGCGTTATTTAATTAAGCAGGAAGCCCTGCGCGGATAATTTCTTATCCGAATGGATGGAGGTGGATTCGAACCACCGAAGCAATTTGCAGCAGATTTACAGTCTGTCCCCTTTGGCCACTCGGGAATCCATCCATATTATGTTTTCAGAGCCGATGATCGGACTCGAACCGATAACCTGCTGATTACAAATCAGCTGCTCTGCCAATTGAGCCACATCGGCATTG
>JAUNPS010000062.1 GCA_030536575.1 Eubacteriales bacterium | reverse complement strand
ATCTTGTGTGTTCGATAGGCGGAGGCGGCGGACGCACAGGGCGACATTACTGCCTGGCGATTCTGTGCCTAGCGGGGGAGCGCTGTGAAACAGGCGTCAAGGAGCCATCCGGTGTCTGCGCTTGGCAGGGGAATCCCGTGAAACAGGCGTTATAGAGTCAGCCCATCGCGCGTTTGCGCTTGGCGGGGCGCCGAGAACATCGCGGTCCGGCACAGGTGCTTGAAGAATCTGAGAAAATCCTCTATAATAGCAGAAAAAGCGCCGCCTGGCGGCAGAATGGAGCAGAAGATGAGATTTCGGCCATGCATTGATATACATAATGGAAAAGTAAAACAGATCGTAGGGGGAAGTCTGCGGGACACTGGCGACCGCGCAGCAGAAAATTTTGTTTCGGAGATGGATGCAGCCTGGTATGCGGACTTTTATCAGAAAGATCAGGTGCGCGGCGGCCACGTGATCCTGCTGAACGGGGCGGATTCGCCCTACTTTGAAGCGACACGCGCGCAGGCTGTGAACGCTCTTCGGACTTATCCGGGCGGCCTCCAGATTGGCGGAGGAATTCACGATGAGAACGCGGCGGATTATCTGGATGCCGGGGCGTCCCATGTGATTGTTACCAGTTTCGTGTTTAAAAACGGTCAGTTCCATGAGGAAAATTTAGAGCGGATACTCCGTGCGGTGGGGAAAGAACGGCTGGTTCTGGATTTGAGCTGCCGGAAAAAAGATGGGAACTATTACATCGTCACAGACCGCTGGCAGAAGTTTACAGACGTGATTCTGACCGAGGCGACGCTGGATGAGCTGGCCGGAAGCTGTAGCGAATTCCTGATCCACGCGGTGGACGTGGAAGGAAAAGCGTCGGGAATCGAAGAAGAGCTGGTGGCCATGCTGGGCGGCTGGCACAAGATACCGATTACTTATGCAGGCGGCGTGGGAAGCTACGAAGACCTGGATGCATTGGAACGACTCGGCCAGGGCTACCTGGATGTGACAGTAGGAAGCGCCCTTGATCTGTTCGGCGGCCGCCTCTCCTACCGGAAAATCCTGGAAAAGTACAGCGAACGCCCATGAAAGCCGCGTGAAACCCGGCCAACCTAGCCGAAAATCCATGAGCCCCGCGCCGCGCCCGGCCAACCAGGCCAGGAATCTGTGCGCCCTGCGCGAAATCCGGCCAACCGGGCCAGGAATCCCTAAACCCTGCGCGAAATCCAGCAAACCGGGCCAGAAATCCCTGTGCGCCGCGCCCGGCGCTCCACGGCCCGCCCCCTAAAATTCATGCCGAATCTGAGAAAACGTATAATCCAGCCACGCCCGCTCAATCGTCGCATACTCCCGAATCCGCACCGGAAGCCTCACCTTCCCGCTCAACAGGCAGCTCCCATTTTCAAACCCCTGAATATGATCCATATTGACCAAAACCCCCTTATTAATCAGCAGAAACCTCCGATCCGCCTCCAGCGGCTGAATAAATTTCGAAAAACTGACATAAGGAGAGTAGGCAGCGCCGCGCAGATCCGTAATGTCCGTATTATGGCGGTTCGCCACAACACTGACAATATCATTATACAAAAGCCGAACCGCCTGGCGGTTATACGTAAACTCCACATACCGCAGCGCATGCGGCAGCACCCGAAGCGCATCCGACAGCACCTGAAACAGGCGCTCCCGCCCAATCGGCTTCTGAATATACTCAAACGCATGGCAGGAAAAAGCCTCAGACATAAAATCCATGCTGGTCGTCAGGAAAATCACCAGACAGCTCGCATCCTGCCGCCGGATCCTGGCAGCGGCTTCCGCCCCATTCATCCCTTCCATATAAATATCCATAAAAATAATTGCATACTTGTTCGGCTCAAAATTTTCCAGAAAGGCTTCCGCACTGGCGAAAGCGTCCATGGAGAAGTGAAGCCCCCGGTGCTTTTCAAAGTCGGACAGGGTTTCCGCCAGCGTAAGCCGGTCGTCTTCCAGATCGTCTACAATTGCAATGTTCATTTCGGGCACCTCTTTTTCTCACTGAACCTCCATACCCTGTTCACAGGGCGTCATTACATAGAAAAATGTCCGGGCATGCCAATATCCCGGAACTGGGATTCAGTCCTTCCCAAGTATACCACAAAGAAGCAGATTTCTCCATGAAAAAATTTTACCGGAATTTACGGCAGCTTTTTCGTATAGCTGCGCATTGCAATCACAACATACACGGCCACCAGCAGCTCCGTAATCGGCATCGCAAGCCAGATCGCCTCCGCATGCAAAAGCGGCAGCAGGAAAATAAGAATCCCGCTGATAACGAATCCGCGTGAGACGGACACCAGGAAGGCCGCCTTGGGCTTCAGAATTGCCTGGAAATAATAGGTCGAAAAAATATTGAGCGGAAGGAGCAGGAAGGACAGGCCGTAGGTACGGATGATCTGCGGCGCTATCTCCAGCACTTCCGGAGTCGGAGTCATAAAGATTTTGACAAAAACCGTGGGTATGGCTTCCGTCAAAATCGTCCAGAACAAGGCGAAAAAGGCCGTTGTCACCAGCGCATAGCGAAGCGTTTCCTTAATGCGCGCTCCCTGGGAAGCGCCGAAATTGACGGAAATGATCGGCTGGGCGGCCTGTCCGACACTGTAAGCACAGCATTGCACGAACGTGCTGATATTGATAATAATGCCGTAGACGGACAGCGCGTTTGCACCTAAATATTTCACAATCTGACGATTAAAGAGAATGGTCAGGATTCCCATGGCAATATCGATGAAGAAGGTGGAAAATCCGGTGACGGCGATTTTGCGCAGTTTCGCGGGCAGGTTTGCAGTGCGCACGATCTTCAGCGTGTTCTTTTTCGTGAAAAAGTGCGTCAAAACGATCACGAAAGAGATGCAGGAGCCAAGGGCGGTTGCGACGCCCGCGCCGAAGATTCCCATATCGAATACAAAGACAAAGAGATAGTCGCCGAACACATTGAAAAAGCCGCCTGCAAGGACGCTGACGGTGGCCAGGCCGGGGTTTCCGTCATTGCGCAGAAAGGATGAGAGCATCTGGTTAAACAGATACAAAGGCAGGACGAACTTGATCGGGATCAGATACCGCTGCGCAAGGGGAAGCAGCTCTTCCGTCGCGCCGAAAAGCAGCAGCATTTCCTTGTCAAAAAAGATCACGGCAATCCAGGCCACAGCGGCAAGGATGCAGGAGCCGATCAGGGATGCGGTAAAATATTCGTTTTCCGCGCCCGCTTTTCCGCCCTGCGCGCCTTTGAGGGTACTGAAAATGACGGAACCGCCGATGCCGGTAAGAAGGCCGAGGCTGAAAATAATATTCCAGATCGGGGCAACGACTGCGAGGGCGGCGGTTCCGTCCGGCCCGTGGTACTGGCCCACCATCGCCATATCTACGATGGAGTAGATGGAGCCGATCAGCGCGCTGCCAAAGGCTGTGGCCAGGTATTTTAAGTAAAGCTGTTTTAAGTTTCCCGTTAAAAAATCCATGTGCATTCTCCTTTAAACGCAAAAAAGGATAAGGACGGACATTTCAGACCGCGCCTTATCCAGCATTTGTACTGAATAATCTGTTTGAAAAAACAGGCAAGGTTATTGTACGAAATGCGGCCGCAGATGTCAAGTAGAAATTGCAACCTTCATAAGAGATTTTATTTGTAAACCATGCCTTCTCATGGTATAATGAAGCCATGCAACAAAAACCAAAAACAGACAGGGAATCTGTCAAAAGAAAAAGGAGGAACGCTATGAAAAAACAATTGTTATCTCTGGTTGTCCTGGGAATGGCGATCAGCACCTGTGCACCCGTTTACGCAGAAGAAACAAAAGACATTGCTGTACTCTACACAAACGACATTCACTGTGCCGTATCCGCGGATGAAGAAAACGGCCGTCTCGGCTACGCCGCCGTCGCCGGTCTGAAAACCGAACTCGCCGACGCGGGCTACGACGTTATCCTGGTAGACGCCGGGGACGCCATCCAGGGCGAAGCCATCGGAACACTCTCCCAGGGCTCCTACCTGGTTGACATTATGGAAAAGACCGGCTATGACGTGGCCATTCCGGGAAACCACGAATTCGACTACGGCATGGATAACTTCCTGGCCCTCGCCGAAGAAGCGCAGTACGAATACATTTCCTGTAACTTTACCGATCTGACCACCGGCGAAACCGTCTTCCCTGCCTACACGATCCGCGAGCTGGGCGGCCGGAAAGTCGCCTTTGTCGGCATCTGCACCCCGCGGACGATTACCTCCTCCACCCCGGCTTATTTCCAGGATGAGGATGGAAATTATATCTACGGATTCCAGCAGGACGAGGACGGCAGCGCGGTTTACGCCAGCGTGCAGAAGGCCGTTGACGATGCGAAAGCAGAGGGCGCGGAAATCGTCATTGCCATCGCCCACCTGGGAATCGAATCCGCCTGCAGCCCCTGGATGTCCACGGAAGTGATCGCGAACACCACCGGCATCGACGTGATGCTGGACGGCCACTCCCACAGCACCATCGAGGGAGAACAGGTGAAGAATAAAGACGGCGAGAACGTGCTTTTGACCTCCACCGGAACGAAGCTTTCCGCTATTGGCCAGCTTACCATTGCGGCAGACGGGACGATTTCTTCCCAGCTCGTGACCGATTATGACAATGCGGATGCGGACGTGGAGAGCTGCGTTGCAGAGATTACCGCAGAGTTTGAAGAAGTCCTGAACGAAGTCGTTGCAAAATCCGACGTAGACCTCGTGATCAACGACCCGTCCTCCCTGGATAAAGAAGAGAAGATCCGCATCATCCGGAATGCGGAGACGAACCTTGGAGATCTTTGTGCAGACGCGTACCGCTATGTATCGGGCGCAGACATTGCCCTCGTAAACGGCGGCGGCATCCGCGTGGACATCCTCGCGGGCGACATTACTTATAATGATATCATCAGCGTTCACCCGTTCGGGAACGAACTCTGCATGGTGGAAGCCACCGGACAGCAGGTTCTGGACGCTCTGGAACTGGGCGCGATGGTAACTCCGGAAGAATCCGGCGGATTCCTGCAGGTATCCGGGCTGACCTACGAGATCCACACCGATATCGAATCTTCCGTTCAGTTGGATGAAAACGGCATGTTCACAGGCGTTGACGGCGAATACCGTGTTCAGAATGTCATGGTAGGAGAGGAACCGCTTGACCTGGAGGCCACTTACACCGTTGCTTCCCATAACTACATGCTGAAGAATGCCGGGGACGGTATGACCATGTTCCAGGATTGCGAGCTGATTCTGGAAGACGTGATGCTGGATAATCAGGTGCTGATCACCTACATTACCGAAGGCATGGACGGCGTTGTCGGCGAACAGTATGCAGACCCGTATGGCGAAGGCAGAATTGTAGCGGTCGAAGCAGAATAAAAACGGACAAAAAGGGCCGGGAATCTGAAAAAGGTTCCCGGCTTTTTCGGTCGTTAAGCGGCTGCCTGCTTGGATGAAAGGCGCCGAAATTCCTTGCGGACAAAGATAACGGATACGACAAACGCGATAAAATCCGCAATCGGCCCGGCCACCATAACGCCGTAAATCCCAAACCAAAGCGGCAGGATCAGAATCAGCGGAATCAGGAAAAACACCTGTCTGGTCAGCGAGAGCAGAAGTCCTTTTAACGCCTTTCCAATCGCGGTAAAGAAGTTCGAGGAGAGAAGCTGCACGCCGTTGACAATCACCATGAACAGGAATGTCCGCATAAACAGGACGGCAAATTCATAGTAGAGCGCATCCCCGCTTCCAAACAGCGAAATGATCTGACGCGGGAAAAACTGGAACAGGATAAAACCAACCGCGGAAACGGCGAAGTTCCATTTGATGGCCAGCAGGTAGGTCTGCTTTACCCGGTCGTATTTTCCGGCTCCGTAATTGAAGCCGATGATGGGCTGTGCGCCCTGGGAAAGCCCGACAATGATAGACAGAAGGATCGCATTGGTTTTCATGACGATTCCGCAGGCGGCCAGCGGGATATCTTCCCCGTAAATGGACTGCGCGCCGTAATAGGTCAGGGAATTGTTTAATACGATCTGGACAAAGGTAATGGCGACCTGGTTAATGCAGTTGCTGATTCCCATGTAACAGGTTTTGGAAACTTCCCGGAGTTCGAGCCGGAAGCAGCTTTTCGTAAGATGGATGGTCTGGAATTTCGGCAGATACCGCAGAGTCAGGAAACAGGAAAAAATTTGCCCGAGGATGGTTGCCAGCGCCGCACCGGATACGCCCCAGCCAAAGACGAAGATGAAAATCGGGTCTAAAATAGTGTTGATGACCGCGCCGGATATGACGCAGATCATGGAATAGCGGGGTTTCCCGTCGGCACGGATGAGGTTGGTCATGCCGTTGGTGATGATCAGGAAGGGCATGCCGAGTAAGGTAATGCCGGCGTATTGCTGCGCATAAGGTAAGACCTCTGTGGTTGCTCCGAAGATTTTTAAAAGGGGAGTCAGGAAGGCTTCGCCGATGATCAGATAGAGGAGGCCGGATAGGATCATTAGGAGGATGCCGCTGCCGGCGATTCTGGCGGCATAGTCGGTTTCGTTTCTGCCGAGGCAGATGGAGAAGCGGGAGGCGCTTCCGATGCCGATTAAGAGGGAGATAGCCAGGCAGATGGTGGACAGCGGGTAGGAGACGTTGGTGGCGGCATTTCCGAGGTAGCCGACACCCTGGCCGATGAAAATCTGGTCGACGATGTTGTAGAGGGAGCTGACCAGAGAGGCGGTGATGCAGGGAATGGCGAAGCTTTTTAGTAATTTGGATATTTTTTCATATCCGAGTGGGTTTTCATTCATGGTTTTCCTCCTGTTATTATTTCTGGTAATGATTATAGTACAAGAAATGGAAGATTGTAAAGCGTTTCGGGAATGGATTGAAAAGAGGAATGAAATACTTTATAATTAGAAATCAGAAAAAACAGGGAGGGAACGATTTGGAATTATATCATGGAAGCAATGTGACGGTAACTGTTCCACGCGTCCTCACACACGGACATTATAAGGATTTTGGATATGGTTTTTATTGTACGAATCTTGAAAAACAGGCGCAAAGATGGGCTCTGACGAAGCGGAAAAATCATGTGGTAAACGTATATGAATATAACGAGTATGCGGAATTGAAAATCCTGAGTTTCGAGAAAATGTCAGAGGAATGGCTTGATTTTGTAATTGCCTGCAGACGCGGTGAGGAACATTCGTGGGATATCGTGGAAGGGCCGATGGCAGATGATACGATTTGGGATTACATAGAAGATTTTGTGCGGGGAGAAATTTCCAGAGAAGCGTTTTGGGTACTGGTGAAGTTTAAGTATCCCACCCATCAGATTGTATTTTGCACGGAAAAGGCGTTGGATGCGGTTCATTTTAAAAGGAGTTACAGCGTATGAAAAACATCTATTTTTCGGATGAGACAGTATCAGGGAATGATCTGTATTTTTTGTGTTATATGATTGAGCGTATTGCGCGAAGGCTGCACCAGCGAAATCGTTATGTTGTAAATGCTATAGAGAAAGAGGAATGGAGACATTTGATCAGCGTTGCAAATGTGCTGCATTGCGAAAATCCTTTGCAGGTAGAGGATGACTGGATTGAAACCTATGGCCTTCAAAAAGGCAGTTTCGACATTACGAATGTGGATTCGGAGCTTGTCAGAAAGATTCCGACGGAAACGCAGATGGGGAAGGTCTACAGCCGTTTGATTGAGGACACCCGGCAGCCGGAGGAAGATTATGTGGATGGGATGGTTCGGGTGTATAATGATGAAATCTGCTATACGATTGATAATTATAATTGCAGCGCTTATTATGAACCATCCTATGTGATTGCCAGAGCGTATAATGAAGGCGGATTTTAATGAGGGATACGGGCTACAATTTTCGAAAAAAACTTGTAAAATTGTCAGGATATGATATAATAATTTTACAGCATTCAGAACATTTATGCGAATCGCGCGTAAATTCCTGTACATCACAAGAACCGACACAGGCCGCATGCTGGAAATACAGAAAAAGGAGTTGATCTTATGCGTTATACAATCAGCGGAAAAAACATAGAGGTGACAGATTCCCTCAGAAATGTCGTCATGGACAAGCTGGGCAAACTGGAACGGTACTTCACTCCTGAAACCGAGATCATCGTTACCATGAGCGTCGAAAAAGAACGCCAGAAAATTGAAGTTACCATCCCCGTAAAAGGAAACATCATCCGCTCCGAACAGGTGAGCAACGACATGTATGTTTCCATCGACCTGGTAGAAGAAGTCATCGAGCGCCAGCTTCGCAAATACAAAAACAAAATCATCGACAAACACCAGGAAGGCGGAAACTTCCGGAAAGAGTTCATCGAAAAAGAAGTGGAGGACGACGAAGAAGTACGCATCATCCGGACGAAACAGTTCGGGATGAAGCCCATGTATCCGGAGGATGCCTGCATCCAGATGGAGCTGCTGGGACATAACTTTTTCGTATTCCGAAATGCTGAGACCGAAGAGGTCAATGTGGTTTATAAGAGAAAAGGAAACACCTACGGCCTGATCGAGCCGGAGTGCTGAGACGAAAAAGCAGGATAATAGAAAGCAGTACGCCAAAAAAATCATAAAAAAGCAGGCGTACTGCTTTTTTGCTTTATAGGAAGCACCGTTTTGTGATAAAACTGTAACACGTTGATTCTATAAAGCAAAACCTTTCGGGAGGATGCACACAGATGCAAGAAGAAGATTTTGCCTTCGGCAAACGCATCTGGCGCAGTAAAAGTGTGCTTCTCGGATGGTATAGAAGGCGCGAGAATGTGTGAAGCACACTTTTGTTTTGCCAAGTTTACGCCTTGTTCATAAAATTTTCATTGTTAATCGAGAATGAAAGTGGTAGAATAACAGAGATAGTTCAAAGGTTACGTAACAGACAGAAAGCAAAATAGGAGAAAAAGCATCATGAATTTGATTCAAAAAGTATTCGGTACGCACAGCGAACGTGAATTGAAAAGGATCATGCCGCTGGTGGACAAAATAGAATCCCTGCGGCCAACCATGCAGGCCCTTTCCGACGAGGAACTGCGCGGTAAAACAAAGGAATACAAACAGCGCCTGGCAGAAGGAGCCACCTTAGACGACCTGCTCCCGGAAGCCTTCGCCACCGTCAGGGAAGCAGCAAGGCGTGTACTGAATATGGAACCCTACCGAGTCCAGCTCATCGGCGGCATCATCCTCCATCAAGGACGTATCGCAGAAATGCGTACCGGTGAAGGAAAAACCCTGGTATCTACCCTCCCGGCCTACTTAAACGCCCTGGAAGGAAAAGGCGTGCACGTTGTCACGGTAAACGATTACCTGGCACACCGTGATGCCGAGTGGATGGGACAGGTTCACCGATTCCTGGGACTGACCGTAGGCTGCGTCTTAAACTCTATGAATAACGACGAGCGCCGCGAACAGTACGCCTGCGATATCACCTACATCACGAATAACGAAGACGGTTTCGACTACCTCCGTGATAACATGGTAATCTATAAAGAACAGCTCGTCCAGCGCGAACTGCACTACGCCATCATCGACGAAATCGACTCCATCCTGATCGACGAAGCCCGTACTCCGCTCATCATCTCCGGCCAGAGCGGCAAGTCCACCAGACTCTACGAAGTCTGCGACGTCCTTGCCAGACAGCTCGAACGCGGCGAAGCCAGCGGCGAAGTCACGAAAATGTCCGCCATCATGGGCGAAGAGATCACCGAGACCGGCGACTTCATTGTAAACGAAAAAGACAAAGTCGTGACCCTGACCGCCGACGGCGTAAAGAAAGTCGAGAAATTCTTCCAGATCGAGAACCTCTCCGACGCAGAGAACCTGGAGATCCAGCACAATGTCGACCTGGCCCTTCGCGCCAATAACCTGATGTTCCGCGATAAAGACTACGTGGTAAAAGACGACGAAATCCTCATCGTCGACGAATTTACCGGACGTATTATGCCCGGCCGCCGCTACTCCGACGGCCTGCACCAGGCCATCGAGGCGAAAGAGCACGTGAAAGTGAAGCGCGAAAGCAAGACTCTCGCCACCATCACCTTCCAGAACTTCTTTAACAAATACAAAAAGAAAGCCGGCATGACCGGTACAGCCCTCACCGAGGAAAAAGAATTCCGCGAGATCTACGGCATGGACGTTGTGGAAATCCCCACAAACCGCCCGGTTATCCGAAAAGACTTAGAAGACGCGGTATACATGACGAAAAAAGAGAAATTCCACGCCGTTGTGGAAGCCATCAAAGAAGCCCACGAGAAAGGGCAGCCCGTCCTGGTCGGCACCATCACCATCGAGACTTCCGAACTTCTGAGCAATATGCTGCGCCGTCAGGGCATCCAGCATAAAGTCCTGAATGCGAAGTTCCACGAACTGGAAGCCGAGATCGTAGCCGAAGCCGGACGCCACGGCGCCGTGACCATTGCCACGAACATGGCCGGCCGTGGTACGGATATTAAGCTGGACGACGCCGCACGGGAAGCCGGCGGCTTGAAGATCATCGGTACGGAGCGCCACGAGTCCCGCCGGATCGATAACCAGCTCCGCGGCCGTTCCGGACGTCAGGGCGACCCGGGTGAATCCAGGTTCTACATCTCCCTGGAAGACGACCTGATGCGCCTGTTCGGTTCCGAGCGTCTGATGGGCGTGTTCCGCTCCCTTGGCGTGGCCGAGAACGAGCAGATCGAGCACAAGATGCTTTCCAGCGCCATCCAGAAAGCCCAGGAAAAGATCGAGAGCAATAACTACGGCATCCGGAAAAACCTCCTCGAATACGACCAGGTAAACAACGAACAGCGTGAGATCATCTACGCCGAGCGCCGCCGCGTCCTGGACGGCGAAAGCATGCGCGACGCCATCTATAAGATGATCACGGAAACGGTGGACGGCATTGTAGACACCTGCATTTCCGACGACCAGGATTCCGACGAATGGAACCTCACCGAATTAAACGGCCTGCTCCTGCCCATCATCCCGCTCCCGAAAGTCACCGTGGAAGGCCGGATGAAGAAGAACGAGCTGAAGCAGTCCTTAAAAGAAAAAGCCGTAAAACTCTACGAGAGCAAAGAAGCCGAGTTCCCGGAAGCCGAACAGCTCCGCGAACTGGAACGCGTCATCCTGCTGAAAGTCATTGACCGGAAGTGGATGGATCACATCGACGACATGGATCAGCTCCGTCAGGGCATCGGCCTGCAGGCTTACGGCCAGAAAGACCCGAAAGTCGAATACAAGATGATCGGCTACGACATGTTTAACGAAATGACTTCTTCCATCCAGCAGGATACCATCCGTCTGCTGTACCACGTAAAAGTGGAACAGAAAGTGGAGCGCGAGGAAGTGGCGAAAGTCACCGGAACGAACAAAGACGATACCAGCATCCGCGCCCCGAAGAAGCGCGAGACCCAGAAAGTCTATCCGAACGATCCCTGCCCCTGCGGAAGCGGAAAGAAATACAAACAGTGCTGCGGCCGGAAGAAAGCCTGAAGAACCGCGAAAATATGAAGAAATCCTTAAGAGGGCCGATTTGTTTTTACAAATCGGCCTTTTTGGTATATACTGAAGAGGAAATCAATTATAGAAAGCGGGTGAAGCTTGTGGTTGAATTAGACCAGTTTAAATTTACATTAAACACGTACAAAAAACCATTAGTGGAAGTGAGGGATTCACTTTGACCTGGTGAACAAAGAACAGAAGATCCAGGAATTAGAACGACGCATGGAAGAAGCCGATTTCTGGGACGATCCCCAGAAGTCCCAGGAATCCATGAAAGAATTGAGCAGCATGAAAGAAGACATGGCCGTTTACGCCCGGTTAGAGGAGCTTTATGAAGAGATCGAGACCCTGATCGAGCTGGGAAATGAGGAGAACGACCCCTCCCTGATCCCGGAAGTCCAGAGCACCCTGGATGAATTCATCCAGAAATACGAGGCCATCCGGATCAAGACCCTGCTCTCCGGCGAGTACGATAAGGACAATGCCATCGTCACCCTGCACGCCGGGGCCGGCGGAACCGAGTCCTGCGACTGGGCCGGCATGCTCTACCGGATGTACAGCAAATGGGTGGACAAAAAAGGATTCTCCATGGAAGTCCTGGACTATCTGGACGGCGACGAAGCCGGGATTAAGTCCGTCACCTTCCAGGTAAACGGCGAGAATGCCTACGGTTACCTGAAGTCCGAAAAAGGCGTCCACCGTCTCGTGCGCATTTCCCCCTTTAACGCGGCCGGAAAGCGCCAGACCTCTTTCGTGTCCTGCGACGTGATGCCGGACATTGAAGAAGACGTGGATGTGGAGATCCGGGAAGAAGACCTGCGCATCGACACCTACCGTTCCAGCGGCGCGGGCGGCCAGCATATTAATAAGACGTCCTCGGCCATCCGTATTACCCATATTCCGACGAATATCGTGGTACAGTGCCAGAACGAGCGCTCCCAGTTCCAGAATAAGGACAAAGCCATGCAGATGCTGAAAGCGAAGCTGTACCTGTTAAAACAGCAGGAAAATGCGGAAAAAGTTTCCGGTATCCGCGGCGAAGTCAAAGAAATCGGCTGGGGGAACCAGATCCGTTCCTACGTCATGCAGCCCTATACGATGGTAAAAGACCACCGCACCGGAGCCGAGACCGGGAACACCGACGCCGTGATGGACGGCGGCATCGACCTGTTTATCAATGCATACCTGAAATGGCAGACACTGGGCGAGTCCTCCGGGGACACCTCAGACATGCCGGACTAAATACGAAAATTGCACCGTTATCCCCGCAGGGAAGCCGTTCCTGTCAGACGGCAGCCGGAACCTTTTGGCTGCCTGGGTTCAGGGAGCGCCCGGCGGGGATTTTCACTTTATAGGAAATGTTGTTTTATGATAAAACTGTAATACATTGCTCCTATAAAGTGAAAGCCCTCTGGGCAAGATGCACACAGATGCGAGAAGAAGATTTTGCCTTCGGCAAACGCATCTGGCGCGGCACACCGAAGGCGTACAGAGTAAAAGTGTGCTTCTTGGATGATATAGAGGGCGAGAGAGTGTACGAAGCACACTTTTGTTCATTGTTTCCTAAGGAGGGTTTGAAGAATGGGTATTATCAAAGCAGCAGTAAATTCCGTAAAAGGCGCCCTGGGCGACCAGTGGCTGAAAGCGGTGGAACCCAAGGGTATGGGCGACCGCACCGTCTTTGTGAAAGGCGTTACGCCAAACGGAAACGACACCATTGCCAACGGCAGCGTCATCCACGTCTACGACAACCAGTTCATGATGCTGGTAGACGGCGGCAGAATCATCGACTACACCGCAGAACCGGGCTACTTCCAGGTAGACAATTCCTCCATGCCGTCCATGTTTTCCGGCGGATTCCGGGACGCGTTAAACGATACCTTCGAGCGTTTCAGCTTTGGCGGCGGTACCCCGAAGAACCAGAAAGTCTATTATATCAATCTGCAGGAGGTCAAGGGAATCCGGTTTGGCACCCGGAATCCGATCAACTATTTCGACAATTTCTACAATGCGGAGCTGTTCCTGCGCGCCCACGGAACCTATTCCATCCGGATCACCGATCCGATGAAATTCTACGCGGAGGCCGTCCCGAAGAATAAAAACATCGTTGACATCGACGAGATTAACGAACAGTACCTGACTGAATTTCTGGACGCCTTACAGTCCACGGTCAATCAGATGGCGGCGGACGGCGTGCGGATTTCCTTCCTCACTTCCAAGAGCCGGGAGCTGTCCAAATGCATGGCCGACACCCTGGACGAGGAATGGCGGGAAGCCCGCGGCATGGAGATCCAGTCCGTGGGAATTGCCAGCATTTCCTATGACCAGGAATCCCAGAAACTCATCAACATGCGAAACAAAGGAGCGATGATGGCCGATCCCTCCATCCGCGAAGGCTACGTTCAGGCGGCAGTCGCAGGAGGACTGGAAGCGGCCGGATCGAACCCGAACGGCAGCATGGCCGGTTTCATGGGAATGGGAGCCGGGATGCAGGCCGCAGACGGTTTTATGGGAAATGCGTCCGCGGTAAACATGAAGCAAATGCAGATGCAGCAGGAGGCAGCGAAAGAGGCGGCAGCCCGCCAGGAAGCCGGAGCGTGGACTTGTTCCTGCGGGGCGTCCAATACGGGAAAATTCTGTCAGGAATGCGGTGCACCTAAGCCTGCGCCCGCCGGAAGCTGGACGTGCGCCTGCGGCACGGTCAACACCGGAAAGTTCTGCCAGGAATGCGGAAAACCCCGCCCGTCCGAAGAATGGACGTGCACCTGCGGCACCGTAAACAAGGGAAAATTCTGCCAGGAATGCGGAAAATCCCGTCCCTAGGGAGGTAGGCCATGGCGGCAGTCAGTTATAAGTGTCCAAACTGCGGGGGTGAACTGCGGTTCGACCCCGCCACTCAGAAATACAAATGCGCATACTGCCTTTCTTATTTTGACGACGTGGAGGAAGAGCAGGAGGCGCAGGAGTCCGCCAGGACGGAAGAAGCCGTACACGAGGCGGTCGTTTATACCTGTCCAAGCTGCGGCGCGGAGATCGTGACAGATTCCACCACCGCGGCAACCTTCTGCTATTACTGCCATAATCCGGTGGTTCTGGAAGGCCGCCTGTCGGGCGCGTACCTTCCCGACCAGGTCATTCCCTTCAAACTGGACAAAAAGCAGGCCACCGAAGCATTTCTCTCCTTTGTGAAGAAAAAGAAATTCGTCCCCAAAGCCTTCTTTAACCAGGAGCAGATTGAAAAGCTCACCGGCGTTTACTACCCCTACTGGGTCTGCGACGCCAAAGGAGATGGAAGTATTCTCGCGGAGGCCACCAGGCTGCGCGTCTGGCGGGCAGGCGATATGGAATATACGGAAACCCGCGTCTACCATGCCGAACGGGCAGGGGAAATTTCCATGCAGGAGATGGTGCGCGGCGCATTGAAAAAAGCCGACCGCCAGCTCTCCGAAGGCGTCTGGCCCTACGACATGAATGCGTGTCAGCCCTTCGAACTGGGCTATCTGTCCGGTTTCCAGGCCGAAAAGCGGGATCTGGAGCGGGCCGATCTGGACGGGGAAATCCAGGCCGATATTCAGGAGTACGGGGAGCGCCTGCTGAGCGAAAGTGTGAACGGCTACGACTCCGTGCGGGTGAAGAAAAGCCAGATCCGGGCCGATGAACAGGATTGGAAATATGTCCTGCTTCCGGTCTGGGTGCTGACCTACCGGGACAAGGGCGGAAAGCTTTATTACTATGCTATGAACGGCCAGAATGGGGATTTTGGCGGTGTGCTGCCGATTGACTGGGGAAAAATTGCAGCCCTGTTTTTCGGGGTGGCGATTCCGGTGCTGATCGCCTTTTTGATCGGGGGGTACTTTCTATGAAAATGAAAATGTGTGGATTTCCGGCGCTTTTTTGCCTGAGCGTGATGCTTCTGGCCGGAGCGCCCCTGTGGGCAGAAGCAGCCGCGCCCGTTTATGACTATGCAGATTTGCTGGATACGGGGGAAGAAGAAAACCTCCTGACCAAAATTTCGGCTCTGGAAGAGGAATACGATATGAATTTCGTGATCCTCACCATCGACGACGCCGAAGGGAAGACGCCTACGGAATATGCCGATGATTTCTATATGGATCAGGGCTATTATGACAATGAACGAAAAGGCGGAGCCATTTACCTGATCGATATGGATAACCGGGAAGTCCGGGTGGAAGTGGCCCATGACCTACAGTATTACCTGACCGACAGCCGGGCTGACGCGGTGATCGACGCCGGATACGACGACGTGGCGTCCGGGAATTATTACGACTGTTTTATGAAAATGCTGGATCGGACGGTGGATTTCCTGGAGGCCGGGATTCCGGCAAACCAGTACCGGTACAACAGTGAGACAGGGGAAATCGAGCGGTATCGGTCGATTACGCCGGTGGAAGCAGGTGTGGCGGCGGTTGCGGCATTGATCGCGGGCGCCGCTGCTTGTATCGGCGTCGTGACCTCTTATCGGAAAAAATTCTCTACATACAAGTATCCGTGGAGAAAGAAATGCAGTTTCCAGGTTCGCCGGGAAAACGACCAGTTGGTAAACAAATTCGTGACCAGCCGCCGGATTCCAAAGGATCCGCCCCCAGACAGCGGAGGCGGAGGAGGAAATGTGACGACCACGCATACCTCTTCCGGAGGCGGTTCTTTCAGCGGAAGCGGGCGAAGCTTTTAAAAATCCGTTGCATCCTTGGCAAAAACGTGGTAATATCTTTGGAGTGGATACAAATGTACTTGTAATACAAACAAGGAGGAACCAATGGCAGAAAACAACAAATATTATGTGGTCAAGCAGAAGGCCGTTCCCGAAGTCCTCTTAAAGGTCGTGGAGGCCAAGCGGCTGCTGGACTCCGAACGGGTAGCCACCGTGCAGGAAGCCACAGATAAAGTGGGGATCAGCCGCAGTTCATTCTACAAATATAAGGACGATATCTTTCCATTCCATGATAATGCGAAGGGGAAAACCATTACCTTCATGCTTCAGATGGATGATGAGCCGGGACTTTTGTCCGATGTACTGCATAAGGTTGCGGATTATCACGCAAATATCCTGACGATCCACCAGAGTATCCCGATCAATGGGATTGCGTCTCTGACCCTCAGCGTCGAGGTGCTTCCGAACACGGGAGATGTATCCGAGATGATTGAAGAAATCGAAAAGCAGCCAGGTATCCAGTACCTGAAAATACTAGCCAGGGAGTGAAAGACATGATTCAGATTGCAGTATTAGGATACGGAACGGTAGGTTCCGGAGTGGTAGAAGTCATTAACACAAACCACAGCAGCATTAATAAAAAAGCGGGCGAGGAGATTAACATCAAATACGTCCTCGATCTGCGGGACTTTCCGGGAGATCCCATCCAGGAAAAAGTTGTCCACGACTTCGACATTATCTTAAACGATCCGGAAATCCGCATCGTGGTGGAAGTCATGGGCGGCGTGGAACCGGCCTATACCTTTACGAAAAAGGCCCTGCTGGCCGGGAAGAGCGTCTGCACCTCGAATAAAGAGCTGGTGGCCCGCCACGGCGCGGAGCTGCTGGACATTGCCAGGGAACGGAACATTAACTATCTGTTCGAGGCGAGCTGCGGAGGCGGGATTCCGATCATCCGGCCGTTAAATTCTTCGCTCACCGCGGATGAGATCGACGAGATCACCGGGATTCTGAACGGAACCACGAACTACATCCTGACCAGTATGATTCAGGACGGTTCGGAATTTGCAGACGTGCTGAAAAAGGCCCAGGAGCTGGGGTACGCGGAGCGGAACCCGGAGGCTGATGTGGAAGGCTATGACGCCTGCCGGAAGATTGCGATTCTCTCTTCGCTGGCATTTGGCCGCCAGGTGGATTTCGAGGATATTTACACGGAAGGAATTTCGAATATTACGGCCGCGGATATTAAGTATGCGAAGGCGATGGATATGAATATTAAGCTGCTTGCTTACAGTAAGAAGGTGGGCGAGTGCTTTTATGCAATGGTTGCGCCGGCGCTGTTGGGGCCGAATGACCCGCTTTACAGCGTAAATGGTGTGTTTAACGCCATATTCGTTCATGGCAATGTGCTGGGAGACGCGATGTTTTATGGAAGCGGAGCAGGGAAGCTGCCGACCGCCAGCGCGGTTGTCTCCGACGTGGTAGACGAAGCGAAGCATCTCCACCGCAATATCATGTCCTTCTGGAGCAGCCATAAGCTGGAACTCACCGATATCAGCAATTCCCAGAAGCGTTTCTTCGTGCGTGCCAAGGGAGATCCAAAGACGGAACTGGCCAGGACGGAAGAGATTTTTGGAACGGTTCGGCCGGTGATTGTGCCGGAGCTGGAAGGCGAGTATGGATTTGTGACGGAGATTATTTCCGAGGCGCAGTATAAGGCGATGGCGGAGAGGCATGGAAAGGTGATCAGCCGGATCCGGATTCGTCATTCATAGGAAGGGAAGCAGCGCGGGCGGGTATCGTTTGATATCCGTCCGTGTGCGTAAGGAATGGAAAACCCCCGGTAGCCGCTGTCCCGCGAATGCGTGAAAACCGAGGAGAATCAGCGCCGAACAGATACCCCTTGATAGCTGTTCGTGTGTGTAAGGGACAGAAAGTTCCCAGTAGTCGTTATCCCGCGAAGGTTTTTCACGCGAATGCGTGAAAACCGAGGAGAATCAGCGCCGAACAGATACCCTTTGGTAGCTGTTCGTGTGCATAAAAAGGAGAATGAAAAAATGAAATATGTGGTAATTTTAGGAGACGGCATGGCCGACGAACCCATCGACACCCTCGGCGGCCAAACCCCCCTCGAAAAAGCAGAAACGCCTGCCATGGACGCCCTGGCAAAAGCATCCGAAATCGGCCTGCTGCACACCATCCCCGCCGGCATGAAACCCGGCAGCGACACCGCCAACCTATCCGTCATGGGCTGCGACCCAAAAATCTATTACACCGGCCGTTCCCCCCTGGAAGCCCTCAGCATCGGCGTGCCGATGAAAGACACCGACATTGCCCTGCGCTGTAACCTGGTCACCCTCTCCGAGGAAGAACCCTACGAAGAAAAGAAAATCCTGGATCACAGTTCCGACGAAATCAGCACCGAAGACGCTGCCGTCCTCCTGGAAGCCGTGAGAACCGAACTGGAAACCGAAACATATCATTTCTATGTGGGAACGAGTTACCGCCACTGTCTGATCTGGAATGCAGGCGAAGTCGTAGAACTGACGCCGCCCCACGACATCCTGGGCCGCGTCATCGGCTCCTACCTTCCGGAAAACGAAGTGCTCCGCCAGATGCAGAAACGCAGCTACGAAATCCTGAACAACCACCCCATTAACCAGGAACGCCGCAAAAAAGGCCTGAACCCGGCAAATAGCTGCTGGTTCTGGGGCGCAGGCACGAAACCCGCCCTGACCTCCTTCGAAGAAAAATACGGGAAAAAGGGCATCATGATTTCCGCCGTAGACCTGTTAAAAGGAATCGCAGTCGGCGCATCCATGGATAACGCCGCCGTCGAAGGCGCAAACGGCGGCCTTCACACCAACTACGAAGGGAAAGCCCAGGCAGCCGTGGACGCTCTGACGACAGGCGGCTACGACTTCGCTTACATTCACGTAGAAGCCCCGGACGAGATGGGCCACCAGGGCAGCCTGGAAAGAAAAATAAAAGCGGTTGAATTCCTGGACGAACGTGTGATAAAATACGTAAAAGACCGTCTGGACGCAGCCGGCGTGGACTACCGCATGCTGATCCTGCCGGACCATCCGACCCCCATCCGGGTGCGGACCCATACCTCCGACCCGGTTCCCTACCTGCTCTACGACAGCACGGCTCCCCAGGAGCACGACTGGCACTATAATGAGCGGGAGGCCGCCGAGAGCGGAAGGGATCTCGGAGAAGGCTGCCGGATGATGGAGTATCTGTTTTCAAAAAGCTGAGGGAATACGCGTAGCTTCTTTGTATTCTGGCCTGTCACATGTGCAGAAATGAAAGCCGCCGCGCAGATTGCTTGTATGCATGCGCCGGATAGAGAACAGATACTGTGAAAAGAATCCATTGCTTCAGGAGGAAGTTATGCTGATTGTAAAGAAATTTGGCGGCACATCCGTAGGCGACAGTGACCGCATCCGAAACGTCGCCCGCAGATGCGCCGAAGAATATCAAAAAGGAAACGACGTCGTGGTCGTACTCTCCGCCATGGGAAAGACCACAGACCTGCTGCTTGACCAGGCCAGGGAGATTAACCCCAAGGCCTCCAAGCGCGAGCTGGATATGCTGATGACCACAGGCGAACAGACCTCCGTGGCCCTGATGGCCATGGCCCTCCACGCCATGAACATCCCGGCCATCTCTCTGAACGCCTTCCAGGTCTCCATGCAGACCACCTCAAACTACGGAAACGCCCGCCTGAAAAAGATCGACACCGAGCGCATCCTGCACGAACTCCACGACCGGAAGATCGTCCTCGTCACCGGATTCCAGGGCATTAATAAATTCGGCGACTATACGACCCTGGGCCGGGGAGGTTCCGACACCACCGCCGTGGCCCTGGCAGCCGTCCTCCATGCGGACGCCTGCGAGATCTACACCGACGTGGACGGCGTGTACACCGCAGACCCCAGAATCGTCAAAAACGCCAGGAAGCTGGAGGAGATCACCTACGACGAGATGCTGGATCTGGCCACCTGCGGCGCAGGCGTGCTGCACAACCGTTCCGTGGAAATGGCAAAAAAATACGGCGTCACCCTGGTGGTGCGTTCAAGCCTGAACGACTCCGAAGGGACGCAGGTTAAGGAGGAAGTTAGCGTGGAAAGAATGTTGATCAGCGGCGTTGCGCTGGATAAGAAAGCGGCCAGAATCTCCGTGATGGGCCTGAAAGATGAGCCGGGCATTGCCTTTAAACTCTTCAATACCCTGGCGAAAAATAACATTAATGTGGACATTATCCTGCAGTCCATCGGCCGGGACAACACAAAGGATATTTCCTTCACCGTGGACGAGGACGAAGCCGACGATGCCATCGCCCTCCTGGAAAATAACAAAAGCCGTATCACCCTCCAGTCTGTGACCTGTAAGAAGGACGTGGCGAAGGTTTCCATTGTCGGCGCGGGGATGATGTCGAATCCGGGCGTTGCGGCGAAGATGTTCGAAGCCCTCTACAATGTAGGCGTGAACATTAATATGATCTCTACATCTGAGATCCGGATTACGGTGTTGGTGGATCAGAAGGATGGGGAGAAGGCGATGAATGCGATTCACGAGGCGTTCGGATTGGCGGAGTAAAGAATCAAAAAAAGGCTATAGCCCAACCAGCTATGGCCTTTTCCGTTGTTAGGGCATGGCCCTGTTCCCCATTGAGGAGTTTTTCGTTGATCCGAAAAAC
>JAUNPS010000061.1 GCA_030536575.1 Eubacteriales bacterium | reverse complement strand
CATAGCAAAAACATATATTCAAACAGTTTGCTATTTAAAGTGAGTTATACTAGTCGAAAACAGCCGCCATCCCTCTTTCGGCGGCAGTCCCTGTGCGGGTGCAGAACCATTCCGCTCCCGCACAAAGACTTGGGATTCTTTCCTCTAGTATAACCTATTTATGCCGGAAATGACAGTGCTTATTCTCTGTCTGTAAAAAATCCTCCGGCGCAAACACCGTATTTTTCCGTACAGAGAAGCACTTTGTGCCGTAAGCCGGAGGCCATCAGCTCTTTGCAGACCTCCGCATTTGCGGCTGCTTCCGGTGCGATAAAATAACGGTTGAACGGCTCTTCCGCCGGGTCTGCCATCGAAATGGCTTCCAAAGACCAGTAATCCTGATTTCCGCCGGCCGGTAACGTCACAAAACGGATTTTACCGGCTGCGTTTTCGTTGGCCGCCAGCTCTTTTCCCAGGGAGCTGGCGTACTTCTGAAGCTGGACGTTGCCTAAGAGCAATGTCCCTGCCACATACTTTTCGCTGTCTCTGTCATTATGTTTTTTGCAGAGATCAAAATCATTGTACAAGCTGCAGCGCATTGCGCAGGCGTGGTTCCCTTCCTTCACACAGGGTCCACAAGGCAGCTCTTTCCCAAATGGCTTTACAGATAAAAGGCAGTCTGTTTTCTTCGGATCAACAGCCGCAGGACCATGGTAAACTGCCAGAGAGTTCCCTTCTTCATCTCCATAACAGTGGGCCCATGTTTCCCAACCTGCTTTTTCAAGGTGAAATGTCTGTCCTTCACTCAGAATTGTCACCTTTTCTGCCATTCCTTCTTTCAGCCACGTAAGCGCCTGGTCTCTTTCCGGAAGAAGAATCTCCTTCACCTGATTCTTCTCCAGCAGCTTACAAACCCTGCTCGCTGCTTCCGTTCCGAGTCCGTCTACGACCATCAGATCAATGGTTTCGCCGCACAGGTCAAACCGCTCATCCGTTCCTTCATTCAGATGGACGGTCTGTCCATCGCCGCATCCGCAGAAATAAGTCATCAGATAGCTCTCATTTCCGTCGTCTTTCGTGATGTGTGCGGTGTGGGCAATGCCCTGTTTCTCGTTCTGGTACATAAAGCGAAAATAAACTGTGTTCTTCATACTTCCCTCTGCTCGTAATGTAAAATACAGCTTTCCAGCCCATATGCGCCGTAGAGTTTATTCGATTTTTCATTATTTCTGCGAAGCACTTCCCTTGTATGGCTGGAACTGATTCGTTACGATATCCTTTCATAATCTCAAAATTTTTTTTAGCCTTTTTCTTTTCATATCGGTTAATCCGCAAACAGCGTACAGTAATGTAATGATAGGGGATGCAAACGCCACAATGCAGATCATATCTGGTTACTAAATAATGCTTGGTTTAACTTATGAAAACACCTTTTGTGTATGTGGTCATAGATTCTACAACACTCCCTTTTGTAGCAGAATGTACGCCTTTCACACGGTAATAATATCCTGTCGGAACATATGTATAATATCCAGACGTAGCCAATGAATCATTGTATTCTGTACAATATCTAGTCGTATAATCCGACCAGACTCCGTTCTTTAACTGTTGCAAATGCAAATTAACCTTCACAATATCACTTACTTTGTTACATACGGTATCCCCATAAAAATTTACTTGGCCGCTTCCCAGATTTGCTATACCTACTGTTCCATAAGATAAGTAGGTTCCATAAGGCGTTATGTCGTACTCACTCGCTCCTTCTACAACTAATGCTCTTGTGTCCTCTGCCTGTAATTCACTGATTAATAAAGAGCCGCCTACTATTTGCCCATCCAATGGACCATCTGCATATGCGGATATTGATAATAAACATATGCCTACCAAGCAAATAAAAGGTAACAAAATTCCCCTGATTTTGTTCTTCATTCTTCCTCCCTTCCTTTTGTACTTTACATTACACATATATAAACGAAAAAAATTTGTTTCTGTGGCGTTTTGTACATGTTTTTTAAAAATTTATATTTTGTATTATCTTTATAAATTCTTCTTCACTAACAGCTCCCGATATTGAATAATAACTCCCACCAAATCCAAACTGTGTAGCATATAAAACTTCATTATTGGGATTTTCTATTTTCCAAATAGGTACTTCTAATTTTTGAGATTCTATCATAATTTTATCCAGTAATTTACCATCAAATTTTTGAATTCGACTATCCGTGTCTTGATCTTTATACATCTGTATATTTACTAAATTATCATTAATTTCGTATATTGCATAGCACGCATGATCTGATAAATCAATCTTATATTTTTCAAACACCATATTTTCCGGAGTATATAATAATTTTATTGGAATAATATCCAATTCGTCTTGGACTCTTTTGTTCATCTCCTCCTCTTCTTCACTTAAGCTTCTAATGTTACTATCATTCCCATCAATATTAATACTCAACTCTCCACCCGATATAAACGTCCATACTTTCTGGAAATACCCCTTCCCAGCTTCCGAACTCACACTCACCCCACCAACACAAACCAACGCCAATACCGCAACCGCCACTTTCCCCCAATTCCTCTTCCATCCCCTCTTTTTCTTCCCCTTATCTCCCTCTTTCCCCATCAAAATCTCTCTACCAATCCGCAGCGCCTCCCGGTCCTCCTCCGAAAGCCACTCATAAACCTCTTCCCTCTCTTCGCCCGCCTCTTCCATTTCCTTCTCGGCTTCGATTTCTTTCTCTATTCCTTCGTTCTCTTCATCCTTCTCCTCTACCGGAATTTCTTCTTTCTCTTCTTCCTTCTCTTCTACCGGCGCTTCCTCTTTCTCTTCCTTCTCATCTTTCTTCTCTTCCGACTCTCCCCAAAGTCCCTCTCTCTTCAATCTAGCAACCAGTTCCTCATACATCCAATCCGGAGCCTTAATCCCCTTCAGCTCCTCCTTACTCTCCAACTCCTCCTCAATCTGGTCCGCTTCCTTAATCAGTTCCTCCCGAATCATCTTATCCATCAAATCATCCGTCGCCATCTCTTCCGTAATCTCAAAAGGCCTGATCTTTTCTGATTTTCTTGGCTTATCCTCTTTCGACCTACCCATAAAAACTCCGTCCCTCCTTGACTTTTTTTAAGAACGCTATAAGATATATAGTATATCAATCCTTATTTTTCTGCTTTTCTTACAAAAACGAGCATAAAAATAACCATCACTTACTGGACGAATCAAAACCTGGAGGATAACGAACCATGAAACGAATCGTATTAACAGGCGGCGGCACCGCCGGCCACGTCACCCCCAATATCGCACTCATTCCCAAGCTCAAAGAGCTGGGCTACGATATTCACTATATCGGCACCTATGATGGCATTGAGCGCAAGCTGATCGAGGAAATCGGTATTCCCTACTATGGAATTTCCTCTGGAAAACTGCGCCGTTATTTTGATGTAAAGAACTTTTCCGATCCCTTCCGTGTCGTAAAAGGCTACTTTCAGGCCCGAAAACTCCTGAAAAAACTGAACCCCAACATCGTCTTTTCCAAGGGAGGCTTTGTGGCTGTCCCAGTCGTACTGGCTGCCAAACACCGCCGCATCCCTGCGATTATCCACGAATCCGACATGACCCCCGGCCTGGCGAACAAGCTCTCCATCCCGTCCGCCACAAAAGTCTGCTGCAACTTCCCGGAAACCTTATCCCACCTTCCCGAAGGCAAAGCCGTTTTAACCGGCTCTCCCATCCGTCAGGAGCTTCTCACCGGAAACAAACTGGAAGGTCTCAAATTCTGCGGTTTCACGGCGAACAAACCAGTTATAATGGTAATCGGAGGAAGTTTAGGCGCTGTAGCTGTAAACAACGCTATACGAAGCGTCCTCCCGGAACTTCTGAAGTCTTTCCAGGTCGTTCACCTATGCGGAAAAGATAAATTGGACCCCTCCCTGAATAATCTGGAAGGCTATGTACAGTTCGAATACATCAAAAAAGAACTGGCCGACTTATTTGCTGCCGCGGATCTCTGCGTTTCCCGCGCCGGGGCAAACGCGATCTGCGAACTCCTGGCCCTGAAAAAGCCGAATCTCCTGATTCCTCTTTCTGCAAATGCCAGCCGTGGAGACCAGATTCTGAACGCGGAATCCTTCAAGCGTCAGGGATTCAGTGAAGTTCTAAGCGAAGAACAAATCACGCCGGAGCTTCTCCTTGACACCATTCAGAAACTCTATCAGAATCGTAATGACTATGTTACTGCCATGGAAAAAAGTCAGCAGGGGGATGCGATCTCCGCAATCGTCAGCCTAATCGAAGAAACCGCATCCTGACTTTCAAAGCAGGTCTGGCAAGTCTGCTCTGGAGCACGTTCCAATTACATGGTTTACAGCTCCCGGTACTCTTTCAGATATTTTTGACGGATAAACTTTCTGGCTCTGTACAGTTTGGAGGTAAGCACCTGAGTCGTCATGCCCAGGTGCTTTGCCGCCTCTTCCGTCGTCATGCCGCGAATATTTACCATCTCAACAATCTCGTACCATGTCTGGTTTTTCTCTTTTAAGTCATCCAGAATCTGACAGGTAAAATCCTCTCGAATGATTCTTTCTACTACCATTTCCAGATTATCCTCCGAAACGATTTCCGTCCGTTCGATCCATTCCGAATCCACGGTTTCTTTGCGGACTTTTTTCTTTCTCAAATGATCGGCGCATTGGTTTCTGGCCGTCAGAAGCAGCCAGGGTTTATACATTTCTTCGCTTATATGATCAAAATTCTGGTAAAAAGCGAGAAATACATCCTGCACAATTTCGTTGGTATCCTCAAGGTTGCCTGTCCGTTCAAAAATATAACGGTACACCAGATTCCGGAATTGTAGAAAAACCTCTGTAAATTTCTGTTGTTTTCTCATTTGTAAGTGCTCTCCCTTTCCTTTTGGGAAGACCGTTCTCAACCCGCCAGTTTGGACAGGATTTCTTCTTTCATCTCTTCACTTAAAGAGCCGGGTATCCAGGTAAGCCCTACCTGGTCATTGTCATACCGGGGAATCAGGTGCATATGGAAATGGAACACCGTCTGCCCCGCTGCCGTCCCATTGTTCTGTAAGATGTTCATGCCATCACAGTCTAATGCGTCCTTCATCTTAGCGGCCATCCTCTTTGCCAGTACGAAGGCCTTTGCTGCCAGTTCCTCCGGCATTTCAAACACATTCGCGAAATGCTCTTTCGGAAGGATCAGCGCATGGCCTTTGGATGCCGGCCCAAGATCCAGGATCACACGAAAGTCCTCATCCTCATAGAGGGTTGCGGATGGAATCTCCCCGTTTGCTATTTTACAAAAAATACAATTTACGTCTTTCATGCTGTCTGTTTCTCCTTTTTCTTCTCTTCATGCTTTATGGTTTCTCTCCATGTGCTACTCTCATAGTAATGCTTTTGTAAATTCGTGTCAACAAAATCTATTTGCCAATTTGAATTTCCAATGCTAGACTATTCTTAGTCCACATAGGGAGGCATCTTTGCATGAAGGAACAGGAATACGAACTGAAAATTCAACAAATGGAGACAGAGCATCGTTTTGCACTATCCAGAATTTCTCACGAAATACGCAACCCCGTTACCCTGATCAATAGTTCCCTGCAAATTATTGAACAGGAACATCCGGAAGTACAGGATTTCGCTTTCTGGAAAGACATGAAAGAAGACTTGACCTATCTGCGTAGTCTTCTGGATGAATTATCCAGCTACAATAACAGTGATACGCTCTCGCTTTCCGCAATTCCGATCCAGGAATGGCTGGAAAACCTGATCCCCAAAATTACCCTGCTGACCGACCAGAAGCAGGTACAGTTTCGCTGCTCCATAGCCTCTGATCTCCCGGTAATTCAGGCCGATTCGATCAAACTGCGGCAGGTTCTTCTGAATCTGATCCGTAATTCTCTCGAAGCCGGATGTTCTTCTTTAGAGCTTTCCGCCTCCATGGGAGGAAAAAATCTGAACATAAGCGTGCGGGACGATGGATGCGGGATTCCCATCGAGTATCTGGATACCCTTTTCCAGCCTTTTGTGACCCACAAAGCCGGGGGCACAGGCCTTGGGCTGGCGCTCTCCAGACGGATTCTGAACGCTCACGGCGGTCAGTTGCTGCTATCCTCTTCAAACAGCTCCGGAACCTGTTTTATGGTTCTTTTACCGACAAATACCGCCGCCAGCAAAAACCCTAAGACGAATCCGCCCACATGAGCCGCGTTATCCACTCCCTGGCTGGTAAAGCCCTGGAATACCGACAACGCTGCCATCAGATACAAACGTCTTCGGCTGACGTTTGGCAGACTCCCTCTGTGGACCACCGCCAGGAATACCAGCGCCCCGATTATGGAAAAAATTGCTCCCGATGCTCCCGCGGAAACGGCTGCATTCCCGGAGCGTAATTCGCAAACCAGGGATACCACGCTGCTTCCCAGGCCTCCCCCAAAATAAATCAGCAGGTAACGGCCTTTCCCTACCAGCTTCTCCACCATGTCGCCTAAAAAGAGCAGGCTTAACATGTTGTAAAACAGATGTTCAATTCCGAAATGCAGAAACATACAGGTAAACAGCCTGTAGTATTCTCCGTATTCCACGACCCACGGCGCATAGCATGCCCCATGATTCGCCATAAACAGCGCGTCCTCGGTATCGCCCAGAATATCCAGAACGAAAAATACCAGGACATTCACCACTACAATGCTTAAATTCACGATTGATCTGGATTTCAGGAATTGTCTCAGTTCGTCCATAGCAGCACTCCAACGTATCTTGTATTCATTCTGAATGATATACTACTTTCCTGTGTTTTTCAATCTTTATTTTCGAATTACGCTCCGGAGATTTCCTTTCTGTCTCCGAAAAGGACGTCTGTGCTTTAGCGCTACCCTTTGAAATAGTATCCCAGACTCGCAAAATAGATTTCATCCGCAGTATGCAGTTTTCTGCATTCATAGGCCTCCAGACGCATCCCGTTGACATAGGTTCCGTTTGTAGAATTCTGATCCGTCACGAAATATCCGTCCGGTTTCCGCTCCAGTTTCGCATGGACACGGCTGATCACAGCCTGATCCAGGACAATATCCGCCTGACCGGGCAATTTCCCTACCGTCAGCACATCCCGATCCAGCACAATATTCTCCCGCTTCCCCGGTTCCATACTGACCAGAACCGCGTAGTCCCCCGCATAGCCTGCCTGCAGAAGCGTCGTCGCCCCATACTCCTCCGTTTCCTCTTCCGGCGGCGGTTCTTCCACCTCTTCAAGAATTTCGTCCGCCTCAAATCCAGGCGGCATTTTCGGCGCTTTGTTTTTCTTTGGAAATCCCTTCCAGATGCTCGAAAAATAGACCAAAATCCCGACTCCCAGAAAAAAAATCCCTCCCATTTGAATCCCGTTCAGGCTGACCAGACGGGAAATCCCCCAGGTCATCCCTCCGACTCCCGCCAGCCCCGCCGCAATCAGAAGGCCCTTTCGCAGCAGAGTCCCAATCCCCGAAAATCGTCCCTCCCTTTCCTGTATCGGCGCCTCGTCCTTCTCCGGAATCTCCCTTGCGAAATCTTGTTTTTCCTCTTCCGCCACTTCCTGAAAAACCGGTTCGTCTATTTCCGGTTCCGCCGGACGTTCTTTTCGCATTCTGCTGTATACACTCTCCAGCACATTCTGAATACTGTAATTTTCTTCAACGGTTTTACTGTAAATCTCATACCCCCACAGCACCGCCCCCGGTTCTCCATGATCCAGATTCTTTAAAATATACTCCGCCAGCCCCCGAAAAGCCACCGCCGCATTCCCTTCATAAAATGGCAGACAGCACAGAGAGACTTCCCTGGTTTCCACATCCATATAAATATAATCCGGTTCCAGTAAAAACTGATCGGTATCCAACAGAAATTCTCTCGCCCCATTCATCGCCTTCTCAATCCCCAACAAAAGCTGCCGGATATCCTCCTGCCCCATCTTTTTCTTTTCGAAAACTCTAGCCAATGGCTGAAGGGAGGTGATCTCATAGTAAAATCCCGCTGTTCCGTCGATTTTCCGCATTTTGCAGGGCAGCACTCCCGGAATCTGGTTCAGGATCAGCATTCGTACCTGAAATTCGTCTCCGGTTACTCTTCCGGGCGCTTCCAGGATCATATAATTGTGGTCTTTGTCACGCCTGTATGATGGGTTCATACCTAAACCTCCTCGTATGATATTCGAACTCTTTCCATCCCATATACGATACTTACATTCTGAAATCAATATTTTTCCCGTATACAATCCGGATTTTATCCTGCGATCTTTGCCAGACTGTGTATCTTATTCACCGTCTTTTTCGGATTCTTTATTTCCGCCTGTGCGTCCGCGCGAATTGGCAAAACGCTTTTCCCTAAAAATTCCAGCAGCATTCCCGGCATCGTAAAGTTTCCCGAAAAAACGACCGATACCCTCTCTGTTCCGAGTTCCACTGTCCCGACAACATCCCTTGTTCCAAAAAGTTTTCCTCTCAAAAACTCCTCTTTTTTCATTTCTGCCATCGTTCCCTGATTTTCCTCCCCTGCATTCAGGCTCGCCACACATGCGGTTTCCAACGCCGCTCCTTCCAGAAACGCTCGGTCATGCATATAAAACCCCATATAAATCAGGCACACCAGAAGCGGAATCAAAATCAGCATAAGCAGGCTGATTTCTATCGTAAAACTTCCCTTTTCGCCCTTCATTTATCCTCCCTCCAAAGCCATACAGATCACCGCTGCCGCTGTCAAAAACGGCAGAAACGGTAAGCTGTCATTTCTTTTCGCCTTTTTCAAAGCCAGACATCCCCCGGAAACCAAAGCCGCCATGCCAAACGCCAGCAGCAGAATTTCCAGTGCTCTGCATCCTCCCGCAAACATTCCCATTGCCAAAACCGCCAAACCGTCCCCATAACCCAGCGCTTCTCTGGTCGCAAAAGCAATCCCTAAAAGCGCCAGACCTACTGCAATTCCAAGCGCAAAATCCCAATATTCGAGCTTCCTCGTACAAACCTGCATCAATACCGCCGCCACACTCCCCACCGCCAGAATCCTCCTGGAAATTTCCCGCCTCCGGACGTCCTGAATACTGCAAATTCCCAGAAACACCACCATCAATCCATCTGCCATCTCATCCTCCTAACCGCCGCACCGCGAACATGCCCGCAGATGCTCTGCTTCTGACATAGTTACTTTTTTTACACTCCGCTTTAATCCGCCGCATTCCAGACTGCTATGATAGCGGTTTCCCTCTCGCGTTATATAAACCGTACTTTGTGCGCTATGCTTATAGCAACTGCAAGGATAATATTTCGATCCATCCGCACTCCGAAGATCTTTTACCTGCTCAACTCCTACCTGCTTAATCGACAAACGGATATGCGTACAATTTGCATCCTTATGGTAAACCGAACCATTCACCGTCACATATGCAAATGCTGCTCCGTCTCCATTTCCATCTTCTCCCGCTCCTGTCTCTCCCGGAATCCGCCCAGTCCACGCCCGCACAACGCCTCTCTGCCAGAAACGAATCGGCCGAATGTTAAAAAAAGGAACCGGTATTTTCAGCTTTCCACTCACCTTTAAATCAATCATTTCATTTTCCAGAAACGAAGACCCCAAAAGGCTAATCCCGCCTTCTAAAATATGCTCCGCCGACGTTTCGGCTTCTTTTTGAATCGCCTGCTTCGCATAAACAGAAGAAATGGCCGTTCCTGCAAAGCCCAAATCCTCACTGTCTTCAATCCCAGCGATTCCTTTCGCTGCCGCTGCAACAGCCATGCTTCTTCCGGTTTCCCGGATTCCGTTGATCAGCCTCACCTGCAGCGTCACTGCATCAGTAAAGTACAGCATTGCCAGAATCGCGCAGAAAAACAGTGGAAAAATGCAGGCCGCCTCCAGTGTCAGGCTCCCGGATGCGGATGCTCTCCCGCCATAAGATCCAGGAGCTTGTATCAATTCCGGGAGAGGGCGTTGCTCCTTTCTGAAACTTTCCTTTCTATGCCGGAAGAACATCCGTATCCGCCTCCTTCAATATCCAAAAGTTCCCCTCACCTGTAGTTGTCTTCCTTCCGCACTCTTCCCCAAAAACGCCTGGGGAACCCGCAGAAAGACCATTGGAAGTTCCCAGTCAGCCGTTGCCCTGACCTTAGCCACGCAGTTATCAGACCGGAAATTCTCCGTCCCTTCTTTCAGCCGCAGATTTGCTTCGATCAAGTCCAGCGCCCGCATCGGATACTTCTCCTGGGAACCTCCTGCCAGCAAGAGCCTTAAGTATTCTTCATATCCAAGTCCTTGCCCGCCGCCCTGGTCACATTCTGTTAAAACCTCCAGAATCCGTCCTAAATTCTGAAGGGATAGTTTCCAGTTTGCCGCTGTTTTTACCACTTCAACCTTTCCTCCCGCCAGTAAAAGCCGCACATCAAGGAGACTTTCTCCATAAGCCCATGCCAGCAAAAGCGCCGTAGTTACCACGGGCACAAGCGCTGCGATCCCTGTAGCTCCTGCCAACGACATCGCCAGAACCTCCGCCTGCCTGCGCATGGAAGCATCCGCCGCAGCACATACAAAATTCGCTCCCTCTCTCATTAACAGCAATTTATTCACCACATATTTCAGATTCTCCCGATCAGAACTTTTTCCTCCCAGCAAATATTCCACCTGATATTCTAAAGCTCCTTCCCGCTCCTCGCTGGTTTTACACGGAAAATGCGTCACCAGATAATCCTGAAAAATCGTTTCCGCAGTCAATCCCGTTTCTGCTTTTTTCATCTCCAAATTTCCTTTATTTAAAGTCCGTCCTGTCGGAAGCTGCGCTTTTTCCACCGCTTTTGTAGAAACCTGCGATTCGTCTTTCAGAACCAGCCCTAAAATCCCCATTTTCTTGACTTTTTTGATCACATCCAACGGATTTACCTTTACTGCCGGAGCCTGTATTTCCTCTCCTTCATCCGGAATTACCACCACGCCGTCCTGTGCGGCAGCCTCTTCCGCCTCCTTTGCTTCCTGCTCGATTCTTGTCAGCTCCGCCTGGTTATTGGATTCCGAATTCTGGTACTCCTCTCCGGCTTTTTCCTGCTTTTCCACCTCATTCCTGCTTTCCAGATAACGGCTGACCATCTCGGTTCCCAATGTCTCCTTTACATTTTTCACCACCTGCTGGTAAAAAACCGCTCCGTTGTCATCCGTCATCAGCGCATAATTTTCAACCTCACAGTCGCTTAACTGCATCGGAAACATCTGAAATCCCTTCAAATACCAACTTTCTCCAGCGCTCAGATTTTCCTCCAGATATTTCTGAAAACGCTCTTCCGCCAGTTCTTTTTGAAACGTTCCCGTTCCATAAGAACCATCCAGAAAAAACACGTCATAATCCTCCAAAAGACCTCTCTCATACTCGCCAAACACGGAGAAAAGGCCCAAATCCGTCACTACTGCGGCCTTTGCCCTGGCTCCCTGCACCCTGGCCGACTCCACCAGGGTACAGGCCAGGGACAAAAACAGGACCGAAAGAATGCTTAAAAATACTGTAATTGTCCCTCTGCATCTGTACTCTTGCATTTTCGCCTCCTTACAAACTGCGTTTAGATGCTGTCACTTTGGGTTGTAATCTTTTTGAGAATGTTGTTTACCAGACTGGTGAGCTGCTTCTTGAAGATAACGACGAGACTGATTAAGACGACCAGGATCAAAATAATCTCCACAACTCCCACTCCATCCTCTTCCTGCAAAAATGCCTGGATATGGTTCACGCTTTCACCTCCCTTCCCGCGGCGGCCGGTGCACATCCTTCCGAAAAGACTCCGATTATCCCGATGTATCGGCCACGCGGACGCCGCGCCGCTGTTTCCGGCTGCCAGCTACATGCTGATCACCGCCGGAACCACAAGAATTCCCATTACCAGGACAAGCATCATCATCATTGGCAGAAGCAGTTTCGTTCCCGCTTCCTCGCCAAGCTTTTTCGCCTGCTGCCTGCGCTCTTCCATTCCTTCCGCCGCCTCTGTTTCCAGAACGGCGATCAGTCCTTTTGAGCCTTTCCGCAGATTTTGAGCCAGCAAAGAACCCAATTTCCGGTATTTTTCGATCTGGCATCTTGCGCCAAAATTTTCATAAGCCTTCGCTTCTCCAACCCCATTTCGCATTTCAAAACAGGTCGTCAAAATTTCCTCGTATGCGTAATGGATCTCCTGCTTTCTTCCCCCGGCTTTTTCTTCCCGTTCGCGGTATTCTTTCCCGATTCGGAAGAATACGCCCTGGATCGTCAATCCGGCGCCCAAAAGCATCGCCATTTTATACAGGAGCCCCGGATAATCCATAATCATCTGACGTCTACGGCGGCGAATCTGGTTCTCCAATTCCTGTTCCTCCCGGAAATAAACGGCCGCCGCACAGAGAATCAGCAGCGCGGCCAGAACTTCCAGAAACGATTCCTCCGGTTCTTCCCAGAAAATCTGTTTTCCCTCACTGGTCGTCGGAAGCTTCATCTTCTCCTGTTCCATCGCCTCCGAATCGGCCTGTTCCAATGCCTCCTGTAATAGAATTCGTCTTTCCTCCTCCGCACTTCGGATTTCCGGTAAAATTCTGGCGTAAGCACTCCAAATTGCCTCCTTTCCCTGACATGTTAAGGTTCCCTGTATCCGTACAGTCGCCCCTTCTTTTGGTAATTCTTCTGTGATTCTTCCCATGTAGTCCACAATGTCCGCCGGTTCTGTAAGCCATTCCACAGCTACTGTCCCATTTGCCAGCGTCTCCGGGAAAACCAGGCTTTTCCGCACCTCGTCCAGGCTCTCATTCTCTCCTAAAACCTCTTTTTCCAGGTTCTCCATCAGCGTATCTAACAACTCTTCCGCCTGTACATCCGTATATTTCCGCTCACTTACCTGAAAAGGAACCAACGTCTTCTCACTTTCTCCCTCAATCCACACTTCCAGTTCTGTTTCTAAAGCTCCTTCACCATATCCAGGCCGCACAATCTCCGCTTTTTCTCCGGAACTTGCTTCCAAACTGTTCACAATCCCCGCAATCCCCAGAAGAAGCCCGCCCCACACCAGAACCGCTAAAGCGGAGCCTACTCTCCAGGCATAAAATTGCTCCGTATTTCTGGTTTCTCCTGCCGGACTCAGTGCTTCCAGTTCCTGCGCAAGTTTTCGGTTCTCCGTTCGTTTCCCGCCAACTGCCATTTTCTGTATCACATACAGACAAATCCGGTAAAAAGGCTCGACCAGCCAGTTCATTCACTACACCTCGATTCTCACAAAATACCTTCCAAGAAAGAACGCCGCCAGATAAATACCGAAACACCCCGTCATAATCAACACGCCAATTCCCGTATGGTACAGCCCTTCCAGGAATTCCGGGGAGGTAAGCCCCACATACCCCAGAATAAAAAATGGAATCCCACTCATAATGGTCTGCTCCATCTTTTTCGCGGCCAAACACACCTCGATTTCCTGCTGCACCTCTGTTTTCTGCGAAATAATCGAAATCGTATTTCGGATAATCGCGTTCAGATCCCCGCCGGAACGTTTCGCAACCGAAAAGACCTCTCCAAAGCTCTGGATATCCTCCACGCCGCTTCGCTCCCCAAAATCCAGAAGCAGGCTTTCCAGCGTATCATTCAGCCGCAGCATCCGCTCGATATAAGCAAATTCCCGGCAAATCAGCGCCTCTTCCCCATAGAGCTTCCGAATCTGCACAAGCCCTTCGGAAAATGCGTTTTCTACGGAATATCCAGCCGCCAGAGCCGACGAAACCGACCGCATTCCCATCAAAAATTCTTCTTCCAGCCTCTTCTTCTGCCGTTTGATCAGCTCCTTTTTCTGCTGCTTTAAGAAAACCACGACGCCCGGCATTCCAACCAAAAATGCAATCCAGGAGCGGTAAAATAAAAAGCTCACCATTCCATCCAGCAGTATATAAAGAATCCAATACTTCCCCTTTTCTTCTCTGCTCAACTGGTACACACGGTAATCCTTTTTTTCTGTCCTTACAATGCCAGCCCTGCCCGTTCGATTTTCTGTGTGTGGAGTAATTCCCCGGTTTTTTGCAGTTTTCCGCATACTTTTTCCTCCCCGGACCCTGTTTCCCGAAACTCATAAAGCAAATGGGTCTCAATCTCCCCTGTCGGAACGTCGTAGCCTGTCACTTCCAGAATTTCCAGCACTTTTCGCGTCTTGTCCCGCATCCGCCCCAAATGTACCATAATGTCCACTCCGGATGCGATCTGTCTTCGAATCGCCGGAAGCGGCAGTTCTAACCCCATCAAAACCATTGTTTCCAGGCGGGACAGCATGTCTTTGGGGCTATTTCCGTGTCCTGTACTCAAAGAACCGTCATGACCGGTATTCAGCGCCTGAAGCATGTCCAAAGCTTCCTCGCCGCGCACTTCCCCTACAATAATCCGGTCGGGCCGCATCCGCAGGCTGGATTTAATCAGGTCACGAATCGTAATCTCATTTTCCCCTTCCGTGTTCCCCCTTCTGGCTTCCAGCTTCACCAGGTTCGCCACGCCCTGAATCTGTAATTCGGCATTATCCTCAATCGTAATAATTCTCTCATCCTTCGGTATAAAATCCGACAATGCATTTAAAAAGGTGGTCTTTCCGGAACCTGTCCCGCCGCTGATGAAGATGTTATAGCCAGCTTTCACCAGAATTTCCAGAAAACCGGCCGCTTCTTCCGTGATCGAATCCCATGCAATAAGCTGCCGCATTCCGACCGGATTGGAGGGAAAACGCCGTATCGTAATTACCGGGCCGTTCAGCGCCACCGGGTATAGTACAAGATTCACCCTTGCGCCATTTTCCAGCCTGGCATCGGCGATTGGGACGGATTCATTCACGATCCGGTTACACCTTCCGGCAATCTGCTGTACCAAATCCTCCAGTTTTTCCCTGGAGTCAATCTTCTTCTCCCACCGCGCAATGCGCCCGTTTCTTTCCAGAAAAATCCCGTCTGTGCCGTTCACCATAATTTCCGTAACCGTATCGTCGTCCACCAGTTCCTGAAGGAGGTCGAGCCTGCGGATGCTGTTAAAAAGTTCCCGGCGAAGCTTCCGTTTTCCGGCAAGGCTTAGATATTCTCTGGCCGATTCCTCTAAAATCAGGCTGTCAATTTGTCCATAAATTTCCTCATCGGTGGTTTCCCCTGTATGGCCGATCCGTTTCCTTAATTCTTCCCGAAGTCTTTCCTTCTGGCTTTCCCTGTTTTCCACCTGCTTCCTCCTCCCTGATCAGCTTTCGCACATAGTCGCCCAATTCTCCCCATACGAGCTGTTCAATATAATTTTCCCTTGGCCCGAAGCTGCTGTGAAAAGGCAGCTTTAGTTTTCTCGTCTTTTCGATTACGTCCGTATAATTCCGCATGGTCAGCACTTTTTCGTACTGTTCCAGCTTTGCCAGAGAAATCCCGTCTTCCCGCACAGGCATATAAATGCGGCTGCATTGGCGCAGAATTTCATACAGTCCATTCACCTGTTCGCCTAAATCCAGAATAATCGTATCGTAGGTACTGTAAGTCTCCAAATATTCCAGCATCTGAAGCCATTCTTCCAGTTCGATGCCGCGCAGATCCTCCGGATTCAGGGCGGGCGGTACATAATCCATGCCATACAGATTCTGTACAATGGTTCCCAGACGGTAGATCATCTGACCACTTCCTTCCTTTGAAAAGTAAATCAGATCTGTCAGATCCGCCTTATATTCCTTCCCCAGCAGGGTAGAAAATCCCGCATATTCCTCGAAATTCAGATACAAAACGTTCCGCTCTTTCGCCCAGAGCTGTCCCAGTGTCAACGCGAACGACGTCCGAAGCGTCCGCCGGACGGGCGAATAGATTCCGATAATCTCTACTTTCTTTTTCAATAAAGCCACGGGCGCTGCTGGCTCCGCTTCTGCATAGTAAGTCATCACTTCCGACACCAGGCTGTCTGAAGACTGATATTTATAGACGCAGGGATAGTTCGATAGCTCCTGCAGCACTTCTCCCTCCGATAAAATGACGATTTTCCGGATTGGTAATTCTTTCACCGCTTCGCACATGGCGGCAGCGGAGATCAGTAATAGTTCAATCTCTTGTTCTCTGGCAAAGGCTGACAGATTTTTCACGCTGGTAAACGCCTGAACTTCAAACGTGCCAGACTCTTTCTCATAAATGTAGTCCATCAGCCGGCTGGCATATCCTGCCTCTAAATCGCATACTGCAAAAACACTTTTCTTCAATAGATACCTCCTGCATAAAAGAAAATACTTATCAACACCGGAATCGAGAAATAAAGACGATTATCCACAGAATCCACCTTTAAATACGGCTCCCATTCCCGCGTATTCCCATAGTTCCACACATAAGTCCAAAAATACAGCAGCCGTTCTTTCAGATTTCGTCTGTAAAGAAGCAGACCGCAGGCATAAACGCCTCCTGCAAGAAATGTCCACAACATACATATAAAAATCTTTTCCACCCCCAGGAAACCGCCCACAGCTCCCAAAAGCTTGATATCTCCGGCGCCTATCATACGGAAGTAGAATAAAGCTCCCAGCAAAATCACCGGGATTACTGCGCCTGCGGCGAATTTTAAAATGCCTTTGGGGCCGTTGGCAAAAAGCTGCCAGCCGACTCCTGCGGCCAGTGCGGCCAGAATCAGAGTATTCGGGATTTTTCCGGTTTTCAGGTCAAAAAAAGCTGCGATCATTCCTGTCAGGATAACAGGCATGATTTGCAAAAATCTCATGCGTCACCTCATTTCCTGTTTTTTCGCTGTAGAGATGCCAGGTGCATGTTCGTACAGTTACTTGGTTTTCCATTGGAATCTTGTCGAATTGACTGAATCTTTTGATAGTACGTATCGCGTACTTTAGAAAGTAGACTCATTATAGCGCATATGTTTTCCGTTGTCTATAGGCTTCGGGCACTTTTTTTATCTTTGTATAACTTTGCTGCACAATCCCCAATTGCTATTTTATGCATTGCATAAATCCATAATCATCCGTTTTATTTCACAAAAATATCCCCCGACTGCTTTTTATACAGCCAGGGGATCTGCGTTTATACCGTCTGGGTCAAATGATCTTTTAGCTCCTGGATTTCTTCCATAGAAAGTTCCGTGAAGTAGGTCGCAATTTCTTCGATGGAGAATTTCCCTTCTTTTAGCATTCTTTCCGCCACTTTCTTTGATGTCTCTTTTGTAGCTTTCTCCGTCGCTTCTTTCGCAGCTTTCTCCGCAGCTTCTCGTGCCTTATTTTCCGCGTAAATTTCCACAATCCGCTCTTCATCAAATAAAGTCATCATGATTCCCACCACCTCCTTTTCCCTGCTTTGCAAATACTCCTTTAGTACGTTTCTGTCCTTACAAATACGGATCGTCTCCGTAATCGTCTTCCTGCTTCTTTTGTAAAGTTTAAACTGTTCATTATACACCTTCGTAAAAGCAATATACTGGCTGATAATGTCCTTTTCTGCACCGTTCTCCGGCTCTTTCCATACATCATTACCATAAATCATTTTCACCTTTACTTCAATGGCGCATTCCTCTCCACCGAAAAACTCCTCCGTCAGGGAAACCGTCTCCGGCCGCTCCGCCCTCTCCCCCGTGAAAATCACTTATTCCGATATTTCACTTATCCCGATGTTTTTCAGGAGACATTGGGCTACCGCATAAATGCCACTGAAAGCATCGGAATAATAGATCTGTTTACTTTAACCCGCAGTAGATTCGTATAGTGTCATCGTCTACATCACTAGACGGTGTTGTCGACTGATTGCATAACGGATGATTCGCACTGGTTGCTTTCTCTATAGCTTTGCGTTTCATCTCCGTATCTGCATAGGCATAAATCAATGTAGTCTCCATGTCGGAATGTCCAAGCCATTCTGATATGAGCGGAAGCGGTACACCTTTCCTGTACAAATGCAGTGCGCGGCTGTGCCTCCACATATGGGGCGTTACATTTTCAGGCACTTCATCACAAACCGCTTTCGCCATAGCTGCGTATTTATTAATAAAGCGGGCGACATTGTCATCTGACATTTGGCACTTTTGCCCATGTATCTCTGTATAAAACAACGGCGTTGTGCTGTCAGATACGTCGAGCCCAAACCGTTTGGTATAGCTAAGAAAGTGCTGCTTGGTCTGTTCCATTATAGGGACGGTGCGTTCTTTCTTCCCTTTACCCCTTATGAATACATATGGGGATGCGCATTTGATCACCACATCAGCAGGGCGAAGCCCAAGCATTTCGCTGTCTCTTGCACCAGTATCATAAAGCATGATCATGAAAAACAGATCTCTGTGCTGTTTCTTTTTTGACGCATCCGGCTGTTTCAGTATGGCTTCCAAAGACGCCTCGCTGAAATGGTCAACGCTAATCCGTTTTTCCTGTCTCCGGAACGGAACCGCCTGCATCGAAATGTAATAGCCATTCATTGCAGGGATTCTCGAACCGGAGTACTTCAGGAAAGCCCTGATTGCTGAAAGTCGCTGATTTAAAGTTGATGCACCGCATTTCCTGTTGGCAGACAGCCAATCGAGGAAACTGTTTACAGCGTCTTGTGTTATGTCATCAAATGTAACACCATAAAGTGGGCGGCCTTTCTGCTCTGCAAGGAAAGTTATGAACAGATTAAGAGTCTCCCTGTATGATTTTAAGGTATGCTCACTGGCATTTTTCTGTTTTGGGAAATAGATAGTAAGGTACTCCCTTAGCAGATGAAAAAGTTCATTCTTCTTATTCTTCATAATTAGGAACCTCCGGCATACAGCCCCAGGAGGCGAGCCCGGTTCCTGTGAAATGTTCTGGCACAAGATGAACATAGTATGCTGTTGCGCTTAGTGATGAATGCCCCATATATGCGCTGAGATACGGCAGCATTGCCAAAACATTTTTTCCTTCCGTCATCCATTTCCTGATTACATGGGTTGCAAAGTTGTGACGGAAGTCATAAACACGGGGCCATCGGCATCCCTCGAAATCCATGCCGGCATTCTTTGCGCACGCCCGGAACAGATCGCCCTGCCATTCAGCGGTAATCGGCACATTTTCAGGGCTGCGCTGGAAGAAATATTCCCTTCCGGGGAAAATGCGGGACATCAGTCCATCGTATTGCTGGCACAGCCTATGAAGGTCGCCTGACATGGGGACAAGCCGGTCTTTATGCCCCTTTGAATCCGCTATATACAGGACGCCATCCTTTAAATTAACATCGTTCCGGTGGAGTGCAATGGTTTCCTGCGGTCTGAGACCGCAGCAGAAATGCATCCGAAATACAACCGGTGCAATAATCTCGCGGGGTCCGGATAAAGGGCATGGGGAGATAGAATCAGCACCTTGAAAAAAACATATCAGCTCACTGTCACTGTACAGGTAAGGCATGAATGGCTTTTGCCTGTGGCTCCATCCTTCCGGTATTGTAAAAGACTTGATTCCAGACGCATTAAGGTAATCAAGCAGGCCCTTTAATGCTGAAATCCGTTGTCCCTGGTTATTTTCTGATTCGCCATTTTTCATGCAGGCCCATTCCATCGCAATCTCTTCAGAAATAACATGGGCATCCGGAAATCTTTCTGCACAAAAACGGTCGAACTGCCTCATGCGGCGCTGGTAGGAACCTTCCGAATACCCAATGGAACATTTAAATGTTATATATTTTTTAATGTATGGTGCAAAATTGCTTATAAAAACAGGGGAGTTCATTGATATACCCCCTTTTTTAAAGGGGCGAGGGTAAAGTCCAATGAACACCCCCGAAGACTTTCCTGAGATACAGGCAGATATCTTTTCAGGACATCACGGCTATGCTGCCCCAGCACCTGCGATATCATCTGCGCGTCTGTGGAAGATTCCAGAAGCCATTTCCCGATAGTTCGGCGGAAAGCATGGAAAGATTTGCCGTCCCCTGCTGTTTTAGCTATTCCGCTCTTACGGAAATGCCGGTCAAAAATGCTCTTTACGCTTGTTTTATCATCAAGTTTCCTGTATGGCTTCACTACCGTAAGGAACACAAAAGGGAGCGGAGATTCAGGCCTGGCGTTGTCAATGTAATCGCAGATAGCATCCATTACCATTTCATTGACCGGAAGCGCGTTCAGGTGTCCCGTTTTATGCTGGTGGAACGTAATCGATCTTTCCTCCCGGTTAATGCTCTTCAACATCAGATTTGCTATGTCTATCTCCCGCATTCCGGTAAAAGATGCAAGCAACAGGATTGCATAGTCCCGCTTTCCCACATCCGTAGACCTTTCTGGGATGCTCAGCAGCAGCGCTATTTCCTTGTCCGCAAAAGCAGGGAGCACTTTTCTCCTGCATGCGGCAGCCTTATAGGAAGCAAGTGCTGGATTTACAGAGTAAATGCCATTTCGAGACAGGAACGCGAGAAGTTTTCTTAAAAAGTAAAGGACAGTATCCATGCTGGAGATGTTTTCGGAAGACTTAAACTGCAGAAAGCCGACAATCGTTTCTTCCGTAATTTCGTGCCTGTCCGCCAGTTCGTTTTGGTGCAGATAATAAAAAAAGCTTCTTGCGACAGTGCCGGCTCCCGGAATCACTACGGCGCTTAGATTCAGGCTATCCTTAAAGTCTTCTACTAATTTCTCAGATACAGGATCAAGCTTATATTTGAATCGCTTTCCCGAATTGTACACATCCTTAAATTGTTGGCCTGAGTAGTAATCGTCAATCATGTAGGTAAAACGTCGGTAAAGCCTTCCGTTTCTTTCGGAGCGCCTTCCGGTTTTAACCTGATCCTCAATTAATTCCCTAAACTCTGAGTTAATCGCAGGATTGTATGCTGATTTCCCCTTAGCCTGGTAGAATGCTTCTAATGCCCTGCATGCCGGAAGGTACTCTCTTGTTCTGTCATACGAGGTTTCCACGGATGACAGATAATTTTGGATAGCAATATAGCCATCCTTCAATACCTTGAAGTTGTTCATATGATTATCCTCCTATCTGGCAATTCGACTTGCCTAATGAGAGAATAATACGAGCAATAGACGAAAGAAGCAAATATTATTCCGATGCTTTCAGTGGCATTTATGCGGTAGCCCAATGTCTCCTGAAAA
>JAUNPS010000018.1 GCA_030536575.1 Eubacteriales bacterium | reverse complement strand
TCATTTCTTTACCCGGAAAAGGAGCTGAAGCACCTCTTTTAGTGCAACAGCCCCTATTTTATCGGTATCCGCACCCAAACCGTGGTTCCTTTCCCCTCTCCGCTCCGAATCGAAATGCCATACGCCTCCCCATAAATCATCTTCAGCCTGTCATCCACATTGTTGACCCCGATCCCGGTAAAATGCTCCCCCTTCTCCCGCTTCTTCAGGGAAGCCAGCTTCTCATCCGCCAGCCCCACCCCGTCATCCGCAATCTCGATCACAAGCGTCCCTTCCTTCTCCCGCACAAAAATCTGAATCACCCCGCTCTGCCCCTCCGGGAACGCATGAAAAAACGCATTCTCCACAAACGGCTGCAAGATCAGCTTCGGAACCTTGTATGCGCCGCACCCGGAGGGCACATAAAACTCCGTCCGAATCCGGTCCCCATAGCGCGTCTCATTGATCAGCACATAATTCTTCAGATTTTCAATCTCCTGCTCCAACGGAATAAACTCGTCCGTATTGCTGATGGTATTTCGCAGAAGGGAGATAAAGGCGTCGATCACCTTCGTGGACTTCTCGCTGTCCCCCTGCCAGATCAGCCACTTGACGCTGGCCAGGGTATTGTACATGTAATGCGGATTAATCTGCATCTGCAAGGCATGGACTCCAGCTTCCGCTTCTCCTCTTCCATTTCGAGAATCCGCGCAATGTACTGGCGAAGCTTGGTAATCATCCCGTTATAGGTGCGCGACAGCTCCCGCACCTCCCCGACGCCTTCCTCCTCCACATACGCCTCCAGATTCCCATCTCCCACGCTGCGCATCGTCTCCGCCAGCCGGTGAAGCGGCCGGGTCTGCGCCCGCACCAGGTAAAAAAGCACGAGCATCACCAAAGCCGCAATCCCCGCCGTCAGCACCGCCACCCAAAACACATGGTACTCTTCCTCAAAAGCCGCATTGGAATCGATCACTCCCAGCATCTTATAGCTCGTGTTCAAAAACCGCTGGATCTGGTAAGATTTCACGGAATCGCCCAGCTTCTGATCCATCTGCCGGACGTTTTTCGCTTCCATCTCCTCCAGGATTTCCCTGGCTTTCTGCTGGTTTGGCTCCAGGAAATCCTTCGGATTCCCGGCAGAGATCAGTTCATTTTCCCGGTTAAAGATCAGGATATTGCTCGTTTTCGACACAAAGGCCTGGTACAGCTTTCGAAACTCCGATTCCTTAATGGTCAGAAAGGCGATCCCGTCCGCTTCCCCGCCTGCCTGTTCCTGGATCGCCTTGGCAAACAGCACCACAGGCTCGTTTCGCATCACATCCGTATAGCCGCTTTCCAGATACGTGCTGGCCAGAAGCCGCGGATTCTCCAAGACTTTCCGGCAAAAGGCGGTCTGCAAAATCTCTTCCGCAGATACCGCCATCCGCTCCGGGCTGCTGTAGAGATACGTCCCGCCATTTACGCCGACCAGCAAAAGCCCCAGCTCCGTATGCGCATCCAGTCCCATTTCCTGGATACCCGTCTCCATACTCTGGATCGTCAGCCACTCCTCCGCCTGATTCGGATAGACGCCCCGCATATACCGGATCACCATGGGATTCTGGCAGATCCCCTGTAAAATTTCCGCCACATCCTCATAAAACGCATAGAAATCCGCGTCGATCTGCGCAAAAATCTTGTCCTGGGACTCGCTGAAATTTTCCATGAAAACACGTCTGGTCAGCCGCACCTGAAAGCTTCCCAAAACCGCCGCCAGGGCGGCCACTCCAATCAGCACCGTGATCGCAATCCGGAAAAACAGGCTGTCTCTTCGCATCCCCTTCATTTCGCATCCCTCCGGCTCTTCCTCTTCCGGTACTCGCTGGGCGTCGTCCCGGTCAGCTTCTTAAACACCCGGCAAAAATAACTGTGATCCGAATAGCCCACCTGATGGCTGATCTCTGAGATCGCCGTCTCCTCCGCCTCCAAAAGCCGGCAGGCCTTTTCCACCCGGATCTTGTTCAGATACTCGCTGAAGCCTTCCCTGGCATACTGGTTAAAATAGGACGACAGATAATGGTAGCTGAACCCGAACACGCGGGCCAGCTCCGTGAGCTCCAGATCTTCGTCCGAATGGTCATAGATATAGGCCCGGATTCTGGCAATCTTCTGCCCTTCCGTCTGCAGCTTCTCCCGCAGCAATGCTTCCAGATGCCCCTTCTCATTCTCCAGCTCTTCCAGGAACTGCACCACATCCGCGCTCTCGTCAATCCGCTTAAAATAAAGCTGCCGCAGCTCCTCGCTGGGCGCCCCGTACTTCTCGATCTCCATCAGATAACTGTACAGAAGATTTTTCGTCTGGTTTTTCACCTTATATTCATCCACCTGCAGCCGGCAGATTTCCTGAATATAGTCCGTGAACTGATCCAGCGCCTCCTGAAACTGCCGGTGCATCAAAAGGCTGGTGTAGTCCTCATAAGGGAAGCGCCCTGCCTCCGCTTTCGCGCCTTTCTTCGCCTCAACCAGATGCTTCCCCGGATAATAAAATTTCTGGTTCACATACGCCAGAATCTCCTGCCGGTAGCATTCCTTTAACTGCTGAATGCTGCCGCAGGCCCCGCTGATCACGAAAAAGGTTTCTTCATACAGGTTTGCCATTTTGGCCGCGCAGATCTCCACCATACTGCGGACATTTTTCTGCTCCCGGAGCCGGTAATTCAGCACAATGCAGAGGATCGTCTCCTCCATCAGCAGGGAAACGCTCACATAATACCCCTGGTCTTCCAGGATTTCCAGAATCTCGTTCTCCAGTTGGGCGATCCGCGCCTTCCGGTTCCCGCAGATTTCCTTGAGATTCATCGCCAGGATCTGGAACTGGCTGTGCGGAAAGACTTCCAGCCAGGCATTCTCGTCGACGTTTTCCTGATAGCCCGCCAAAATCCGCCCCAAAGCGCTGGCGCAGAGTCCCTGCTTCCTGGCGTTTAGCTGGAAGCCCGGAATATTTTTCGCCGCCTTTTTCAGAGTTTTCAGCAAAATCTGCGGTTCCAGCATGGGCTTTAAAATGTAATCGGCCGCTCCGTTTAACAATGTCTCTTTCACATATTCAAATTTGTCATAACTGCTCAAAATAATGAGCTGTACATCCGGAAACCGCTCCTTCAAAAGCCTGGAAAATTCAATCCCGTCCAGGAGCGGCATCACGATATCGGCCAGGACAATGTGAGGTTTTTTCTCCTCAACCAAAGCAAGGCCTTCCTGGCCGTTGGTTCCCTCTCCAACGACCTGAAAGCCTTCCTTTTCCCAGTCAATCATGTGTTTCATGCCCTGACGCACAATAAATTCGTCATCCAGAATCAGTACCTTACAAAATTCCTCCATTCATGCACCTCGTTCCTTGGAAACTCATCCTGACTGGCATGCGTCACCCCTTCACCGAACCGGTCATTCCGGCCACGAACTGTTTCTGCATAAAGAAGAACAGCAGCGCCGTAGGAACCGTCGCGAGGACGACCGCCACCATAATCATCCCGTAATCCGGCGTATAGGAAGAACCCATTGCCGAAATCACAAGAGGAAGCGTCCGTTTTTCCGGGGACTGCAGCGCGATCAGCGGCCACAGATAATTATTCCAGCTTGTCATAAACGTCGTTACAATCGCCGCCGCGTAGGTGGATTTCATCGTCGGGATAAAAATCCTCCCGAAAATCTGAAATTCCCCAAGCCCGTCGATCCGGGCCGCTTCGATCAGCTCCTTCGGGAACGTCCTGGTATTCTGCCGGAAGAAAAAGATCAGAAACGCGGTGGCAATGGCGATAATAATCACCGCCATCGGCGTATTCAGGGCAATCAGCTTCAGCGGCCCCAAATTCCGGAATTTGCTGAACAGGCGGAACAATGGAACCATCAGCGCCGCGAAGGGCACCATCATCGAAATCAGGATGATGTTGAAGACGCGTTCCCGGTTTTTCGATTTATAGACCACGAAGGCATAACCGGCCGCCGAAGAAACAATCATTGCCAGAACTGTCGTCACAAGGCCGATCACCATCGAATTTTTAAACGCGGTCAGGTATTGCAGATCCGAGTTCATCAGGGAGCGGAAATTTTCCAGGAAATACCCTCCAGGCAGGATCGTGCCTTTCGTCACATCCGCGGACTTATTTGTTGCCGCAATGATCATCCACACCAGAGGGAACACCGAAATCAGCGAAACAATTGTCAGAAACAAATATTTCAGGAATCTTGCCGTCTTTTTAAGCATCCTTGTCACCTACTTTCAACTGAATCAGGGAGAGCGCCACGATCAGCACCACGATCACATAGGAAACCGCCGCCGCATAGCCGAAATCCGAAGAATATTTAAACAGGATGTTGTAAATATACTGGGAGATCGTCACGGTCGCATTGGCCGGGCCGCCCGCGGTGATGTTCATCGGTTCATCGAAGAGCTGCAATGTTCCGATGGTAGAACTGATTGTTGTAAACAATATGATGGGTTTCAGCATCGGAAGCGTAATGCTTTTAAACTTCCGGACTGCGCTGGCCCCGTCGATGTCCGCCGCCTCGTAGATGGAGTCGTCGATGGACTGGAGGCCGGACAGGTAGAAAATCATGTTATAGCCTGTCCAGCGCCAGGTAATGGCAAGGATAATCAGCACTTTCGCCCAGAACGGATCGGTAATCCAGCCGATTGGTTCCGCAATCACATGGATTTTCATCAGAAACGCGTTGATAAATCCGTCTGTGGCGAACATGCTCTTAAAAACAATGGAGTAAGCAACCAGGGAAGTCACACACGGCAGGAAAATCGCCGTGCGGAACAAGCCTTTGCATTTTAATTTTTTATCATTCAGCATGGAAGAGATGACCAGGGCCAGCAAAATCATGACCGGAACCTGGATCACCAGGTAAAGCATGGTATTTTTCAGAGCCATTTTAAAGGTCGCGTCGGTTAAAAGCCTCCGGTAGTTGGAGATTCCCGCCCAGCCCAGTTTATTGCCCGCCCCGGTCTGGAAGGAGGTGACAAAGGCCTGGATCATTGGATAGAACACGAAAACCGTAATCAGGAACAGGCTGGGAAGAATAAACACCCACGCGCGCCGGTTCAGTTTCGGGCTCATGGCTTTTTTTCGCACATTTCCGCTCATGATGCCCTCCTTACTGCCCAAGGGCCGCTTCGGCCTGCACCTGGTAGTCTGCCAGCACTTCCTCCGGGTCTGCTCCGGCGATGACCTGGGCCAGGATTTCCTTCATGAAATCTTCCATCTGGTAGGTGCTCTCCCCGTAATTGACCCGCGGGACTTCGGCCGTCCATGCGGCGAAATCCTGGAAGATCTTCTGGCCGCCGTAAAATTCCTGGGGCTTCGCGTAGTTCTCGCATTCGGAAGCCGCATTTAAGGTGCTGACCAGGTTGATCTCCTCCGCAAGGGTGTTCATCAGCTCGGTGCTGGAAGCGAAGGTTTCTTTCAGGAAGGTTTTGGCTTCCTCTTCATGGCCCACGTTTTTCAGGATGTACCATCCCGCGCCGCCGATGGAGGTGGCATTGACCGAATCCGGATTTTCGCCCATGCGCGGGAACGGCGCGATCGCCCATTTCCCGGCCTGGTCTTCCGCCTGGATCACCGACGGGGAAATCCAGCATCCGGTGGGAATGCTCGCCACGTCGCCATTGTTAAAGGCGCTGACGAACTGGTTCCAGTCGGAGACCAGCTTCACGATTCCGGCGTCCATCAGGGCTTTGTAGGTGTTTACCGCGTCGAGCACGCCCTGATTTCCTTCCAGGGTGGGCCGCCCCTCCTCATCCGTGTACCAGGTTCCGGCGCTCTGCATGAACATCCGGATCTGCTGGACGTCCGAAGGGTCCAGCGTCAGCATGTCTTTCCCGCATGCTTCTTTCACCGCTTTCCCGATTTCTATGTATTTCTCCCAGGTCAGATCCTGCATGTCCTCCTGCGTGTAGCCTGCCTGCTCCACATAATCGGTGCGGTAGAATAATCCGGCGACGCCGCTGTCGAAGGGACAGCCGTAGGTGACGCCGTTGTACTGGTTGATCCCGGTCTTATAGCTGGCAAAATCCTCGTTCTTTACCACATCGGACAGATCGGAAAATTCTTCGGAATACGCCTTTAAATACCCCTGGATCCGGTAGTCCTCGATCAGCACCAGATCCGGAAGCCCCTCATAGGAGCCGGATGCCAGGCTCGTATTCAGCTTCGCCACAATGTCGTTCTGGGCCATGGTCACAATGTCCACTTCGGCCCCCGGATGATTGCTCTGATAAATCTCCGTGGCCTCCTTCGCCGCCGGAATGTTAAAGGCTTCATCCCAGGCCCAGATCGTCAGTTTCTGCTCCGCCGTCTGGTTTTCGCCGTTTTCTTTGGAGCTTCCGCAGCCTGCCAGCCCCAGGGCCAGGCTCCCGGCCAGCAGCAGCGCGGTTCCTTTTCTGCATTTCATAATCAAGTCCTCCTTTTTTGATCCTTTCTTGATGGTCTGATTTTATCACGGAGGCCCTTTTTTCCATTAGGAATAAGTTCACATGAATTTTTCATTTTTTCATTTTCTTAAGACCAAGATTTTCAAATTTGGACTTTCTTACGAAACTGGTATTTTTTTCGGTTAATCTTCCACAAAGGGCGCGAGGGTCAGGCGGAAGGTAAAGCTTTCCTCGGAAAGCTGGTATTTTTTCATAAGGCGCGGCCCGCAGCTGTTGGAGCCGATTCCGTTCTGGCGGTAATCCAGGCACAGAACCGTATGGCCGCAGGGTTTCAGCTCATAGTTGTGCATTTTTTCCGTCAGCTCCTCCTGGGTGTAGACGGACGCGTTGAAGGAAAAAGTTTCCGGGCCAGCCGCCGCGATTCCGGCGCGGGCACTTTTGGCAATCACATAATCGCAGTCCGCATGGCTTCCGTTTTCCTGGGGCATCAGATAATCTTCGTGCAGCTCCTGTACTTTCGCCGTATAGCTTCCATGGCTTCCGGCGCGGCATTTATCCAGATAGCTTTCCGCCGGGCCGATTCCGTAATAAGAAATTTCGTCCATTGCTTTCGGCAGGAAGAGCCGGAGGCCGAAGCGGGGAAGCTGCGGGAATTCCGGATCTCGTTTGACGTCCAGTTTGATCTCTATTTTTCCCGTATTGCGCACAATGTATTCCGCTTCGATGTTTAAAATCCGCTGGATCGTCAGCGCCGCCACAGACAGCGTGCTGTGGATCACCACCTGGTTTTCTTCCGCACGGTAAGAGGTCTGATAAGCCCGCGTTACGGTCTGGTCGTAGTGGGCGGCCATCCATTCCCGCTTGATATTCCGGTCGTTGTCCGTGGGCGCTCTCCAGATGTTCAGCTCCATCGGGTGTTCCAGGATCTGGGTCTGCCCGTAAACCATCGACGTAAACAGGCCGCTGCGTTTGTTGTAAACATAGGCAAAATCCGGATGGGTCAGGTAGAGCGTGCAGTCGTCTTCTTCTACCCGGATTGCGCCCGCTTTCTCCGCATTCCCGGCAAGCAGCTCTGCCTTCTTCTGGTTCGACGCATCCGCATTTTTCAGCGCAATTTCATCAAATCCCAGCACGAAATCCGCCGGGAGCAGCTCTGTCGTCTCCGCCAGATGATACGTCACTTTCAAATAGCATCTGCCTTTTTCCGGAACCGAAACCGCCAAACGAAGCGTACCGTCTTCATGGGGTTTCACCGCCGGAACCGCGTCGCCCCGGAGCTCTCCGGCCGCCGTCTGCTCTCCGTCGCAGCTCACTTCGTAAGAAATCCACAGATAGTCCCGCAGATTTACGTAATCCATATAGTTGTGCAGGATCGCCTCGCCTTTCTCCTGATCGAACTGCGTAATTCTGGCCGGGCGGTGCACATTTTTAAACTCCAGAAGTCCCGTATGGGGCGTCCGGTCGGGATAAACCAGCCCGTCCATGCAGAAATTCCCGTCGTGGGGATACTCGCCGTGGTCGCCGCCGTACCAGTAAATATCTTTGCCCTCGGCGGTCTTTCCCTTGTAGATCGCGTGGTCGCACCATTCCCATACGAAACCGCCGCAGAAGCCGTCCTGTTCCTGGATTACCTGGAAATAATCTTCGAAATCTCCAGGGCCGTTCCCCATGGCATGGCTGTATTCGCACAGAATGTAGGGCTTGTCCGGATTGCCCGCGAAATACTCCTCAATTTCTTCGATAGACGGATACATCCGGCTATGCAGGTCGATGTTCGAGTAGTCATACTTCCGGTCGTCTCCCACGTGGCGGGCGCTCTCGTAATGCGTCAGGCGGGACGGGTCGAATTCCTTCGTCCATTTCAGGGCATTTTCAAAGATCAGCCCATACGCGCTTTCATTTCCCATGGACCAGATGACCACGCAGGGACGGTTCTTATCCCGCTCCACGCACCGCTGTACGCGGTCCAGGGCCGATTCCGCGAAATCCGGATTTTCCGCGATCATTTTATTCCACCGCCTGCTTCTTGCTTCCCATTCCGTATCCTTCCCATAGACGTCGGCGATGCCATGGGCTTCCTGATCCGCCTCGTCGATTACGAAAAAGCCGTATGTATCGCAGAGCTGGTAAAACTGCGGAGCGTTCGGATAATGGCTGGTGCGGATCGCATTCACATTGTGCTCCTTCATCAGGCGCAGATCCTTTTTCATCTGCTCTAAGCTGATCGTAAAGCCGGTCACCGGGTCCGAATCGTGGCGGTTTACTCCGCGGAATTTCACCTTCGTGCCATTCAGGAATACGACTCCGTCCTTTACCGAAATTTCCCGGATTCCCAGCCGGTCCGTGATCACTTCCTCCCCGCACGCATAAACAATCGTATATAAGTACGGCGTCTCTGCGTTCCAAAGCTGCGGGTTCTCTACTTCCAAAACAGCCGTTCCCTGAACAGCTTCGCCCTCGGAAACCAGTCGGTTCTGCGCGTCATAGATCTCCACGCGCGTCGCCATCTCTTTTCCAAAATACCGGAAACGGACAGACACCTCCGCCTTTCCTTCCCCGATCTTCGTATTCACAAAATAGTCGAAAATCCCTTCTTCCGGACGTTTTAACAAATACACGTCCCGGAAAATGCCGCTCATCCGGAACTTGTCCTGATCCTCCAAGTAGCTTCCGTCGCACCATTTCAGCACCAGAACCGCCAGCTTATTCTCCCCCTCCTTCACAAAGTCCGTCACATCGAACTCGCTTGTGGAATGAGAAACCTGGCTGTACCCCACATATTCCCCATTCATCCATACATAAAAGCAGGAATCCACTCCTTCAAAATTCAGGTATGCCCTGGGGGCCTTCTCATCCCGCTGGTAAACGAACGTATCCACATAAGCCCCGCACGGGTTGTCCTGGGGCACATAAGGCGGGTCTACCGGGAACGGATAACGCGTATTCGTATACTGATGCATGTCATATCCAAAATTCTGCCACACTCCCGGAACCGGAATCCGGTCAAATCCCTTCGTTTCAAAGCCCATCTCGAAAAACCGCTCCTTCACCTCGTAGATCGAAGAAAAATAGCGGAAATCCCATTCCCCGTTCAGCATCTGGATGCGGTCGGAATGCTCGCGGCATTCGGCGAGGTCGTCCATCCGCGAAGAAGCGGGGATGTAGTAGGCGCGGTTTGGCATGGTATTTTCGTGGAGCACCTGTAAATTTTCGTAATGTTTTGGTACGAGCATTTGAAATTCCTCCTATGCTTTTTCATCGTTGTTGGTTTTGCTGTTTCGGGCGCGGGACGCGTCCTTTCCATTCGCCGCCGCCCGGCTATGCATAGACGCCGCACCGCCCGTTCCCCGGAGGGTTTTGCCGACACGGCGGCATCCGGCTGTATGTACGCTCTTCCCGGCGGCGCAGGCGGAAACTATAACAATTATAGGTTGCACTACCCCAAAATTCCATAAACTCTATTGGACAAAACATGTACAAAATGATATAATCTCCTACAAAGAACCCCTTAATCCATGCATAATATCGCACACGCGCAGAAAGGAACCCCATGTACGCCAACAGCGGATACCTCCACAACACCCTCGCCGACTTCGAAGACCACACCCGCCCCCTCATCGTCCTCAGCTCCGGCACCTACCACCTCCGCACCCGCCAAATCCTCAACACCTTCCGCCCCATTGGCCGCAAAGACTACCAGCTCCTCTACCTCGCCTCCGGCAAAGCCCACTTCTTCTTCCGCGGCCAGGAAGAAGTCCTCACCGCCGGCCACATGATCCTCTACCGCCCCGGCGAACCCCAGCGCTACACCTACTACGCCAAAGACCAAACGGTCGTCTACTGGGTTCACTTCACCGGCAGCGACGTGGAGTCCATCCTCGCCCACTACGGCCTCCCCTTAACCGCCCACACCTTCTACTCCGGCACGAATCCCGAATACCAGCAGCTCTTTCGCCAGATCATCCGCGAGCTCCAGATCTGCAAACCCTGCTTCGAAGAACTGCTCTCCATCCTCCTGCGCCAGATCTTCCTGCAGGTCCAGCGCCAGCTCCTGGAAGCCCCCCGCGCCAACGACAAAATCCAACAGGAAATGGAAACCGCCGCCCACTACTTCAACGAAAACTTCAGCGCCCCCATCAGCGTCGAAGCCTACGCCTCCGCCCTCCACATGAGCACCTGCTGGTTCATCCGGAGTTTCAAACAGTTCACCGGCATGACGCCCATGCAGTATATCACCTCCATCCGCATTGCAAATGCGCAGAATCTTCTGGAGACTTCTGATTATAACATCAATGAAATTGCCGCGATTGTCGGCTACGAAAATGCGCTGTATTTCAGCAGAATCTTTAAGAAACATACAGGCAGCTCCCCTTCCGAATACCGGAAAGAAAGCCGCCCGTCCAGTTTATGACATGCTTTCCCCGCCCGCGGCGGAAATGCTCATCCGTTACTGTTCACTCGTACCTCGTTCCAGTAACGCTCATCCCTCAGCGTTTTCCCCCAGGCACCATTTTATGGCGTTCCGGAACATTTTCCCAAATTCCGGATTCTGCCACACCGCAAGAATATGCCCCGGCGTCAGGACACAGAGCCGCCCTTTCCCGATGTTCCTGGTATATCCGGCCGCCTGCACGCCTCCGGCCTCCGAAACGGAATGCAGGAAAACTTCCGCATCCTCCGCCAGCATCTCGATCCGATAATGCTCATCCCGCACCGAAAACGTCTCCGCAACGCCCTCCAAAATCGGATGCTCCTTCACCTTTTTCAACGTCACCTCACAGCGGGGCGGATGCGACACGAACCGATTCCCCACAAGATCCAGATACGCTTTCTCCTCTTTCTTCTCCCCGGTAAACGCATTGCCCGCGTGCGCGGAAAGGAAGGCACCGCCGCGCTCCACATATGTTCGCAGATCTTCAGCCATCACTTCCGTTATTCCCTCCTGAAACCAGGGAGACACATTTGCGGCGCTCAATTGATTGCTCTTACAGCAAATGATTAACGGATACTCCTCCAGCATTTCCGGCGTCAGGATATCCTTCGCATCCTCCACAAAATCCAGCTCATACTCCTGCCCCGCCAGCGGACGCATCCCCCGCTTCACCACCTCCGCCGGATGCCAGACATCATCGCACAGCACTAAAATTTTCTTCATTCGAATTCCTCCCGATGCTTCTCAAAAAATTCATAATACGCCCGCACATTGGGCAGCTCCTGCCACCGCTTCACATCGACGGGTTCCTCATCCAGATCATAAATCTTCGCGCCCCGCATGCAGAGCAAAAACGGCGAGTGCGTCGCCATCACAAACTGGCACCCGAAAAACCGCGCCGAATCCTCCAGAAACTTCGCCAGCTCCTGCTGCTTCTTGGGGGACAGGCTGTTCTCCGGCTCGTCCAGCAGATACAGCCCATTTTCCTGGATCTTCTCCGCAAAATAGAGAAACGCGCTCTCCCCGTTGGAGTGCTCCCGGACATTTTTCATCAGGTTGCGCCGGATATATTCCGACTGGGTAACGCTGCGCGCCTGGTTCACCTTCTTGAGCTGCTCATAATCCTCCAGGGATTTCATCTGGAAGTGGTTGTATTTCGCGTCCAGATATTCCTCGAACAGCTCCTCCCGCTTCCGGTCAATGCCTTCATTCATGCTCCGCAGATTCAGCATAAAATCAAACACATCGTCGCTGGTGATGATCCGGCTCTCCTTTGGAAGCTTCCCCCGCGTCTCATAGCTGCAGATTCGGGTATACTCCCCGAAAAAATTCGACCGGTTATACAGCGTATCCCGCTCCAGCCCCAGCTTTTCCGCAATGACATTCAGCGCGGTGCTCTTTCCCGAACCGTTCCCGCCGTACAGGATCGTAACCGGCTCAAAATCCAGCATCCGCAAGTCATGCTTCGACAGGATCTGAAAAGGGTAATAGGTTTCATAGCAGGTTCTCTTCTGGGCCAAAATGAAATCGTATTCCCGCTCCCTGTCCGGGAATTCAAAGTGTGTCAGATAAATCATTCCGTCTCCTTCGGTGTCCGCACTTTCTATTTGACACCTTTCCGCATCAATTCTATAATGTTTCCAAACCCTTCCCGAAATTAACTGAAAGGATATTCTTATGGCAAAGATCATTGAAATTACGGATTTTGACGCCCCGGAGCTGGACGTCTACGCCCGTCTGAACGAAAACCAGCTCCTGAGCCGCCAGGAGCCGGAAAAAGGGCTTTTTATCGCGGAAAGCCCAAAAGTCATCGAGCGCGCCCTAAATGCCGGCTGTGAGCCCGTTTCCCTGCTTCTGGAGCCCCGGCACATTACCGGGGAGGCCCGCGGCATCCTTGCCCGCTGTGAAAACGTCCCCGTCTACACCGCCGAGGCGTCTGTCCTCAGAAACCTCACCGGGTTCCCGATGACCAGAGGGGCTCTCTGCGCCATGCGCCGTCCCCGCCTTCCGGGCGTCGAAGAGGTCTGCGCGGACGCACGCCGCATTGCCATCCTGGAAAATGTGGTTAATCCCACGAATGTCGGCGCTATTTTCCGCTCTGCCGCCGCGCTGGGGATGGACGCGGTCCTGCTCACCCCCGCCTGCAGCAACCCTCTCTACCGCCGCGCGATCCGCGTCAGCATGGGAACCGTCTTCCAGATTCCCTGGACGTTTCTCGGAAAAGACCTCTCCGAATGGCCTCATCCGGGCATGGAGCGCATCCGGAATCTGGGCTTTCGAACCGCGGCCATGGCCCTGAGTGCCAACGCCCTTTGCATCGATGACCCGCGGCTCCTGGCCGATGAAAAACTGGCTATCATCCTTGGGACAGAAGGCGAGGGGCTGGCGTCCGGCACTATCGCGGACTGCGATTATACAGTGCGCATTCCCATGTGCCATGGGGTGGATTCGCTGAATGTGGCGGCGGCCAGTGCGGTGGCTTTTTGGGAGCTGCGGCCGCGCTGAGGCGAGGCTGCGCCGCTCTTGGTATGCGTCCTTCCGCCCGGTTCCCGGCATCGCTGTGGCCGGGCCGCGCTGCTCTTTGCATGCGTCCTTTCGTCCGGTTCCCGGCCGCGCCAGGGCTTGCGCCTTGTTTCGGCCAGGCCCTGCTCCGCGTCTCGGCCGGGCTCAGTTCCCCGCTTTCGGGCAGCAGTCGCATTCTTTCCCGTGCGCATTCAGAATTCCAATCGCCTGCAAATACGAATAAATAATCGTCGACCCTACAAACTTCATCCCCCGCCTTTTCAGATCCTTCGAAATCTCATCCGACAGCGGCGACGTCGTCCGAAGCGTATACTCCTCCGCAACAACCTTCCCCCCGGTAAATCCCCAGATATACGCGTCAAACGAACCATACTCCTCCTGAATCTCCCGGAAAATCTTCCCGTTCGTCACACTCGCCTGCACCTTCCGCCGATTCCGGATCAGTCCCGGATTCGAAAGCAGCTCCTGGCACTTCTCCTCCCCATACTGACTCACCTTCTCAACCTCAAACCGGTCATAGGCCTCCCGAAAAGCCTCCCGCTTATTCAGCACGCATTCCCAGGACAGCCCTGCCTGAAACCCTTCCAAAACCAGAAGCTCAAACAGCTTCTGATCGCAATGTTCCGGCACGCCCCACTCCTCATCATGATAAGCAATATACCGCGGATTCTTCAAATTCACCCACGCGCAACGGTTCATCCCCTTCGTCCCTCCTATTCTTTCTCCACAGCCTCATCCTCATAACGGTACTTTTCCAAAAGCCTCCCAAAGCCCAGACAAAACAGCGTCCCGGCAATCCCCAGCAAAAACATCATCATCGCCGCGCCGGAACCCTTCCCGACTCCAAAAAGCCTCTGAAGCATCCCGCCGTCCGCCGCTCCTGCCAGAATCGGCTCACAAACCTCATCCACCAGAAATCCGCCCAGGAAAAATCCCACCGGAATCGTAAAAAACTGCAGCGTATTGCGGCAGGAATATACCCGTCCCTGCATTTCCACCGGAATGCTGCTGCGCAGGATCACATCCAGATTCGCATTCATCACCGGCACGACGCTCCAGCCAATGAATTGCCCCAGACACCACAGCGCCGGAGACCTGGAAAACGCCAGCAAAAAATTTTCAATGCTGAGTGAAAACAGCATTGTCCAATAAATCACCCGCACCCGGTTCTTCGGCCTTGGCAGAAACGTCACCAAAACACTGCCAAGCATCGTCGCAATCCCCGCCGCCGAAGACACCATTCCAAGTACCGTCTCCCCGCCATTTGGCAAGGGCAGAATATACGCCGGAAGCGTCGCGTCAAAGGCCGAGGCGATCAGATTCACCCCGGAAAGGAAACCGATCAGAAGCAGAAGCAGCGGATTCTCTTTCAGAAACACAAGTCCGCTCTTCGCCGCCCGCAGCAAAGGCTCCTTCTCCTTCGTCTCCTCCCCGCGCACCTTCGGAATCCGTACAAAAAACAGCAGCGCCAAAAATGCGATCCCAAACGTCCCCAGATCAATCCGGATCACCGCATCCATTCCCCACAGCGAAAAAGCTGCCGTAGCCAAAATCGGATTCAAAACCGTCACCAGCGACTGGGAAAAAGACCGCATTCCACTGGTTTTCTGATAATATTTTTTCGGGATGATCAGCGTCATCGCCACATCACTGGCCGGCTGCTGCACCGTATTCATCAGCCCATTCAGCGCATTCAGCAAATACAAATGCCAGAGGCACAGCAAATCCCGCTTCAGCAGCAGAAACACCGTCACCGTACAGCACGCCGCCAGCGTGTCGCAGACAAGCATCACCTTCTTCTTATCCCACCGGTCGCTGAGCGCCCCTGCAAAAATGCTCATCAAAACATACGGTGTATACGAACAGATCGACAGCAGCGCTGTCTCCAGCGCAGACCCCGTCTTCTGATACAGCCACAGCGTAAGCGCAAACGATGTCATGCTGCTGCCAAGCTGCGACAGCGCCTGCGTGCCCCACAGGATAAAAAAGATTCTTAATTCCTTATAACTTCTTTTCTTCATTTTCCTTTGCTCCTTATCATCATTCTTTTCCGATATGTGAGCAAAGTCTGAGGACAGTCACGCAGCCGATCCGAAATCGCTGGGTTTCAGCCTCCATACAGTTGTCCTCACACTCTGCATGGAGCTGCTGCAATCATTAATCTCATAATCCTTCTCCTCGATTTCTTTTGAATGCACCCATTATATTACAAAATTCCTGGGAAGTCAGCCTTTTTTTGCAATTTCATCCTCCTCCTTTTCCCTCTGTTTCACTCTTCGCAGCATCTCTTCCGCACTTAAAGTTTCGAAATCGATTTCCGTCTTTTCAACTTTTTTTTCTATCCGCTCCGTCTCCTTTTTTACAAAGAAAAGACAGATCGACGCCAGAAAACGCAGGAACGGATTTTTGCTTTTACGATGTTTCATTCCAAAATTTAAAAATTCCATCTTTTTGCCCTCCTTTCTTCTATCATACTACCTTGAATTGTTTGAATGCAACAATTTATTACTCATTCCACTAATTTTTGTTTCTTTTGGTTATTCTGCTCCTCTTTTTTTGGCAAAAATTGCTATAATATCTACAATATTCCTGGATGGCAATTTATGATAACATTAACTTTAGTACAGCCTCCGCCCCTTAACCCCCGGCCCCAAAAGAATATACGGATTTTGCCCAAAATCCGCCCTTCGTTTCCCTCTCTTTTGCCCGCATCCCAATTGCAATTTAAATTTTTGCAAATATCTTTTTTTATTTTGTTTCGTTTTTCGGCAGAACATACTAAACTAGATAGTAAGATTTGCCGAAGTGGAACCCTCCGGTGCCAGTTCGTGTGCATCCCGTAACGTGGAAGCTTCTTCCGGAAGCGTTGCGAAAAAAGAATAACATAGAAATGGAATGAATCAGATGAACGAAAAAACCGACAAAACTTCAAAACACCTAAACCGGTATCGCGAACTTGGATTAACCATCGCCTACTACCGGAAGCTCAGAGGCATGACGCAGCTTCAGCTTGCAGAAACGGTTAACTTAAGCCGTACCCACATCAGTACCCTGGAAGCGCCGAATATGCCCACCTCCCTTTCCCTGGAGAAGCTCTTCGACATTGCAGACGCACTGAATGTCCCGGTTAAAAACCTGTTTGATTTCAGAGAATAAGGTTTTCGTGAAAGGGGCGGCAGTCTGGGTCTTTGCCCGTACCCGCCGCTGCACTGGTCAGAAAGCAGAATCGGCTTTGGTTCAAAAAACCGAAGCCGATTCTTTTATGCTTTCCTGTGAATCGCTGCACGCCATTTGCGGCAGACCGCCCGCAGCGGCTCATCAAGATACGTCCATGCCCTGTCCATGATCCATTTCGGAACCCCATAGGCCGCTTCCGCGATGCTGCCTGTGATCGCCGCCAGGGTGTCGCTGTCGCCGCCCAGGGAAATGGCGTTGCGGATCGCATCCTCAAAATCCGTGCTTTCCAAAAATGCCGTAATTGCCTGGGGTACGGTTTCCTGACAGGTTTCGTTGAAGCGATAGGTCGGACGGATCTCGTCCAGAGAACGGGACAAATCGTAGCCGTACTCCTGCTCCATCTGTCCACGGATGCCCCTTTTCAGATCTTCCATCGTGGGGTAGAATCGGTTGGCATAGTCATCCTCCCATTTTCCCCGATAGAGCCTTGCCATAAAAATAGCATCCGCCACTGCCATTGCTCCCTTGATTCCTTCCGGATGATTATGCGTAACCGCCGCCGAAGTCTTTGCCATCGCGCGTCCGTTCATCGGCCACATCCCTGTCCGGGCGTAGAAGCCGCAGCTCATTGCCCAACCACAGGGGGAGACCCGCATCGCAGAGCCGTTTCCGAAAGAATTGTAAGGCTCCCTGCTTTCGGAGAACAGCCATGCGCCAAAACGCCCGCCATACCCGGCGTTTGGATACATCCGCCCGTATTTCTTCATCGCGTCGATGAAAGCATCGGAATTTCCTCCATTCAGCACCGCCTCCGCAACAGCTGCGGTCATCACCGTGTCATCGGTAAAAAAACAGTCTTTCCGAAACAAGGGAAACTCCTTTGTCTTAATATTGTGCCACTCGTACACGGAGCCAACAATGTCTCCGATGATTGCTCCCATCATTTCCAATCCCTCCTTTTGATAACTCGATCATACTCCGTTCAAAAGGCTTCATGGTCGCTTTCGAAGCGACAAGTGCTGTTCAAAAGCCAGCGTTTTGTCTTCATTCCACTCCATGATCAGCAAATCGCCCCACGGAAATCTTACGTTCCCGTTCTCGAACATCAGGAACCGAGCAGCGGCTGGTCATACTGGAACAGCACCTCATTGATTTCATAGATATTGTACTTGCCGTTCACAAGAAAGAATTCTACGATCACATCGAACTTGCGGGCATGGGAAAGGGCATAGCCTGCCCGTCCCAAAAGTTCGTCCGTTTCATCAAGGGTCAGTTCCAACGCCACGGCCAGGGCAAGAATGGTCGTTTTCTTGGGCGTATAACCTTTACCAGTACGAATTTTAGAAAACAGCTTTCGGTCTATGTTCGCCTTTTTGTAAACCTCTACATCCGTCTTCCCTTTTTTGTCGATGAATTTCAGAAGCGTGTCAGAAAAAGGCTCTTCCAAATTCTCCATCAGGTCGTCAAGCCCTCGCTGCGTCATTGGGGTCTTTGCCGCTGTGGGCAGGGGCGCACGCGGATTGCTTTCCACCGCTTCCTGAAGTGCAGTTTTCTCCACATCCAGGAGCCGCCGCCTGTCATAGCGATGGGTCTCTGCATAGTGTTCATCTATGTACGTTTCTACATCGCCCAACAGGGCCGAGCTGAGAATGAAAGCCGCCTTATCGTAGACGACAAGATAGACTTCTATCTCGTGATCCGCCAGATATTCCTCAATGGCGAAACGCGCTGCCTCTAACGCCTCGTCTTTCGGATAACCGTAAATTCCGCTGGAGATCAACGGAAAGGCGATGCTCTTACAGCCGTTTTCCTCAGCCAGCTTCAAGGATTCCAGATAGGCCGACCGCAGAAGCTCCCGGCACTGCCTGCGTTTTAGGGGCGTGAAAACCGGGCCGGCCGCATGGATCACGAACTTGGCGGGCAGGGCAAAGCCAGGGGTGATGGCTGCCTCGCCGGTCTGGATGGGGGCAGCTTTCGCGCAGGCGGCTTGCATCTGCTCTACCCCCGCTGCCCGAAAGATCGCACCGCATACACCGCCTCCCATTTGCAGGGCCGTATTGGCGGCATTGACGATGGCATCGACGTTCATTTTTGTAATGTCTTGGCGAATGATTTTGAATGGCATTTGAACCCTCTCCTTTTTTCTTGGATTTATTCTATCAGAGCGCCGCTGGAAATGCAATGAAACAACAAAAGTGTGCTTCGCACACTCCCGCGCCCTCTTTATCATCCAAGAAGCACACTTTTGCCGCGCCAGATGCGTTTGCCGAAGGCAAAATCTTCTTCTCGCATCTGTGTGCTTCTACGCTCCGCTTCGGTCGGTGCTAAACGAGCGCCACTGGCGCTCAGCACCCGGCCCGGAGGGCTTTTTGCTTTATAGGAACAATGTGTTACAGTTTTATCACAAAAAGGTATTTCCTATAAAGCAAAAAAGTATCCGGTTCCGGTCCCGGATACTTTTTCCGCTCTGCGCCAACGCGTTCCTCTCCAAATCCTGGCACGTCATTTGGAACTCTCCCGCGCCTGTGCCTGGCCCAAAGCCCCGCCGGAGTCTCCCCAGCCGATTCCCATCGTCTGCCCCGGCGCCGTGCTGCCCTCTCAATATATTGCAAATCGTTTCCAGACAGGCGTCCCCTGGGATTTTTCCAAAGAAGTACCGGCCGTCACATTGACGCGGTAAATCAGGGTCGTGTCATTCATTCGCGCAATAACAGTCGTTTTTCCGGCCTTTACCGGATAGACTCTGACACGGTTTCCTGTCGTTCGGTCCAGTCGGAGAATTGCAGGATTTGCTACCTGCCACTTCGTTTCCCCCCAAGATTTCCCTTCTCCGGCCTGGAGCGTCACACAGGTTCCTGTACGCAGCTCCTCGTCAATGTTGATGGTTTCTGCGGCAGACACAGCCTGCGCCTGCCAGTAGAGCATTGTTATGAGAAGGATGCAGAAAAGAACGTTCAGCCTGTATGTCCTTCGAACTCCCATGGTCTTCCTCCTTGTCTTTTCTTAATTTTTCATTAACAATATATTGTAGATTTTTACATTTTAGGGATTTGTTATTTACATTCCTCCTTTCTGATGTTAGAATTATAGCGTATTAATTAATAAATTTGTAATTTTTATCCTGAACGTCCGTTTTTTCATCCTGGGCGCAAAAACGCCCACTCTGCGGATATCAGGACTGGGGGCCCCTATGTTTTTTAAGATCGTTTCAAGCCTGTTATACGGCTTTTTATTCAGCTATTCCATGAACCGCCTGCAGCCGCTTTGCCAGCCGCTTCGGAAACAGGCGATCCTGTTTCTGTCCACTTCCCTCTATCTGTATCTGACACAGCTTCAGGGGACAGCCTCCCCGTGGATCTTGCTGGTCTACGGCCTGCTCTTTACCGCTTTCGGCCAGAAGGAAATCGTCCGTTCCCTCTGCGCCTCCATGGCCGGATTTCTGATCCTTCTGGCTGTACGGAAATCCTGTCTGTATTTCACCTGGACGAGTGCATTGCCGGACAGCCTGCGGATTTTGCCCCACCTGGGGATTTTCCTGCTCACGGTTCCGATCCTATATGCCTGCGGCGTCAAAGTCCGTTCCTTATTTAAGGAAAAGCTCCCGCCTATTCCGTCCGGTTTCCTGGCCTGGATCTTTGCCTGGCTCCTCGGATTTTCCATCCTGCTTCTTTATCCGCGCTTAGGGAAAAATCCTCTGGTACTGACCGGTCTTTTGTTGGTTTCTGTCATCCTGCTTTACCGCCTTTTAAAACTCAAGCTCTTGGAGCTTCGGGGCAATGAGCACACCCGCAGCCTGGAAACCCTTTCCCGCTACACTGAAAACCTGGAAACCGCCAACCTGGAACTGCGCCGTTTCAAACACGACTACGCCAACATCCTCTCCACCCTGTCCGGCTACATTGAACAGGGCAATCTTCCGGGGCTGAAGGCCTATTTCCAGGAACAGATCCTCCCCATGAGCAGCCAGATGCAGCTTTCCTCCTTTGACGCCTCCGCCCTCTCGGCCATGCAGATCCCGGAAGTCAAAAGCCTTCTGATCAATAAAATCCTGTCCGAAAAAGCCAGGGGCCTGAAAATCAAGGTGCAGATCGCCTCCCCGATTTCCTGGATGGTGATGGATACCGGAGACTTCTGCCGTATCCTTGGGATTTATCTGGACAATGCCCTGGAAGGCGCGGCGGAATCCGAAAAAAAGGAGCTGGAAATCAGCCTGGACGACAGCCACGAGGGCCACTCCCTGATCATCCTGAACTCCTGCGACGCGGACTCCCTCCCCCTGGACCGTCTGGAACACACTGACTTTTCCACCAAAGGGGAAGGCCACGGCATGGGCCTGGCCACCGTGTCAGAGATATTGAAGAAACACCCTTACGTTTACCGCAGAACCCTGTTACGAGACGGATATTTTATCCAGCAGTTAGATAATTTTTGAGGTGAAACCATGTTAAAGCTCTATTTTTGCGACGACAACAAACGTCAATTGGAAGCCTTTTCCGACTTTGGGAAAAAGGCCATCCTGATGAAAACGGAATGGGACGTGGGCTTCGCTGCCTCCTGTTCCTCCCCCACGGAACTCCTTGGACAGCTTCCTTCCGCCAGCGATACCGGCCTTTATTTTCTGGATATTGATTTCAAAAATGATATGGACGGCTTTCAGCTTGCGAAACGGATCCGGGATGTAGATCCGCGGGCGTTTCTGGTTTTCATTACGTCTCACGCGGATCTGGCGCCGCTGACCTTCCGCTACCGCCTGGAGGCGATGGATTTTATTTATAAGGATCAGCCTTCGAAAATCCGGGAGCGGATCGTGGAATGCATCGAGGATGCCTATACACGCTATGAGGCTTTCTGCGGCAGTTCGGAGGATTATCTGACGCTGAAACGCGCCGGAGGGACGGAAAATATCCGTATTTCTGAAATTATTTCAATCCGTACCTCGGATATTCCGCATCAGGTGGAAATCTGCCTGCACGGGGAGATTACGGGTTATTATGCGACGCTGGACAGTCTGGAAAAGGAGCTGGGAGAGGATTTTGCGCGGTGCCACCGCTCATGCCTGGTGAATAAGAAGCAGGTGGTGTCGGTGGATAAGAAAAAGAGGGAATTGCTCATGAAAGATGGGTCGGTTCTGCAATGCTCCTATCGGAATTTGAAATATTTCACGTAAAAAAGCCCCTTAAGGGCTTTTTCATGCCGCTGGGTGCATAACCCCGCGCAGCTATTTCCGATGTCATCAACTCCAATAGACCGTTATCCCCGCACGACCAACCCTAAGATTACCGGCTCCGCTAAGAATCTGCTCCTCGCTCAGCCGCTTTCGCTATTATCGGCTCCGCCCCTCCGGGCCTGGAAGACTTCTTTACTCCTCATGCAGCCAATCCAAATATTTTCGAATCTGACGCTCATAACCATTCTCACTTGGTTCATAAAACTTCCGATCCCCCAGCTCCTCCGGCAGATACCGCTGCTTGGAAAAATGCTTCGGGAAATCATGAGCATATTCATACCCAAGTCCATGCCCCTGCTTCTTCGCCCCGGCATAATGCGCGTCCTGCAGATAAGGCGGAATCGTCGCCTTTCCGGCCTTTACCGCTTCCGTCGCCTGGAAAATGGCATTCGTGGCGGAATTGCTCTTCGGCGCGGTCGCCACATAGAGAACCGCCTGTGCCAGAATCAGCTGGGACTCCGGCATCCCCACGCGCTCCACGGCCTGAGCCGCCGCCACAGCCACCTGCAAAGCCTGCGGATCAGCATTTCCCACATCCTCCGCGGCACAGATCATGATCCGCCTTGCAATGAACGTCACGCTCTCGCCTGCATACAGCATCCGCGCCAGATAATACACCGCCGCATCCGGATCCGACCCGCGCATGCTCTTGATAAACGCCGAAATCGTATCGTAATGATTGTCCCCGGTCTTATCATAGCGGACAACCCGTTTCTGAATACACTCAGAAGCTACTTCAAGCGTAATGTGAATTTTCCCGTCCGTCTGCGGCTCGGTCGTCAGTACGGCCAGTTCCACCGCGTTCAGCGCCGCCCTGGCATCGCCGCCGGAAATATCCGCCAAAAATTCCTCCGCTTCCTCGTCGATCACCGCGTTGTATGCACCCATACCGCGCTCCCGGTCATAAACGGCCCGCTCGATCAAAATGCGGATGTCCTGCTTTTCCAGGGGCTTCAGTTCGAAAATAATGGAGCGGGAAATCAACGCGCTGTTTACTTCAAAATAGGGATTCTCCGTGGTTGCGCCGATTAGGATCAGGGTGCCGTCCTCCACGAACGGAAGCAGGTAGTCCTGCTGCCCTTTATTAAAGCGGTGGATTTCGTCTACGAACAGGATCGTCCGTTTCCCGTACATGCCAAGGGAGTCCTTGGCTTTTGCCACCACTTCTTCCATGTCTTTTTTACCGGCCACGGTGGCGTTGATCTGGGTGAATTCGGCGCTGGTGGTATTCGCAATGACTTTCGCCAGCGTGGTCTTTCCGGTGCCCGGCGGCCCGTAAAAAATAACCGAGCCCAGTTTGTCCGCTTTGATGGCACGGTAAAGCATTTTGTCTTTTCCGATGATGTGCTGCTGGCCTACGATTTCGTCCAGGGTTCTGGGACGGATGCGGGAGGCCAGCGGCGCTTCTTTTTCCATGGTATTGCTTCTCATGTAGTCAAATAAATCCATTTTTCTTCCTCATGTCTGATGTTGGTTTTGAAACGTTCATTCCAGTTTCCGCACCCGCGGGGCCTGATGGCCAACTCCCGAAGCCCGGCATTCCGTTTTTTCCGCACCCGCGGGGCCTGATGACTGGCTCCCGAAGCCCGGCATTCCGTTTTTCGCACCCCCGGTGGCTGATGGCCGACTCCCGAAGCCCGCATGTTCCGGGGCACGCGCCGCACGCTACTCCAGTATAAACTGATCCGCCGTCACAAACTGGTACCCCTGCTCCAAAAGCAGATCCGTAATCTGCAGCGCCGCCTCCACCGAAGAAGCATAGCAATCATGCATCAAAATAATATCCCCGTCATGGGTATCCTTGATCCCGCGGTTCACGATCTCCCGGACATTTTCCGTCGTCCAGTCCAGCGTATCCACGCTCCACAGCACCGGAAACATCGGAATGCCGCATTCCATATTTTTGTCCCACGCTCCGAAGGGCGGGCGGATGTACTCAGTGTCTTTTCCAATGATCGCGCGAACCAAATCACTTGTTTTGACAAGCTGGTCACAGGCCGCTTCGACACTCAGCGTATCAATGCGCACATGGTCGTAGGTGTGGTTCCCAATCAGATGGCCTTCTTCGTCCATACGCTTTAAAATCTCCTCTCTGCCCGGAATATTGCTCCCAATGACAAAAAAGGTAGCCTTAACGCCGCGTTCCTTCAGGCCGTCCAAAAGCTGCGGCGTATAAACCGGATGCGGACCGTCGTCAAAGGTCAATGCCACTCTGGGCGCAACCCCATCGTCATCCGTTTCGCGAACAGCGCTGCCCGGCGCGTCCGCCTCCACGTCAGAAACATCCGCCGCGGCCCCTGGTTCCATCTGGCCCGCTGCCTCCGTGCCGCCCGGTTCCTGCTCATCCTCGCCCGAAACGCCTTCCGCTCTCCCAAACTCCGCCTGACCCGCTGGCTCCTCGCCCGAAACACCTTCCGCGTTCCCCGTCTCCTGCTCAGCAGCGCCTGAAGCGCCTTCCGCGCTCCCAATCTCCTCCCCGTCGTCCGTCTCCAACGCCTCCACACTCGCCTCCGTCGCCCACTCCTCCCCCATCCCCTCCGGCCCGCTCCGAACAGCCGCCGTCCCCAGTCCCACATAAAAAATCAGAACCAGCGCAATGCTGCAAACAACTCTCTTATCAATCTTCTCCCGTTCCAAGCTATCGCCGCCCGGTGCAGTATCATTTGATTATATGACGCCCTCATTCCTCAAAATACATATATTCCATATAAAATTCATTAAACGCATTATCCGTGGAAAGCTCCACCTCCGACGCCGCCTGCAGAATATGCTCCGCCCGCCTGGGAGCCGTCTCATCCACCAGATACCGGATCGCCCCGGCCAGGGAACTGTTCCCCACCGTCTCCAGCCGATCCTCCAGCGCCGCCGGCAAAAGCCCGATCGACACCGCTTTTTTCTGATCCATATGGAATCCAAACCCCCCGGCCAGATACACATGGCCGATCTCAGAATAGCTTACGCCAAACCGCTTCAGCAGCGTCTCAATCCCGGCCCGCACCGCCGACTTGGCAAGCTGAATCTCCCGCACATCTTTCTGCGTAAAGGTAATCGGCCGCCCCTCCGGCGTCTTCGCAAGCTCGAATCCCTCCTGAAAATAGGGATCCTCCAGCCGTCCGGTCTCGTCCACATATTCTTCTTTTACCAGTTCGGAAACGGTTTCCACGACGCCGGTTCCGCAAAGTCCCACAGGCTTTTTGTCTCCGATCGTGCGGACATGCACCTGCCCACCGGAAAGGTCTACATTGCAGATCGCCCCGGCCACGCTTCCCATGCCGCAGGAAATGTTTCCGCCTTCGAAAGCGGGCCCTGCCGCGGTGGATGTCACCAGAATCCGGTCTTTGTTTCCAATGGCCATTTCCCCGTTTGTTCCAAGGTCAATCAGCAGGGCGGTCTCTTCGCTCTCGTCAAACCCGCAGGCCAAAAGCCCGGACAGGATATCGCCGCCTACGTAGGTTGATATGCCGGGCAGAAGGATGACCGGGCAATCCGGCGCATTTTCCATCGGCCCAATAATTTCCCCAAAGCTTCCGGTAATCGTCCCGATATCCACCGGATGGAACGGGTAAACCCCCAGGTTCTTACAGGAAAATCCCATCAGCAGGTGCCCCATGGTCGTATTGCCGCCAATGGTGATTTTTTTAATCTGCTCCGGCTGCAGGCCACCCATTTCCATGAGGGCACGGACGCCGTTTTGCAGGTCTTCCCGAATGGAGGCCTGAAGTTCCTCTTTTTTGCCGTCGTTGGAGGCCTGGATGCGGGAAATGACGTCGGCTCCATAGGCTCTCTGCCGGTTGATGGCCGAGTAAGATTTCAGAGTTTTTCCGCTGTCCAGCCCTACCAGTACCATAGCCAGTGTGGTGGTTCCGATATCGATGGCAATCGCATAGCTGCTTTCTTCCGTCATCTGATTTTCGACTTCTTCGGAAAGGATGTCAAATTCTTCGTCCTTTTGTACGCAGAGACGGATAGTGCAGTCCTCTTCCGGAACGGCCAGGCAGGAAAGGCGGTAGCCCTGTTCCAGCTCTTCCGGTTTTAGTTTCTTTCGGTCGGGGCCAGTTACGGGCAATGTGCCTTTTAGCAGTTGAATTTTGCATTTGCCGCATTTTCCTTTTCCCCCGCAGGCGGCGCTTACGTAAATGTCATTTCGGATCAGGGCATTTAGGATCGTCTCGCCTGAGTGGCAGGAGATTTCCCGGATACGCCCTGTTTCTTTGATCGTGATTTTGATTCCCATACTTTCCTTCTCCTGATTTGCGGAAAGGGCCGGCGGCTTTTTTTCTGTGTCCGCATTTGCCGCGCAGCCCTTCTGGTTTTTATTCTTCGGTTTCTTCCGGCCCGGCTGGGTCGATTTTTTCTGTATCTGGTTCTTCCGGCGCGTCGGCTTCGATGACTTCCGGTTCCGCTTTGGGAGGTTCCGGGGGCCGCACGACGGTTTTCGTCTCTGGCTGCGTCCTCTTATAAAAAATGGTCCTGGCTTCCCGCTTCGGCTTCACGGTCAGCGCGTAGGCCACCACACCCAGAATCCCAATGCTTCCGTTATATATGAAGACCAGGAAGAAGGCCAGTCCGGCGTACCCGACAATGTCGAGGATTAAGAAACGGCGGTAGGCCGCTTTTCGTTCCTCGCTTATGCCTTCAAATTCTTTGCAGAGTTTAGGCTCCAGATAGTCTGTGAGGAAGCAGTATACGACCAGGAAGAAGATGACTGCCAGGTTATAGAAGTAGGTTTCTGTGCGCTCGGTCATTGCACACCAGAACATGAATGCGATGACCACTACAACGAGCAGGATCGAAGCAATCATGATGTTCCGGCTGATTTTTCTCTTTTGGTTTACATCCATAACAATGCTCCTTTATGTTTGATAGCTTCTATTATAACAGCCCCTTTTCCCGATTACAAGAAAAGATTAACCGCCTTTTCAGCTTCGCTCGTTACGCTATGGATTTCGCACGCGATTCCATTTTGAAACGCGGGTCTTGTTTCCAGAAAAATTTCATCTTTTTCCCGCAATGCTTCTATCTCAATTTCGATTTTTTCCGGAAAACCGAACCGTTTCATCCCAATTTCCCAGCATTCCCCGGTATAGAACCAATCGCCCGCAGGGCTGCCGCCGATCCGAAGCTTCGCCTGGTCTCCCGAAAAATCCACACGCAGGAAGCAGTCCTCCACATTGCCCGGATAATCCAATTCAATTTCGTAACACTTCCGCTCCGGCTCTTCCCGCACCAGCCTGCACCGCGCGGCTCCCTCCGGAAGCGGTTCCGTTCTTTTATACAATGCAAAAGCGCCTTCCATCCCAGCAAATCCATAGCCTTCCGGCGTTTCGGGCAATGCCGGGAAACTCCGGACATCCCCTCCCGTCCTCGCCAGCATCTCAAAACCGCTGTCGGATTCCAGAACCTTTTCTTCCGTAATCACAAGATACTCCCGCTCTTTTCCAATCTTCCACGCATTCAGCGCCTGCTCCCTGGAAATGGTCAAAATCTCCGCATTTGTCGGCTCTTTTTCCCATTCATAATGCGGGTCCGTATCCGTATAAAAGACAAAAATTTCCTTTTCCCCGCCATTCAGACGGCACAGCGGCGCAGCCAGCGCAGACTTCAGCACGCCGTCCCCGATCGGCATATGAAACGGCACGAAAAAGAAATCCCCATTCCGGATATCCACCGGCGGATAGCTGATGGTTTCCCCGTCCAGCTTCACTTCCAGCTTCTCCTGAAGGTGTTCTTTCATTACATGTCTTCGCTGATAATTGTTGACAAACAGATAGCCCTGCTTCCCATTCCGGCGGACTGCGATGCGGAGCCTTTCGAAATCCTCCGGCCTCTGCGCTTCCGTTTCGTCCGGAACCGTCTCCATTTTGCAAAGTTCGCTGCCGAAATCCCTGGTAAACATTGCCAGCAATTTGATTTCCTTCAATGTCTCCGACATCTGCCCATATTCCCGGATCGGCGCGGAAAAATCATAGGAAAATACCGGAAGATCGTTCGGGTATCCGGTCGCCCTGGATTCCTGCAGAGTCGTCAATTTCCCTTCCGGGTTCGTTCCGCCATGGTACATATAGTAGCCCAAAAGATTCACGCCACTGCCAAGCTTCGTCAGGGACATTGCGCCGATATCCTTCGCCCTGGCAACCGGCCTCCGGTGATGCGTAACCTGCAGCCCACCGCCAAGCTCGGCCGTCAGATACGGAAACGCCGTAAAATCATAGGTCAGATTGTTCTTCTTCCCGTAATCGCTGCCAATGTTCGGGTCATTGCGCTCCTTGGTAAACACGTAATTTTCATTCGGCTCCAGCTCCGTCGTCCGCGGATCCCAGGGCGCTTCGCAATATCCGCCCATCACCGGAAGAAGTCCGCCCGTCACGGCCCCTCCCCAGCCCGTCGCCGTATAAAGGGGCGCAAGCAGCCCCGCTTCCTTCGCAAGTTCCGTCAAACGGCGCATATGGCGCTCACCCTCTTCTCCATTCAGTCCGCCGCAATGGCCATATTCATTCTCAATCTGAATCCCGATAATCGGCCCGCCGTCCTCATGCAGCAGCCCCTTCACCTGCGACGCAATCACCGTGTAAAACCGCCGCACCTCATCCAAATATGCCTCGTCGTTTGTCCGCGGCTCAAACCCCTTTTTCAGCAGCCAGTCCGGAAAACCGCCGTTTCGCGCTTCCCCGTGACACCAGGGGCCAATGCGCAGGAACATCTTCAGGCCGCACGCCTTCACCGTCTCCGTAAATTTTCGCAAATTCCGCTGCCCGGAAAAATCATAGATGCCCTCGACCTCCTCGTGATGGAGCCAGAACACATAAGTGGAGACAATCTCCACCCCGCCCGCTTTCATTTTATAAAGGGATTCCTTCCAATACTGCTTGGGATAACGGCTGAAATGAAATTCCCCCATCACCGGAAACCAGGGTTCCCCGTCAATCGTCAAAAAATCCTTTGTGTATCCATAAATTTCTGCCATGTTATTCTTCGCCTCCTATTCCTTTCGTCAGCTTAAACAAAGCCGCGTCATGCGGTTTCAGTTCCGCTTCCAGGCGTCCGCTGGCCTCTTCGCGTTCCGTCCCGTCCCACAAATTCTCCACGCGGCAGGCGCCCCGAATTCCCAAATGATTCAACGGAAATCCCGGCTTCGTCTCCGCATTCGAGAGATTAAAGAACGCGAGATACTTTCCGCCGTCCTCATCATTGCTGCTCCAAATTACCGTATCCCCAGTCCGCATAAGCTGCCTCGCCCCGGAGGAATGGCCCAGAAGCCGCAAAACCTTCCGGTTCGTCAGCAGCTTCCGCGTCCACTCATCAAGATCCGTAAGTTCCCCTCCCATCATCAGCGGAGAGCGAAACATACACCAAAGCGTCATCATCGTGCGCTGCTCTTCCCTGGTGAAATTCGTGAACCGGGAACCGCCGTCATAGCCTGGGGTATTGATTCCCAGATGGCCCAGCGGAAGCATATCACAATCCGGCCAACAGCCTTCTTTTACATAAGGACTCCACTGGTCACATTTTTCAAACATCGCATAAAGCTGAGGCCAATTGTCCCAGAAATCGCCGGTTATACGCCACATATTTGCATTCGCGGCCAGATGGGCGGCCTCGGAAAGCACGGCCGGGCCCGGCGAAAGGCTCAGGACAATTTCGCGGCCGCATTTATCGATCGCTGCGCGTATCATTTCAATTTCTTTTCTCGCAGAGTACGGGTCATGAGGCTTGTACTCCGTATTGCAGATATCGTCCACCTTCACGAAATCCACGCCCCACTGCGCATACAGTTCAAACAGCGAATCATAGTATGCCTGCGCGCCTTCGGCCTCCGGATTGACCCCATACATGTCTGTGTTCCACGGACACAGAGAGTACGGATGAGCAATGGTTCTGGCGGTCGCATGACTGCCTTTGATGGGCGTGGCAGCGTGAACGGCCTGACGTGGAATCCCGCGCATGATATGAATGCCAAATTTCAGGCCCAGACCGTGAATGTAGGAGCTGATCGGCGCGAAGCCCTGGCCGCCTGCCGCAGAAGGGAAGCGGTTTACCGCTGGGATCAGCCGGGCGTATTCGTCCATTTCCAATGGGTAAAAATGATTGTAGGCATGTCCTTTGGCTTCTGGTTCATACCACTGGATATCGCATACAATGTATTCCCAGCCGTAGGATTTCAGATGTTCGGCCATGTAGTCCGCGTTTTGTTTCAGGATTTTTTCGGTTACGGAAGCGCCGTAGCAGTCCCAACTGTTCCAGCCCATGGGAGGGGTTTTCGCATAGCTGTTTTTGTTCATGATCCTCACCTTTCCTTTTTTAAAAAAGTAGTTTTCCGTATCTAGCATAGCACATTCTGACGTCTGATGGAATTTGCATTTTTTTACTTTCTTAGTCTTAAATGCCGTTTCATTCCGGATTCCTCTTCCTCGCCATAAAACCGCCTCACCTCATCCGACACGATCATATCCCTCTCCTCAATTCGCCGCGTCAAATACAATGCCTCCGCGCTCCGAACCCTGGACAGCGCCACATACAACTGCCCCGCCCCAAAACACTCCGGCGTCAAATTCGCACTGTCAAACGTCTGCCCCTGCGACTTATGGATCGTAATTGCAAACGCAACCTTCAGCGGAAGCTGCTCAAATCTCCCGACCACCCGCTTCTCCAGCCGGCACCTTCCCGTGTCCTCCTCCCGTACCACCGCATAATCCACCGCTTCCCACACATACCTCTCAAAGGCCACATGAGCCCCATTATCCAGCCGCACCTTCACCGTGTCCTCCCCCAGGGCCGTAACCGTCCCCAGCGAACCGTTCTGATACCGCCCTTTCCCATCATTCACAATGCTCATCACACGGGTTCCGACGCAAAGTTCCAGCTCCATCGCCGTCGGGAAATCCCGGATACTTCCTTCCTTTTTCCCTTTGTATTTTCGCGCAGTCCGGTTCAGTCTGGCAGTTTCCTCCCGGTTTTTCCGGTCTACGGTCAGATTTCTCGCATAGAGAAAGATTCCCGGCCGCTCTTCGGCCGCCGTATTGCGGTTAAACCATTCCAGCGCGTCTGTCTCTCCCCTTCGAATCCGGTTCAGATTTTCGATAAAATCCAGCTCGCCCTTCTGGCGCATGACCTCCGTCAAAAGCACTGTCCGAAACCGCATTTCCCGCCAGGCCGGAGCCAGAAACGCGAATCCGTCTCCTATCTTTTCGATCCGCCCCATCCAGGCCTGTGCCAGCACCTCCCGATCCTTGTCCGTCATCACCGGAGGGAGCTGATAAAAATCACCTACCACAATCACCTGCTTTTTCCTTTTGGAAATGTCCTGTGCTTCTTGAATCGAACGGCACACATAATCAAACAAATCAAACCGGCACATGCTGATTTCGTCTATAACAATGAGATCCGCCTCTTTTACCGCGTCCTGGATTCTCCCCAGCGGCTTATCCGGCATCAATGGCCCCAAATCGGCCCGGAAAACATGATGGATCGTAGCACCGTGGATCTGGAGGGCCGCAATGCCCGTCGGTGCGCAGACGATCACATTTTTCGCGCTTACCTTCGCTAGAAAATACTTTAAAAGAAACGTCTTTCCCGTTCCAGCCTCGCCTGTAAGAAAAACATTTTCTCCGCTCAACATGATTTCCAATGCCTTTTTCTGGCTTTCATTTAAGCCCACCGAAACATATTTCTGAGAAAAGTCTGGTTTTGCCTTTCCAAGCGACACCTGGTTTTCCGGCTGTTTAAAAGTTTCCATCCATTTCCTGGCTTCTGCTTCTGTGTAAAAGCCTTGCTGTTTCCCGCCGGGGTAGCCGTCCACCTGCTGCCGGCATTCCTCCCAGGTTCGGTAGATTCCCGTCTTTCTGCCTATGGCGACTGCGTAAAAGCTCTTTCGTTTCATTGTTTAAACGCTCCTGTTCTTTCTTTCACTCCTATTTTCCCGCAAGCAGAAAATCTACACCCTGCATACTCTCTTCGCCCTGTTTTCTCCATTCCTTTCTCTTTCTTCCCCGAATATTTCATCGAGTTTATACGTCCAATGAAATACCACTTGCTCTTCTTTCGGAAATACATTTATCATAATGATCTTTTCTGGTTCCTAATATGGGAGATGAATTTTACAGAATATCAATTTTATATTTTTCGCTTAACTCCTCTGCCATTTCATCGGGGCTGTTTTTACACCCATTTTGAATCCACTCCAGCAATACGATCATAATTCCCCCTTCGAGAAATTTTCCCTGCCAGAAACTCAATTTGAATTTCATTTGATATTCTTTCAGTATTTCCGACAAATATTTATTAAATGATACATAGATCAAATAGATCTGTTCGTCACGCATCAGCATACGGATTCGGTCCTGTCTCTTCTCCCAGTATGAAAAACTGACGCTGATCAGTTTTCTAAAAGAAATATCACATATATCCAAAGTCTTTATCTCATAAAGAAACTGCTGAAACTCCTGTTCAAAAAAGGTCAAGATAATGTCTTCTTTGGTTTGAAAATTTCTATAATAGGACAGTCTTGAGACACCCGCCTTCTGCGCGATTTCTGTAATACTTATTTTTTCAAAAGACTGCTCTTTCATTAATTCAAATAACGCATCAATAATAAAATCTGATGCTGAAACAGAATACTCCTGATTTTCCAATTTATACCTGCTCCAATCAATACTATTAAAACACATCGTCTGCTTATTTCTATCATTCTAACAATTTCCAAATAAAATGTCCACCTTCAAAACAACACATGTCAGAAACAATGTAACAAACGGAACCCTTTTGTATCTTACATCCTCTCTTTTTTCTAATTATAATTGGGTTCAACAAGTACACAACACATTTCATAGAAAGGAATTCAAAAATGACGAAAACATACAAACCAGAATTTGACAAACTACACATTCACTATCCGGTGCAGGAACGCAACAAGGAAGCAGAATGGTGGTATTTTGATGCAGCTTTGGACAACGGGGACCATTTTGTTGTCATGTATTCCGTAAATGATACAAGGCTTTATCCACGCCAGCCTTCCGTGCGTGTTGATTTATATGAAAAAGACGGCACAGAACATTCTTTAATCAAAAAATATCCGGAAGAAAAAGCAAGTTTCAGCCGGAAACAATGTGACGTAAATTACAACGATGAGCAGTGGTGCAAAGATTGCGGCGACCATTACGAAATGAAGGCATTCATCGACGGTTATGGCGCATACCTCAAATTCTATGCAAAGGTTCCATCATGGCAAGCCGGAACAGACGGATGTGTCTTTAAAAATCCGCAGACCGGAGAAGAAAAAGCATGGGTTGTTGCTCAGCCAATGGCAAGCGTGGAAGGAGTCTTATATAAAAATGATAAGGAAATTACCGTAAAAGGCCAGGGATACCACGATCACAATTGGATGAATCTTAATGTCGGCAATGAATTGGATCACTGGCACTGGGGAAAGGTTCATACTGAGGATATCACAATTGATTACGGCATTCTGATTCCTTCCATACCGGGTGCAAAGCCTGCGGTTACCATGCTTGTAGAAGACGCTGAAAATCTCTATACAGAACCAAACGACCTGCATCATCAGGCAGGAAATATTACCTATGAACTTTTGGACATTGAGACAGAACCGGAACTGGGCTTCTCCTTTGCGCATCGCTTCATGATACACGTAAAGACTCCTGATATCAAGCTTGATCTTGAGGTAAATGTCGATCATATTGTAATGAAGTCCCTTTGCGATGACCTTCCTACTGGCGGCGAATCCGCATACCGTTTTATTGGAGACGAAGTATTGACCGTTCAGAAAAACACTGAAAAAGAAAAAGTATACCGGACTTCTTCTTTACATGAGATTGTTTTTCCACACGCTCCGAAGGAAGCAGACGCCAAATAAATCCAAAATCATATGGAACACTCTTTGGTGATAGCTCTAAAAATACCTTAAAGTCAAAAATCTGACAAAAGTCAAGATCATCAGTCATCTTTATCTTAGCACCGGAGCTCATACTTTGCTCCAAAGATTTCGGGGCTGTTGCACGAAAATGAGTGCTTCAGCTCCTTTTATACTCCTGTCCGCTTATCTTGATTCGTTCCACACGCATTTGACCAATCCCCGGACACTGGTGTCACGGAACCCGGGAAATCATTCTTTCAAGAATCCAATATATTCATCAAATAGATTAAACAACATATTCCCAGAACATACCGGAATCAGTGCGTCACCAACACCTAATGGTTCATATCTGTACAAATCATCTGCCTTGGTCAGCACCAAACAGGGAATCACATCATATTCTGATCCCAAAATCACTTCCAGATACTCCGTATACTTCGCAGCCTGCCGGACTTCCTCTGGCATAGCTTTATCTTTCATCTTAAATTCCAGAGAAAATGCTTTATCCTCCGTAAGCACAAGCACATCTGCATAAATTCGGATATAGCGCGCCCGGTTGATCCGCAGCTCAAACGCAATTTCCCAATCCGGTTGAAAGACACTCTCCAGATCCTCAAAAAGTTGAACCATCACATTCCTGCAATCCCGGAAGGAATGGAACAATCCCCTGGTATCATTCAGATTCCGCCCGATATTTTTGCATCCGGAAAGCATCGTTTTAAACCATTCTTCCTCCTCCAATTCCAAGAATTCCCCAACCGAACTATAATATCCGCAAAAATCCCCCAAACCTATATGCGGTCGGTTCTGCCGGACCAATCCATGCCATTTGTAATCATCATCACGGTAACACAATTCCCTCATAAGCGGCGCTTTGTACAAATATTGGTTGATGGTCTTTCGGTCGGCTGAAATATTTTTACATATATCTTTTGCCTTCAAACCATCATGGCTGCATATCTCAGAGTAAATGGCTCTTTCCAATATATCCGCTTTCTTGTCACATAAACAAATTTTGCTGTTCATATTCTGCTATCCTTTGCGCCCACCGGTGTCTGGTACAAAACTTCTTCTCTCTTTAACGTATCCATAGTCTCAGTGTATTGGTATCCACTCCCAACACACTGCTGACTGTTAAATTATCCTGATCTGTGTAACACTCCCGAATTGCACCACTCACAATTTGAACGAGTTCCATATATATGTTTGACACTTTAACCCGACCGTTAAATCTCATATAAATCAACCGTTCTCCGTATTTTATTTTCTTTTTTATGTATTCACATGCCTGTTTCTTGGATGAAAATACCGCTTTGTTCAATGTATAATAATTTAACTTTTCTGATCGGCAAGCTGGCAATTTCATATCAGTATCCGGCATATGATTTCCTTTCACCATAGCATCGCTGACATTCAGCCAATCATATGCCACATTTCCATTTGTGGTATGGCCCATATTAAATGTGATATCCACATGATATGGCACACCACCCTGCTTTATAATATTCCATGCATGTAAGCTCCTGGTTCCATCATTTAAAGTTGCTGTTCCATCAACGACGATGCACTTAACATCTACCGCATTGAGCAAGACTTTAACCGCTTTTGCAATCCCTTCGCATTGAGCCCTCCGCTTGGCAAATACGCCCAGAATCGTATGAGACATAATCACGCGTGTCACATCTGCCAGATCAGCCCCGGCAGCATCATACTCTACTTTTTTGCAAAAATACTCGTTCAGTTTTAAAACCTTTTCGTAATCTGATCCTTCTGTTAATCGTAAATCAGCAATCAGCTGGTTAACCGCCTGCTGGATTTTTATATTATGTTCGAATACCTGATCTTCCTTAAAATAATATTGTGGACAAAAAGCCATATTTCCAAATTGATCCTGCGCAATACTCATTACTGAATGATTGCAGTAATAAAAAAGCGGATTATCTGCAGTCACCGCATGAAAGATTCGATTTACAGATTCCTTTGCAAGACCAGATACCGTTATCGGAATCAAACTTTTCTGCTGCTTGATTCCCGCATAAACGGTTTGATATACTCGCTTCTCAACATCATTTAAACATTGATAATAATATCGATCAGCGACCATCCAAGATCATCTCCCGCGCGTCAAAATATGCCAGAACAACAGTGATGTCATCTCCACACCCCAATTCACTGGTTTCCGTCAGCCATTTTCCAAGATTCGCACATACTATATCAAATCCATGTCTTCTGATAAGTGCAAAATACTCACGGCACGTTTTTGCAAAATCTTCTTCGGTAAGATAACTATTTGCAAATCCATCTGTAGAAATCAGATACAAGTATGGAACACCTTCTGATACATCCCTCCGGCGTACTGCAGATACAGCCTTTCTCCAAGCATCCACTTTTGATAAGGAATAGGTTTCTGTTCCAAGAATCTTTTCTGTTTCTACAACTGACGACACACCGCCCTCATCAACCAATTGGATATCTCCATCACCTAACTGGAACGCGAATATATACGTCGAAGTAATAAGCAATCCCAAGAGCGTGGTTCCATATAATTTATATACAGACTTCCAATCCGTTTTTCCATCGTCACCTACTGGTTTCTCTGCTTTACTGTCATTGAATGATTTGCGAACTCTGCGCTGCCATTCATCACAGATATTCTGTGCAAATCTCAGCTCACCTTCACGGTTGAGCCAGGTAATAAGACTTTCTGTGGCATCCGAATAATGATTGATATAATCTTTCATTACCTTACAGAATACATTCACCGCGATCATAGATCCATTTTTACTTTTCGGACATTTCTCGCTTCCATGCCCATCTGCAGCCGCAATGATGGATATATCGTCAGAAACCTTTTCTATTTTATAACTATCTTGAAGAAGGGCTCCATTCCGCACATGAGCAGCTCCTTTGATGCTCTCACCATAAAGTAAATGCTTCATGCAAGCACCTCCTACCATACATCTCCCGCACCGATATCACCAGGATCTGGAATCTTACTCATATCAAGAACAAGTGGGGCGCCATTCGGTGCCGCAAATGGATCGTCGGCTGGTGCAGATACCGGAGAATCCATAGGTCTGCTTGCAGGTGCAGATACCATTGAGGCTGTTGTAGAAGCCCACTTGATCATCTTTGTAAGCGCAGCAGCATTATTTGCCTGAAGAACAAGCTCCCTATTTCCAGTAAACTCAATCAATACATCGTCATCTGCATCCTGTCCAATAGAAACAGCAATCTTGACTGCCTTTCGAAACCAAGGCATTTTCTTCAATTCCTCTAATCCTTTCTTGTAATTATCGGTTGGCTGCCCATCTGATAGCAATACAAGAACTGGCGGCAGCGCTCTTGCCGGCATTGGAGGGATAGAAAGCTGCGCAGCAAGTAATTCAAATGCCTTTCCCAAATCGGTAACACCATTTGCATCCAGATCTTCCCATGCATAATCTTCAACTGGAACTGGATTTGACGTCAGCCAGGTTGCTCCTGTAGAAAAGCTGAGCGTGCGAATCAAAAGCTGCGCATTTGGATTGTTCTCAGCGGCAGACGCCATTTCTGGAATACATGTCTGGATCGCATTGTTTACTGTTCCAATTTTTTCTCCGTACATGGAGCCAGAACAATCCACAATCCAAAAGAAATGCAGCGGTCTGCTTGCTAATTCTCCGCCTGGTCTTCTTAGTTCTTCCATTTTTTGTAACCTCCTTACGATTCGACGTATGTATCAATCTTTCAAATAATAATTTCATTTTATTCGAACATACCAATTCCATTTGGAAAGTGAATCTTTACTCCCTTGACGATTCCGGCTGTTCTTCCAGGCGCAACAGGAATCTGTGTTCCATCCGCTTTTTCATATGTCCAGTTCACAGTATCTTCATTACGTATTCCCCAGAGGTTGGGATTGTTTGGATTCTGCACCACTTTCCCGACGACTGTGTTCATATCATAATCGCCATAAATGTGGTGATGCATAATGCGTGTATTCTGGTTCAATAAAACCATATTCTTTCCCACCACTAATTTTGTTGGAACTGCAATGCTGTTAGAACAATTCCAACAAAGGTGCCCTGCTCCTTTTGCTGCTAAATCTTCATCATAAAAAATCCGGGCGCCACACTTAGGACATTGCATCATACCGCTCATCATATTTGCAAAGATAGTCATCCATTCCAGCTCCGTAATTCGTTTCTTAGGATCTGTAAGGCCCGTAGTAAATGCTTTTGTAAACATCTGTCTAAGCTTCTCCGGATAGATTGGCCAATAAATAGAAGCATTATCGTGAATCCCCTTTACCGGACGATTCGTCTTATTGACCGGATCAAAAATAAATACCGGATCTGTTCCATATAATTTTTCTCTGGCAGCCATATCCATGCATTTAATCTGCGCTTCCAAACGGCCTTCCAGCGGATGGTTCACCATAAAAAGATAAAACAGCAAAACAGAAAGAGAATACTGGTCTGTATTTCTTGATGGTCTTGCCTCTCTTCTGACAATCTCAGGAGCCATAAAGCCTGGGGTTCCAAGCACTCCACCCGTTTTGTTCTTATCGAAACTAACGTTATCGTTATCGCAGATTAGAACATCACCATTGCTCGGATCAAAAAACAGGTTCCCAAATGAAATATCATGATAAACGGCACCCCAGTCATGCAGCTTTTTATATCCACAAGCCAAATTAAATGCAGTTCGACAAAGCGCATAGAAAGAAGGTTCCGCTTTTCTCTTCATTAAATCCACAATACTTTTATAATTCTTAGGGCGAAGCTCCATAATGTAACCAAATACATTTCCCTGTGCCGGAACGATCATTTCCATTGGCCATAAAAAACACGGATCCGGAGAACCCTTGGAGACGATGGTTTCCAGGATTTCCTTTTGTCCTGCTGTGGCGCTTCCTTTAAAGTACCATTTCAGTGCATAATGGCTGTCCTTGCATTTCACATCATACACTTCTCCCTGACCTCCAGCCCCCAGAAGACTTACAATTTCATATTTGTTCCCGCATTCTGACGTGAGAAGCGTTCCCTTTTTCAACTGTCCTTCCATTACGACATTTGTCTCCTTCGTTTAATCAACCAAATACTCCATTTGCAACATTTCCGTCCGCTGCTATCAGACAATACGTTATTCTTTATGGCCGCATAGCAGGCGGCAAACGAAAATTACCGATCACACCAGTTGATACTTTAATTTATGTTTTCTTGCATATTCCTCAGCATAAGATTCAAAAGAACACTGCATAATAAACTGTTTGTCTGTATTGGAAAACGCATCCTGGCCAATGCTTTTCACACGATCCGGAATAATTACAAAATCTAATGAACTGCATCCAAAAAAGGCTCTTTCTCCAATCGAAACCATATTTTCATGAAATTCCACTTTCTTTAGATTCGTACAACCTTCAAACATATGATCCGGAATCCTGCCTATGTTTTCCGGAATCGTCACATGATCCATTGACTGACAATCTTTCGCCAGTCCGTCGCCTAACCAGAACACACTCTTGGGAATCTCAATTGTCCGCAGTCCGGTTCCTTTGAAAGCCCCATCTCCAATCATCTTTAATGCCATTGGCAAGGATATTGATTTCAAACGACTGCAATTTTCAAATGCTGAATCTTCAATCTCCTCAATGCTGGGTGGCAATAACACCTGATGCAGCTTTTTACATCCGGAAAAAGCATTTCGGCCAATATATGTAATGCCTTCAGTCAAAATAGCTTCCTCTATTGAAGAATTACTAAAACTGTTATCCGCAATCTCAACCACCGGTGTATTCCCTGACCTATTCTGGAAAATGATTGTCTGATTCTTATCCCCACGGAATCCGGTCACTGCAAGACCTTTTCCTCTGCGGCTTTTCTCATATGTAAACAAATCTCCATAGGATTTACTGGAAGAAGACTGCTCCCTCTGAATCGTCGGCCCGTTTCCCTGCTTCTGTAATGTGATCTCACAAATTTTGCCCAGCACTTTATTTCCATAGCAAACGCACCATACAGATACAATCCAGTCTGCATTCGCACGACTCACCCCAAAATCATCCATTAACTGTTTCACATACCGGAAGGCGAATGCATGATTGATTCTGGAGGTATTTTGTATGTCCTGTGCAATTCCCAGATTATAGGCCATAAGCAGCAGATTGACATTCTTTGCCTGCGTCGGAAACAGATCTTTCACAAGTGCTGTAAATATCTTCTTATTATCCAGAGATGCCTGATGCTGCCGAAGCATCTCTTCAAAATCCTGTTCAAAAATAGCAGTTCACCTTCTTATCAACATTTTCTATCCATATTTACTGTTTATTCCACACCAAGAGCTTTAAATACTGCTTCTTCTGCGGATGCATAGAAAATCAAACTAAACGACCCAACCAATTCGGAGGGCACCGTGCCAAGATCTGCCGCTGACGTCGTAGGAAGCAATACTTTTTTGGCTCCACTGTCCAGACAAACCTGCAGCGTACTTGCCAATTCGTCTACTTTAATCAACGTGCCGCCAATACTGATTTCTCCTAAAATCGCAAGACTGCTCAATGGAGTCTTTCCAAGTGCCGCAGAACAGATCGCAATCAAGGTAGGCAAAGCCAGATTTCCGGTCATTCCAATTCCCTGCATGTCCTGATAATTGATGATATAATCCTTTGTCGTGGTACTGATCTGACCGGAAATGCGGTTTCCATTGGCTTTCAGATAATTAAACGCCGTATTGGTCGCTTCTTTTGGCTCTTTCCCGGAACCAATACCCGTACATGTCAGCTTTCCATTCCCCGGCATCATCTGTGTTTCCAGCATGTAACAGCCGATCATACCGGTTTTTGACTTGGAAACAGTGTAAACAGAACCTGGTTTGCCCATTCCTTCCGGGATCAGCTTGCCGCCGCCCTGCTCCGGAACGGAAATATAATTCTCCTCAAAAGTTTCATTGTCAATGTATGAGAAGTTCACATCATAGAACTCCATACCGCCGATTTTTTTGAGCTGCTCTTTCACTCTGCGGCGAAGTTCCAGGGAGATCGACAGAATCTCCTGAACGTCTTCCTTGCTATACTCGCCATCCGGATAAATCAGCTTTACAAAACCGGATACCATCTTACGAACCGCAATCGTATCACGCTGGTTCAAATTGGTGCCAAGACGGAAATATTTATCAAATGCATCACCATAAGATTCCTTACGCATTTCACGCATATACTCGGAAAGGTAATCCGTAATAAAGCCATAATCATCTGTGAAAAAATCCGGGCGATACTTCGGAATCTCCCAACCGGGAATGTAACAATGCATACGGTCAAGGAATGCCGTATCGTATGCCATCGCCGCCGGGAATGGCTCAAACAGATGAGAAGTTTTCTGCAGCACGTCCACACTCTGATTGATATTGCCGACAAAAACCATTGATGCAGACGCAGCCTTTTCCTCTCGGCCACGGGCAAAGGAGCCGGAAGCCATGTAATCCTTCATGATCTGCACACCATCTTTGTCTTTAAACGTGATACCGGCAACCTCATCAAAAGCAACGCAGTCCCACATACCAACTAAGCCGACTGTCTTACTTGCCATATTGTAAAACAGATTTGCCACCGTCGTCTGGCCGCCGGATACCAGGATGCTGTTAGGTGAAATCTCTTTGTAAATATGGGATTTACCGGTACTTCTCGGTCCCAGTTCGCAGAGATTAAAGTTATTCTCCACCAATGGAATCATACGAGCCAGCAGCAGCCACTTCACACGGTCAGACAGCTTATCCGGCTCCATTCCGGTAGAGCGAATCAGAACGTCAATCCATTCTTCTTTCGTGAATGCTTTTCTGCCGTTCTTCAGCTCGTCTAAATCAATGTGCGGCATCTGGATCGGCGTCAGCTTGCGAATGCGAATCGGCGTCGTATTTTTCTTGTCTTCTTCGATAAACTCATAATCCAGCTGCAAAATACACCAAATGCCGCCGCAAAGCAGGCGGTCATACTTGGAAGGGTAGTCCGGATGAATCGGAATGTTCTTGATTCCAAGATTTGAAAACTCCGCTTCATAACGGTCTTCCTTGATGTTCAGATGTACGGTAATCTTATCAATCACCGTATAGCTGCCACGCTCACGAAGAATAGAAAGTACCTTCTGCGCTTCATCCGGTCTGACAAAATTATCTGCCAGAATCCGCTTTACATTATTTACGCCCTCTTCGATGATCTCCTCATCATCGGAACTGCAATACTGACCAAGCAGGAATTCCAGTACATATACCGGTACGTTCGCTCCTTCCTTGATGTGCTTCGTCAAATCCTTGCGGACGATCTTGCCGTCAAAATATTGGCGCAGCTTATTCTTTATCACCACTCTGGTATCATCTGTTTCCATATACTCGTCCATTTATCTGCCCCTCCTGTCAGAGAATTTCCCAGTGACCTGTTTGACTAGAACCAACCCTCTTTATGATTCCAATCTCTTTCATCTTCTTTATATAATATTTTACCGTGTTTTGATTCAAACACAATGTTTTTGCTATTTGCTTCTGAGAAATAGCAGGATTCTTTTCTATTAACTTTAAAACGCTCTTTACCGTTTCATTTTCTTTTAACCGCATCAGCGATTGGTTCCTATCTTGGGTGGCTTGGGTAGTCGCTTGGGTGGCTTCTTCGGCACTTTTGATCTCATTATCGGCATATTGGGTTCCACTGATACCATTTTTACCATCAAGCAATGCAAAATCATAAGAATATGCCTCATCCAATGGTACAATAATCCGGAACACATCGCTCTCCAAAAACTGTGGATCACGTCCGGAATAATACTTGCTATACTCAAACAATTTCTGCACCCCGGAACCAAGCTGATCCGCATATCCGATATTTCTAAAAAATGCTGCTATATACGGATTTTTCGGATTTGGTGACAGATTTTCCACCGTAATCCATCCGTCCTTTGCTGCACGATTTGCATTTTCCACATACATCTGGTCTTTTTCAATCACAAACTTCGCCGTATAACTGCTGGTAAATTCTCGATGCATCAGCGTATTGCTGACCATCTCCCTGACAATCGTATTTCTCAGACTCTTATTTATGGTATCCTCCAAAAAGAACTTGTCCGGCAGATGCTTCCTACCAAACTCCAACAGTTGCTCATAACTTTCAATCAGGTTTGTCTTTATGATTTCACGGTCATCATACCGATCTACATTAACCTTTCTGACAAGCGCATCCGTAACATAGGTAGGAGCTACATTCAGAATGACATCGTCCTTCCCCAACAGCATAATTGCGGCAAGATTAAACCCTTCTTCCCCAGTCGCAATATCTCTTCCATATAATCCCGCACTTTTCAACAGCTGCATATCGTCTATCTTTGTCCACGGATGCTGCCCACCCGCATGATTCTGCGCCATGAGCCGGACTTTCGGTAACAGATCCAGCCGTAAATCCTCCATTGTCGCATAAGGATAAATCTTCTTTTCCGTGAAGATGTTCTGCTTACGGATATACATCTGTGCAATCGCACCAGTAGCCGTCACCTTAACATCCGCATCGTCTACACGGTCGTAAATCACTTTTTTATAACTGTGAACCTCGGCGCTTGGCGGTACGTGAACATGGATAATTGTATGCCCGGCTTCATCCGTGATTATCTTCGGAGTCAGATAAACAGTCGGAGAAAATAATGCAGGATTGCTCACTACACTGATAAAATTCTTTATCATATCAGGAGCCGCTTTTTCCGGCACGCCAAGCACTGTACCATCATCCAGCGCACCCATGAAAATGTCCCCTCCAAAACGATTCAGGAAAGAGCAAACACTTTCATAGGTATCCGATTCTATTCCATTACCGCAGCGTTTGAATTCTACCGCTACGGTTTCTCCAATTGTAAGAATGGATTGTAATTCCTTTATGTCCATTCAAACACCTCCCTTAGAATCCAAAATCAAACTCATCCGCAAATGCAATATCCATTACAATTTCATGCCGCAGAACTTCAAGCGCATTGTTATCGTCATAAGCCACCAGATAATACTTCTGAGACTTATTGTACTTTTTGTTTTTGAAAGAGAAACGTAAGCGGAACACACGCTTAACCGTATCATTGTCCTTTTTATCGGCAACGTACAAATGCTCATTAGAAATCCTCTCTCCATTGCTATCTACAAAGTAGAGCCGGTAGGTTGTTTCTTTAACCACATCGCTGACTGCTTCTGTTTGAACAAAGTCAAGAGAGGTAATCAGGTTTGTAATCTTGGAAGTCAAACTTACCAGAGCAATCTGAGCCGTTGTAGTTTCTTTATATCCGCGTTCCGTCTTGACCTCAATCAGGGGAACAAGCATCTCCTGAGGGGAACAACCGCCATGAACATAATTCATGCCAGAGCCGGGAGCCTTGAAAATATCTGCCCCAACCGGATAAGAAACCATACGCTCATCCTTATTCTGCATCATAGTACCGACTGCTGTTGCTGCCACACCCTCCGTTTCTACGGCTTCCACTGAAAGGAGATAGCGGCGTCCGAGAATATCCGCTGTACCTGATACAGAGCTAATCTTGTGGCCCAGGCCATCCTCTCTGTCCCCTTTGGGGACATTCACCTTATCGCTTTCAGACAGCTTATTTCTTCTGTAAAGGAAACCATGGTCTGCGGTCACAATGAAATGAGACCTGTTGGCGCTGATCGTCAAACGGCGAATCAATGCAGCGATTTCATCCACAGCTTCAGCGCAGGCATTGAACACTTCATTTTCCGTATTCAGCTTATCACCTCTGGCGTCGATCTGGTTGTGGTAGATATATACCACATCCTGACGGGTAAAAATACTGCGGAGATCTGCCACACTCAGATTTTTGATGTCATCGTACTGAACGCATCTACTGGCAGGTTTATATTTCTGGAGAATTGTCTGACGCTGTTCCAATGTCTCAGTTTTCTGCCCGTCAACCAATACAGTATAGTCGTCAGTCAATTCCAACGTTCTATGCGGAAGCAATGCAGCCATACCATACTGTGTGATAGAAGGTAAGGTGCTTGCCATCGTTTTCATCGTAGTAGTACATTTCTCGTCTGCCTGCAATTTTTCAAAAAGAGTCATGCCGACCTCATAACGCAGGGCATCAGAGATAATAACAACCAACTGGTCTTTTGCGTAATTCACATTGCGATTAAAAAAGTCAGGCTGCTTTGCAATTTGCAAAGACTCTAATTCGTTGCTGAAAAGATCGTTCCAGTTGGTACATACCTTCGCCAGATAATCATTGGCATAAATATTCTCAACCAGCTCTTTCAGCCTGTCAAATCTTGTCGTATCTTCGAGCTTATCCAGATAATAATAGAAGTAGCGGTAATAGCGATCCATCTTATACAGATCGGTCGTATAATTTTTCACCATCTCGTTCAGGCTTGCAGAAGATACATACTGTGCTCCGGAGATGATATTCCATGCGTTTTGCAACACGAAATACTCAGAGCGATACAGCTTTCCAAAGTGCCCCTGACGACGCTGTTTTACCAACTGAGGGATTGTAATGTCACCCAACCTGGCAGCTACATCTTCCAGTTCCAATCTTTCGATAACCCAATCAATCAGCAGCTCATCAACACCCGCAAATATACCGCAGGAAACAAGCGCTTCGACAGGGAATTTTCTAAACTCAGTATCTGCTTTCAAGCTGTCATAAACCAACTTAGAAATCTCGTCGAATCTTTCCCCATAAATGTAACTGTTCATCAGGTTGTCAATAAATGCAATAACATTACCGGACTTGAAACTAATGAACGCCCTCCATGCAACGGGCATCTCCGCAGAGATAACCTTGGCTGCATAAGTCACGAACATAGTCATCGTGAACTTCTCAAGGGTAGGTTTCTCATCTGCATACCCAAATACATCCTGCGCCTGACGCCAGAACGCATCCAAGAGATCATATTTCTTGAACTCTGCCAGATACGGATTTTCATTAAATCCCGCGCAGCTCAGGCTGCCCTCGCTTCCGCTTTCAGCGGAATTCACTTTGTCGGTCAGAACAGTGCGAAGAACCTCCTCATAGGAAGGAGTCTTACACTTGCAGAGAACGCTCATCAGGGCAATCTCAATCGTATTACGATTAAAAGTCTCAATCTCCAGATCATAGAAAGCCTGAGTACGCTTCTTTTCTCCGAAAAACTTAATGTAATGCTGGATCACCGGCTTGTAGCGTTCGTCAATGCCCAAGTCAAGGGTCAGCAAGGAAGCTCTGTCAGCAAAGAACTCTTTAGAATACTTGATAGTATCCGCCAAATGGTTCTCTCGAATAGCAGGCTTCGCAAAAGGAGCATATACTAGATAGTTCGTCGTGGTATCTACGCACTCCAGAAAATATTTTGTATAGAACTGGTTGTCCGGCTCCAGATGCAGCACTTTGGCATTCACCAGTTCCATTGTGTCCACATCATCCGCAAACTCAGCATTGGCATCATACCAAAAAATAAGCTTCCGCACATCACCGGACAATTCCTCATTCAGCTTATCTACAACCTGTTTCAAGCTCAATTCTGCCATTTTATTCCCCATCTCTGATAAGTCCATATCTGGTTGCCATATCCTTATTCAAAACAATCACATCTGCTTTCCATATATTACGGACTCGAAGCAGTCTAGCTTCCAGTTCCGCTTTCGGTCCCATTAGCCACTCTTCTTTTGCGCCTGTTATTACAAGAACAAATTTGATTCCTATTTCGCTGTATGTACGACGAATGAGTTGTCCGGCTCCAGGCTTTTCCCCATATCTCCCCAATGCCATTGCCGCAAACATATGAAGAGAATCTATAAATTTATCCGTAATCTCAGAATACGTTTCCTCATATTTTTTCCGCATATCACTGTCTTTATCTCTATTCTCCGGATTTGGGCAGGAGGTTTTCGCCTCAACAAAGAGAAGATTAGCCTTCTTTGTCAAATAGACAAATTCAACAGCTTTAATCCCTTTTCCAGCACGTTTATGAACCTCTGAATGCTCAATTCGAAACAGCCGTTCTTCCTCAAACGGACCAAATTCCACTCCGGATTCTGCGATTAAAGGAGCCATCATAATACCACCCCCAGCTCGTCTCTATAAATCTGAAGATATGTCTTTGTAATGGGGTTATTTTCCAATAATGTAAATTGGTCATTGATTTCGCATTGTACACCCTGTTCCTCAGCACCATAATAGAATGAGTAAAATGAGACATCGTCTTGATCTGTTTTCTTAATATCCAGATATTTAGCTAAAAAATAGTTATGTGTAGATATAAATATCTGAACACCATTTCTTTGTAATTCCAGCAAAAGCTCTGCAACCAGAGAAAGATTAGCGGGATTAATATTTGCTTCTGGTTCGTCCCAGAATAATACAGAGCCGCTTTCCAAAGTACCATTTTTTGCCAGCTGCCACAAAAGCCCCATTTTCTTAATTCCTTCTGCGACAAGATTAAACTCCTGTTTAGAATTTCCTTGTTTTAAATAAAACTCATCTTTTTTCTCGTCATACTGAATCTTGCCCCCTGTGATCCGTTCAATTTTCTTTAACAGCCCTGAACGAAGTGTCGGATTCTTTCCCACTGAAATATCAATTTTCGCCAAATTGATAATATCAATATACGTATCGTCAAATCGAACATTATCCACACTCGTTGCTGCAGCCAGCTTATAGCTATGGGACAAAATTTCTTTTGCCGGAATAAATACACTGGAATCTTCTGCAAAAGCTTTCTCCCAGCCTTCTTTTCCTTTTACAATTGCTTTCCACTTCTTTATATTTCGAGCAAATTCGATGGACAGCTGTCGTTCTGCTTTTTGCTCATTCTGAGACGCTAATATTTTTACTTTTGCATGCCGATTCCCAGCGGTTCTTGTTACAAGCCTGCTTATCCGAAATTCGTCCGGCATCATGGTACGAACAATCTTCTCTTCAAAGCCGGTATTAGCCCGATTTGACTTACATGCGGCATAAAGCAGCTTCATCAAGTGTGTCTTTCCGGTCGCATTTTCACCGATAAATACATTGATTCCCTTGTTAAAATCCAGTGAAAGCTTTTCAAAGACAGTATAATTCTCCAGCTTAATACTTTTAATATTCATGTAAGCCACCCCTTTCTACAAGCATATACATAATTTATTTATTCCCCAATTCATTCTAAATCTTATCTTTCACTTTGGCAATTTTTATCCGTTCAAATCTTTGCTAGAATCTGCATCTTCTTACCGTCTCTGCCAGTCTGAACCTTTTCATAGTTGACTTTCACGCCATCATCCAGATCAATTTCAATACGAGAAAGAGCAATATGTGCCAATTTCGCATCATACTCCTTGGTTTCTTTCAACTGTTTTTGGAGTTTGTCCTTACGCTTAGTAGCCCTGGAAACCTCACGAGAGTCCCGGTTATTGTCAATGGTTTCCTGCATACGGGTAATTTCACGCTCGTAAATATGCTGCATCTTGTGCAGATATTCGACACGCAGATTGCCAACTGTATCAGCGTTCCAACGATGCATATACACCAGAGCCTTGAAGCCGTTCTGCTTGCCGGAATCAAAAAGCCAATAAATTGGACGCTTCTGGTAAATCTTGATATGATCCTTCATAAAATCATTCAAGAAATAATTGCGAATAATCTCACGGGAAGTTGCTCCCTTGTTACCAAGAGCTTTTGCAATAAAATCAAGGTTTTCTTCCAGCGTATCCGCACCATAGACTTTCTTTAACCATGTAACAAACAAGCCCACAATATCATCCTCAAAATATTCTTCATCTGTGATTGGGATACAGTTATCTCTATCTGGAATAAAAGTTTTATACTTCTTGTCATCCCATTCTCCGCCTGCATAGGCAAGACCGGGTTCATCCAGAGAATAACGCCCCAACATACAACCGACCGCGTAAGAAAGCAGACTGCGAATGTCCCGGCCAAGGTCAGCCTTGCGGACGGTCACATCCTTATCTTTCACTTCCGAAGTCAGCTCGTCTTGTAAACCGTAGATTTCGATGAATATGCGATTGAGTTCTTCCTCGTTGGATTTAAGCTTCTGGAAGCGGGTTTCACACTCGCTTTCCCACTGGACGAAGGCATCCGAAATTTGCGTTACACCTCGTCCAACCAACGGATGCCGCTGGAAGTCCCATGATGTTTCATAACTATCCCAATCCTTCTGAGATATAGAAATACATTCTTTCGTCACCGTGTCAACGTATTCTGATTTATACTTTGGGTCGATACAAGGCAATCCAGCAATAATACCGTTCTGGTAATGCAATCCCGTACAGCAAATATCAAGAATAGCTTGGAAAACCTTTGAATTAACATAGGCAAGGACATTATATAAGCATTCGTTGTTATTAAGAATTAATAATGGCCCAATATCACTAAATGTTGAATTGTCAGGTAAATATCTACCCCCAAAAAATCCCCCTGTCAAACTTGACCATGTGATTCCCTCTTTGAAAAATGATGATGTATTCTGTGGTCGTGATTTCAATCGTCCATTTTCATCATAGAAATTCCTAATTTCAAATCCATCATTTTCCCAATTGATTACATGAATCAAATTTCCGTACCAACGCCTAAACTCACCGCCCTTGCAATATGGGTACCATTTCGATGGTAATTCAGATTTTGTGGCGATACTCAATTTATAATAGGCTATTTCATACCACAACCGCATAAATCTTTCATTGTCCCCAGTAACCGTCCCTTGTAGTGATTTTCCATATTTCCTAAAACTTGATGTATTCGAAAAAATATTTAACACACACTGACTCACCCAATACGCCACAGGTGAACCGGGAATTTGGGCGAAGTTGTCCTGCGTGGCAACATAGCGATTCTCTCCTAAAAAAAACATATCCTCTTTTCCCTGCTGGGTGGTCGGCTCAATCAGACGGCAGTAGGTTCCCTTATAGTCCGGCGTATGGCTTTTTCGCAACACAAAGCTGGTAGTTTGCACTACCTCACCGCCGATCTCCTCAAAAGCCCGAGGGCCGAGATGGGCCATGTTGACAGTATCCACCTGCTGCATCTTCCCGCGCAATTTTTCAAAGCTGGACAGAAACATCCATGCGTGTTGCGTAATCATGGCCTGATAGCCATTTCTTACTACCATTTTGCCGCATCGTTCGATGAACACGGCAAACAAGTCACTCTTACTGTCAGGGTAATTGTCCTTCACATATTTTGCCAGATCACCGTTCATGTTAGAACTACCCATATAGGGCGGATTCGTGCAGACGGTGTGATACTTCTGGCTCAACACTTGGGCAGTCTCCACCAGGGGTTTCAACGCCAGAGAAGCCTCTTTGTGCATGGAAATATCATCCTCAATCTCGTCAAAACGGGCATACAAAGCAGACCATTCCTGTGGCGTGACCGTCAGAAGTGATCCGTACTCCTCAGCATCATGCAGCTCATCCACAATGGTCTTCATGGCTTTCGTCAGCTTGGCATCGCCGTTGCAGAAGTATTCCAGAGTATAGGAATCCACGCCGTTGCTCTCCGAAATGGCGCACACATGAGGCTGGATGCCCCGCTTCAGGAATCGACGGTCGTACTCGCAGGCTTTCATCATCACAGCAAAATACGCCAACTGCGCCGCTCTTTTATCAATATCCAATCCATACAGATTATTCTCCAAAATAGACTGTGCCGCATCCCTCTGCGTATACCCCTGCGACTCATAAATCTGCATCAGCACATCAAAGCAATACACAAGAATATGCCCGGAACCCATACAAGGATCAATCACCTTAATATCCTCCGGATTCAGGTTACGATATTCCGCACGAATCTCCTCCAACTGTGTCTCCACATCCAGTTCCTGCTCCGCTTCTTCCAGATAATATTTCCAATTCTCTTTCAAATTATCATTCGGATGTCCTTCAACCCACAGACGACCAAGACTGTTTTCCACCATATAACGAACGATCCAATCAGGAGTAAAAAGCTGCGTCGCCGCTGGAATCCGCTCCTTGGTAATCTTTACATTCTTCTTCAAGAGAGCAAATGTCTCATCCTTCGGCTCTATATTGTAATACTGGTACATCCAGCCGATAATTTCAACCTGCCCCTCTTTTTCTACATTAAAGTCATCCTCGTCAATGTCGTGAACGAGATGATACACAATGCCATCGCTATCAGTAAAAGAAATGCTTAAAAGCAGTTCTGTATAATCATTTGTCCTTTCAAACAGCTCCGGAAGAATCTCGTGGAGTTTATTACATTGCTTGATAAAAAGCATACGGAACAGCTCATCCAGCTTATTCTCATCCTTCAGCTTCATGATTTTATCCTGCTCCGCCACAGTAAACTCCAGATCAGTATCAAAAGGAGTTGTCACAAAATCCGGTTCATTCTTTGCCGGATTTTCAGAAGAAAGCACACGAATTCTGGAGGGAAGATACTCATTAACTTCCATAAAGCGAATCGCAATCAAGCGGTTAAACCATGTGTAGGCGACTTCCTCAATAATTGACTTAAATGCAGTCTTATAATCACTGGCGCACTCTTTCTCCTGAATAACATTGACAAGCGCATTTCTCTGCTTAATACCAGCACCTGCGACCTGCACATAGTCCTTTGTTCCAATATCAAAGAACTGCAGATCTTTAGAGGACTGAGGCAGAGGCGCTGCGATACCATTCTCACTTACGCCAATCAGTCCTGCTTTATATGTAATATCAGCAATGAGCTTATTTCTTGCCCATACCGTAAAATTTTTTATCGCTGTTTTGTTCATCACTTTTCTCCTGTGTAATGTATCTATGATACAATCTGAAAAATCTTCTCGTTATATGTAGCGGAATCAACAACCGACACCTTACAGTCCAACCATCTCATCTTTATATTGATACTTCTCTGTAACCTTAAATCACCCTCTGTTCTCTATCATAAATCGCGTCAAATTCCTGCATGATTGCATTATGTTTCAAATCGGATGCTGTTTTTTGCATCTCAATTTTCACATCATTCGTTTTCTCATCCCGATATAATGACATAAACCGGGTATCCAATTCATTCTGATTTAACTCAGGATAAACTGTCAGCATGTTAAACTCCTGCTGCACAAAATAATCATGCGTTGTCACAAAAATCTGAACTCCCATCCTCGCCAGTGCCACCATTGCCTGTACAATCGGACGAATCATCTTCGGGTTCATATTGGTTTCCGGCTCATCCCAAAACAAAATCGTATCTTTCCTTATGCTTCCTGATAAAATCATATAAACAATCATGGATAACTTTCTATATCCATCGGAGAGCAGTCCCATTTCAAATTCACCCTCGCCCTTGATTTTAAGATAAAACTTTTTATCTCTCTGGACAATCTGTCCTTTCATGATTTCTTCAAAACTCTTTAATACTTCATTTTGCTCAGTCGTATTTGGTCCCTTTGAAAGCGGGCGATCTAATAGCTTTGCCAAATCGTAATACATTTCCTCAAAATCAATATGATATTCCTCGTAAAGAGACGCAAAGTGTTCTGTTGTCGATATCATCTCCTTTGTCGGAATATAAATTACATCACATTTGAACTGCGGAGCTACCGTTTGTACCTTAACATCCGCGTGATTCTCCTGACGATTTCCAAAACCAATGGAAACCCTTTGGTTTTTATCCAATTCAATCATAAAATCTGTACGATTACTGCCTTGTTTACGGCTTACCAGTCTTCCAATTTTCATTCCATCTGGACGGAATACTCCCTGCAATTTACTTACAAATAACTGCTCTTCCATTTCTTTGCTGAGAGCCTCTTTACTTCCCCTGCTAAGCGGTTTCAGAACAGAATACATTACTTTTAACAGAGTTGTCTTGCCAGTGCTGTTTTCTCCGCAAATAATATTGATATTTTTTGCCCAATCTATCTCTGTATTTTCAAAAAGCATAAAATTATTTAACGTGAGCTTCTTAATCTCCATGTCAGTCACCCCGCTTTATTTTATATTATTCACCATTCTCGATTACACTAATCAATCCTGCCTTATGTAATATCTGCAATGAGGTTATTTCACGCCCATACCGCAAAATTTTTTATCGCTGTCTTATTCATTGTTCCTCCATATTTATTATGTAAGAATCCTCTTTTCCAATTCCTCAACAAAATAATTGTAACTGGGGGATGCATTCTCATGCAAATGTAAATGTTCTCCAACTTTATCAGCCCACTCACACTTTGCGCTGCCTATCCTGTGATAACTTCCGGCCGCTTCTTTCCTAAGTTTCTTCAAACCTTGCGGATAAACAATGTCTGCCAATACCTCCCACGTGTCACAAATAGCATCTTGTTTATATTTTTTGATATATTGTGTTTTTGCATTTGGGTATGCTTCTGTAATAGCTTTCAAATCCCCCAGCAGCCATGCTTCCATCTCTTTAACTGCTATACAAAATACATAATCGCATAATACCATATTGCAAGCAGCCACATTTTCCAATTCTTTCCTAAATTGTTCACAATCTCTCTTGTCATTATCCAGAACTATAACTAAAGCTGCATCTCCCATTGCCCGCAATATTTTATCAAAAGCTCTCATATACTTTGGAAGGTCATTTAATAATTTCCCCGTTTTTTGCTCCAGCGGTTTTCCTTTTTTCGATAAATGTCCAATTCCACCAAACGACTTTATATCCCATGCAATGTTTTTTTCAGTATAATAAGTTTTCATTTTTTTCATTACATGTTCAACTACTATTTCCGTCGATTTATCTTCGATTAAAAACTGAAAATACATCTATTCCTCCACGTTCTCGTTTTCAAAATATTTACTATACCACATATCTCCAACAGGAACTCCTTCTTCTGCAAGTTCTTTCACAAAAGCAAACTCCGAAGCTCTTTTTATCGTAGAAAATCCATCGACCTCTTTGGTTAATACCCAGACATCGTCAGGGCCCAACGCATTTACAAAAAACGGACTATGTGTTGTAACAAATAGTTGTTTAGCGAAACTGTTTCCAACATTTTTTTTCATTTCTTCCGCCAAATCGCTTAAGTAATGATGGTATAGTCCATTTTCAGGTTCTTCAATAAATACCAATTGACGTGCATTCTTTTCGTGGAGCAATAAATAATACGCAAATAATTTTAATGTACCATCCGACATTCTTTGAGAATAAAATGGTTTTTCAAATCCTTGTTCATAAAACTTGAGCATCATTTGTCCGTTTTCAAATTTCTGGGGCTCTATTTTTTTGATTCCCGGAAGTTTTGTTTGAATCTCTTTCAAAACTTTCTCAAAATCTTTTTTATTCTCCCGGTACATATACTGTGCAACATTATTTATATTGCTTCCAATTCGATCCAAATGTTCCTGGGGAGCTGCCGCCTGCAGTTTTCTGGCAGTATCCGGAGAAAAATAACACAAATACCAGCTTCTAAGAAAATTAAGAAATTTTTCTATACGATTATATTGCTTCATAGCGCCCAGGGTAACAATTCCCAAACGGCGAATGTCCGATAACTGCACATCAACTTTTTTTCCAATAACACTCCCGTCATCGTTCTGTCCAGTATCATCCTTCTCGGTTCCTTCAAAAGCGTAACCAACTCCTTCTTGTAAGTACATAAACGATCTTGGCCATCCATAAGATTTTACGCGTTGGCGCAATCTCTCTCTTTTCACATAGGGGCGTCCTGTTTTATCTAAATCAATTTCCAACTCATAAGTAATTGGACGAGCAGTGCTTGTTTCTCGATAATACAGTTCAAATAAAATCGGTTCCTTAGCGCCTTGGGAAATTATTTTTTCAAATCCCCCGCGGTTGTTTGCGTCGCAGGCAGACTCCACACCCATTTCCAGACAATCCGCTATAAATCCCAAAGCATCCGCAAATGTACTTTTCCCATTTCCACTCGGTCCAATAATCGCAACTAAATTACCTAACGCTTTAGCATTTTGTTCTGTTCTGGTCTTTCCTAATGTAATATTTTTTAACACGCCATAGTTCTGAATTTTAATTCCTTCTATTTTTCCCATGTTTTTTCCTTTCATAAATAATCAATTTTCTACTATTATCTCCAGCATATGTCTTTCTAAAACTCAACATGGACGACTACGCCCTCTTCCAGCTGTGCCATCAGCTTCTTCTCCAACTCCACCACATACCTTTTCACATCCTCCGCCGTCTCCAACTGCCACGTTGTCTCCGTATTGATCGTCTTGATGCTGACAATACGCTGCTTCTTTACCTTGGGCGCATAAGCTGCCGGTTTCTCCACCTTTTCCCCATAGGGTACCGGATCTTCTCTTACCATATCTGGCTTCGGATTCTGCTGCGCCTGTCTCCTGGCTTCTTCCGCCGCCTTCTGTGTCTGCATTCTGCTCTCGGCAGCCGCAATCTCATTCAGACAGCGAACCTTCAGCGTATCCGCTTCTATCTTGATGTTCTGCAATGCCGCCACATTGTTGCAGCGCTCTGCCTTTTCATTTAATTCATGGAATCGTTCCGTATACCTGCCACGAAGTTCCTTTTCACAGAGCTTTCCTTCCAGCTCCTGCATGACACGTTTTCTCGCCTCATCGACCGCCGCCGCAACCGGCTCTGTCATTTCATTCAGTAAGTCGCCATAGGCATCGTTAAATGTATCCAACAGCCCCGGCAGATTTTTAATCTCTGCATAGGGAGCCGCTTTTTTCATAATCGCTTTAATCTGGGCAACCGTAGACTCAATTTCTTCATTCACAATGAAAGTCTGGCTGTCATCGTATATTGCCATCAACCGAATCGCACGGTCAAAAATTGTCATCTGTTCACCAGCAAAGAATTTCTTCACCGGCTCATAGTCTTCCGCGAAGTCCAGATATTCGTCACGTTCTCTGTCAACTGCTGCGAAGAACTCATTAGCATTCCGAAACTGTGCAACATCCGTCATCATTTTTTTGCCCGAAGCTACCAGTGTTTTTCCCGGATACAACGGCTGATTTTTATAATGAATCTCCAGTTTCTCTAAATCGTTCTTTAAGCGCCCTGCATAGTTCAGGAAACTGCTCATAACCGCATCGTCATCATCGCTGGATGGAGAAATACCAAACAGCTCTTTCATAACTTCGCGGACAGCTTTTTTCTGCTTTTCGCTGGCACGGACACGTTTCTCTGTCATCAGACGCTCATTGAACTCCTTACGGGTTACAAATCGAACAATCTCGTCAGCACTCTTAGACAGAAGTGTCACAGGTTCGCTATTGACGTAGAAAGCAATTTCTCCATCTTTGAATAATTTGGCAACCAGCCACTGAACATCTGCTTCAACAAATCCATACGGAGCTTTCATAAAGCGATCCAGCAGAGACTTCATGGAAGTCTTGGTGTGGCGAGCCGTATTTACACCGATATAATCGTTCACATCGTGCAATGCCAAACTGTTCGGCGTAGAATTAGTTCCTGCCAGTGTCAACTGCTGGCTATTGCTATTGAATAGCTTTCTAATATCCGATTCGCTCATGGCTGTGTCGATATAAGATAACTTATGATACACGGATACAACCAGCTTTCCGATAGCGTCGTTCATGCGGGAAGAAATCTCCTTTGCAGAAGACTGCACCCGGTCGCCATTCACATAGATAACTGCGGATTTTAAGGATTCCTCAAGGAACAGCCTCGCCGCCGCACTTCGCTCACGAAGCTCCACTTTCTTGGCTTCCTTGATCTGCTCATACTTTGTCACCGTATTTGCCGCATCAAATCGAAGAAACTTCTCAATCTGGAGAGAAGAGCGGATTTCATCAAGAAAGGTTCTGTCGTCAGGTAATATAACCAAAACACAATGGCTCTGTGCCGACAGCATCCGCATGGTCACTTCATCAGCGATTTCATCGCTGTTCGGCGTCAGGATTTTCAAAGTAATATCGTAGTTTTGATTTGCCTTGTAAGGCTTATCATCTACAATCTGGTTAAACCCAAACGCATACCGTCCGTTGAAAGCAGGATACCGGTATTTCTTCTCATCAAACAAGCCGTCAAAAATCAGTTCCGACACCTTTGCCGTAATTTCACCGGCATCCACAGGCTGAGACTCTATCGCCCGGTTAATTTCCTGTTCTTCATCCGTCAGAAATACATAGAGATCGCCGTTTTTCTGGACAAGCGTCTGGCGAACCAGACGCTTTAAAGCGTCCTCAACCTTCTGTGACAACTCCATGCGGTCATTGTCCATATGTGTAACCATCAGGCTTGTAATATTCTCGATATTCGCCTTAATTTCTTTTACATACTTAATCATAAAGAGTGTCTTGAGGACATTCACATCAAAACACTCATCAGCGTGCGTCGGATTCAGATAGTCATTATCCAGCGCACGGGAAATCACACTCTTATGAGAATGGTCAAGGAACTGCTCAAGGGCGTCATAAAACATATGGAATGGCACAATCGTACCCGTTTCTTCATTCATCACCCGCACCGCAGATTCTTTGAACAATGCAAGCATGGAGCGTTCTCCTTCTGCCAGATGTTTACCGGATGCGCCGTGGGTGCGTATGGATGTGAGCACACTCCCCAGAAGATTGAACTGATACGGAATAAACGGATATACTTCTGCAAAGTTTGCTCTGTTCGCATAAAGCTTCTTTTCGATTCCATCATTGAAGAGAATCAGGTTCTTTACAATGGTTTCTTTCTCGTCATAGTAAAGAGAAAGCGTCTGTACTGCCGATTCTGTTTTCTTCAAAACTCTTTCACGAATGACTTCATCTACATTGGCAGAAGACAGGGACAGTCTGGTATCAAAACGCCCCTGGATCTTGGAGAAGTCATTGCCTTTCGTTTTCGTGATGGAGTCAATATCCTGCTGGCTGGTAACGATAATCCACGCCTTGCCCTGGCAGGCAGTTCCTAAATCCTCTGTTACCGTCTGGAGGTTCAGCATCAGTTTCGAATCATCGCCAATATACTGACCAATTTCATCCACAAGGAACACGACATGGTGATTGTTGCCCTTACGGTCTATGTATCTTTTCACCAGATCGGCAAAACGCTCGATACTGATCGCATATTCCGTTGTCGCACGTTCACACCAGTTGCGGGCTGCTTCTTCGCTCATAAATCCCATATCAGAGAGGACTTCCACAATATCATCCTGAATAAAATCAAAATCGTTGCGTGCCTCTGTCCATTCCGTTCCAAAAGAGTCCTCGAACTTTTCCTGAAACTCCTCATAGCGACCTTCCTCTGAAAGTTTTCTCTCAAGGTCAGCAAGGAACGGAATCGCCCCGCAGAATCCCTGCATCTCGTTGAATACTTTCAGGAAAACGGAAACAATAGCGTCCTTATCCTGTTTGCCGCTCTGTTCTCCCTTGGAGTCAATATTGAACAGCACAACGTCCGTAGGAACCGACGCCGCCAGACGCATATCAGCCAGCACCATAGGGTCTTTGATTTTATCGTCATCTTCAAAATACTGCAGCGCAGACTTACCGTTCACCATTTTATTCTCCAGCAAATAGGAGAGAATTTTCAGGAAATGGGATTTACCACTTCCAAAGAAGCCGGAAATCCATACGCCCATCTTATCTGTTTTTCCATGGATTCCCCGCTTATAGCTGTCAAAGAAATCACGAAAGTGCTTTTGCAGCTCACGGGTAACAACATATTCCTCCAGTTCCTGCTGAATATTAAAATTATCATCCTGACCGACCTTGATGACGCCTTTCATGTCACGGTCAATCGGTTTTGCAAACATTTGCCCAATCTTCATTTCGCTGCTCCTTTAATCAACAAGCTTAAAGGCTCGGTAGTAATTATCATCTTTTATCTCTGAGAAAAGAACAAGTTCCTGTCCATCGTATTTTCCCGGATAGAACATCACCACAGGTACGTTGTCAATCACCTGATGAAGGTTGTTCAGTACCGTATGGGATCGTAAAATCGGATAGCACTTCCCAATGCCCACAAGAAATACAATCGCCTTTTCAGGTGTACGCTCCTTAATGTAATTCACAATCAAACTGTCTTTGGCTGTAATGCGAAGCATATTGCCAACGGATTTTGTGATACGTTCAAACCCTTTTTTCTTTTCAAATTCGTAGCACTTTTCCAGATAGCCTTTATTTTTCAGAATCTCTATCATAATCTCATAGAGGTCAAACACCTCCACCTGGTATTCATCACCAGACTGCTCGTTCTTTTTGCGGATATACGCAACCCTCTCCCGAACGGCCAGCTCCTGTTCAGCAGGATAATCGAAAATGTAATAACCCACTTCATTTCCCAACCCTTTATTCTGACGAAAAGAAGGCTTCTGCATAATTGCTTCTGCTTTATTCAATCTTTCTTCCAATGTCATCCTGTCAGTTCACCCCCGTCAGAGCTTTTATCATTACCTCTGCATCCACAGATTTCAGATAACGTTCCAATGCAATATCCAGAATCGGCGGAGTAATGATTTTCTTTTTATCTATCACCGTCAGCAAATTTGCATCCGCCATAAAGTTTAAATAGCAGGAGCGCAGATGTCGTTTCGTTGAGTCCTTCCAACCAGCAATTGCTTCGCTTTGCGTCTCTTTTCTGGTAAAGAACACATTCACATCCGCATCTTCTATACATTCCGTTCCGAGCAATACTTTTTCCCGATAAACCTCATATACAAATTCAAAATATAATCTGTCCGTCCAGAGTATCGTGATCAGGTTAATCAGCTTCTGCGCTGCAATATCCGATGAGCAAAACAGTTCCACAAGTGTATCGTCCATCATTTTCAGACGGGTAATGATATACCCAGCCATTCGCAACGCTCTGTATTCTTTCGCTGCACCAAAGAGATTTTCCTCTACACATTTTTTCTTTATTTCATCATCGCCCAAGCCCTCTTGTCTGAGTCTGACCGCTTTCTTAAATTCAAGGAACCAGAACGACTGAGACATAAGACCGGCGCTGTATTTTTTACATTCCATATGCAAAACCTCTCTATTTCCCCATCTTTTCTGCATTCTCACCTATTGGATCATCAGGAATAATATCCACAATCTCATCAACCGTACAACCCATATGAATACATATCTTTTCGATTACTTCCATAGTGACATTCTCATTTTTTGCAAGCTTCGTAACGGTATTGCTGCTAATACCTGTTAGTTCTCTAAAATCTTTCTTTTTCATATCCCTATCTATCAGCATTTTGAAAAGCTTTTTATAAGATACTGCCATGCCTGATTCCTCATTACATATACTTTCTTTCATCTTATGCTACATAGATCATTGTAGCATAGAATCCTCTTTTTGGATATCAAAAAAGTTGGCGATCGAGGGATTTTTCATCACTTTTCAGTATTTTCGCAGAGAAGGAGTTTGAATACATACTTTCAAACTCCTTCCGAATTGTTTTCATAAGCTGCAGAGCGATTACGGGCAATGCTAATCTTTTCCGCCGCTTTCCCGGCATCAATATTCGCACCTGGGGAGAAAAATTCCCATCCGCACTCCTTCTTTGTGCACGGTTTTTGCGCATCATGGTATCCCCTTGGGGGTTATCTCTTCCTTGATCTGTTTTCAGGCCATAATCACATTCTACATATAGAACCGACTAAGTTGGTCGCATATCAGGCGACATTTCGCCTGCCTTTTTCAATTAATCAAATATACGCAAAACACATACCTTTTGGTCTGTGGCGGAACGATCGGCAAACGCAATTCCGTGAGGCCCGCGATTTCACTCTTGCCAAGAGCCGGAGAATATTTTATAATAAGAAAACAGCTTATAGGCGGACAAATTTCCGCCTTTTGACCATTAAAAAGAAGATTGCATACAGGAGGAATACTTGTGGAAAGAGAAATGATCATCGTATTGGACTTCGGCGGCCAGTATAATCAGTTGATTGCCCGAAGAGTCAGAGAATGTAATGTCTATGCAGAAGTACATCCGTATACCTTATCCATCGAAAAAATCAAAGAAATGAATCCCAAAGGAATCATTTTCACCGGCGGCCCGAACAGCGTCTACGGCGAAGATTCTCCAAGCTATACCAAAGAAATCTTCGATCTCGGAATTCCGATTCTGGGTATCTGCTACGGCTCCCAGCTCGTTGCCCATCTTTTAGGCGGAACCGTCGAAACAGCACCCACCAGCGAATATGGCCATACGGAAGTCGAAGTAAATACGGAGGATATGCTCTTTGCAGGTGTTTCTCCATCCACAGTCTGCTGGATGAGCCACACGGATTATATTTCCAAGGTTCCCGCGGGCTTTACCGTGACCGCCCATACTCCGGTCTGCCCGGTAGCCGCCATGGCCTGCCCCGAAAAGAAAATCTACGCAACCCAGTTCCATCCGGAAGTCATGCACACCGCCGAAGGAAAAACGATGCTCAGTAATTTTGTTTACAAAGTCTGCGGCTGCGCCGGCGACTGGAAAATGGATTCCTTTGTCGAAACCACCATCCAGTCTCTCCGTGAAAAAATTGGCGACGGAAAAGTGCTCTGTGCCCTCTCCGGCGGTGTCGATTCTTCCGTAGCCGCTGTCCTGCTTTCTAAAGCAGTCGGCAAACAACTCACGTGTGTTTTTGTAGACCATGGCCTTCTTCGAAAAAATGAAGGTGACGAAGTAGAAGCCGTATTCGGCCCGGACGGCCCCTACGAATTGAATTTCGTCCGTGTAAATGCCCAGCAGCGTTACTACACTAAACTGGCTGGCGTTACCGATCCGGAAACCAAGCGGAAAATCATCGGTGAAGAATTCATTCGTGTATTCGAAGAAGAAGCCCGAAAGATCGGCGCTGTAGATTACCTTGTCCAGGGTACGATTTATCCGGATGTTATCGAAAGCGGCCTTGGCAAGTCCGCCGTAATCAAGTCCCACCACAATGTGGGAGGCCTTCCGGACGTTGTAGATTTTAAAGAAATTATTGAGCCGCTCCGCCTCCTGTTCAAAGATGAAGTCCGCAAAGCCGGACTGGAACTTGGCATTCCGGAATATTTGGTGTTCCGTCAGCCGTTCCCCGGCCCTGGCCTTGGAATTCGCATCATCGGCGAAGTGACCGAAGAAAAAGTTAAAATTGTCCAGGAGGCTGACTACATTTACCGGGAAGAAATCGCGAAAGCTGGATTGGACAAGGGTTTGGGACAATATTTTGCGGCGCTGACAAATATGCGGTCGGTCGGTGTGATGGGGGATTTCCGGACTTATGATTATGCGGTGGCGCTGCGGGCGGTAAATACGTCTGATTTTATGACGGCGGATGCGGCGCAGATTCCGTGGGAGGTGCTGGCGAAGGTGGCGAACCGGATTGTGAATGAGGTTAAAGGGGTTAACCGAGTGATGTATGATTGTACGGGGAAGCCGCCGGCAACGATTGAGTTTGAGTGATATTTGTTGTTAAGAGGTAGCAGTCATTTCCCTTAATGGGCAAAAAATGATTACCCTCCGACCAAAAGAAAAAAATAAAACCTTAGAGTTTGGGAAAATTCCCATCCTCTGAGGTTTTTTATTTTACATGAAAAACCTTGAAAATAAAGGATTTTCAAGCCCAAATAGTGATTTTATTTAGTGCGAAAGAGGGAAATAAGGTTTGCACCGTGACATCTGAACAGATAAATGCTGTGATTGACCGTGCAAAGCACCAGGAACAGATAGAAGCCGAACAGAAACGGGCTGCAAAGAGAAAATACAATCGGGAATCCCGCTGACAGGTGGTGGGCTGCTTAAAGCCCTCTTAGCTACCATGAAATGAATCCTCACCAGTTAGTCAAGAGCGGCGTAGTCGTTCAGTTTACTCTTAACTGGCTGGTGGGGATTTGCTATTTCTTTTGATAATGTGTGGAAAGTGATGGCGGCTTCTGGTAGAATATCTATATAGCAAATGAAAATATGATTTAAATTGATGGCTTATGGTGGTGCGGTAAATACATTTGAAACTTTGTTTGAAGCAGGTATGATAGAAGCAATATAATTTTTAGAATAGTGAAAATTACGGAGGGGATATAATGCTTGAAAATATACCGTCTCAATCAACTATGACTGAATTACTCGGACAATCTTTGTTTGAAGTTTGGCAAGAGTTATGTTCGGCTATTGATGAAAAATACGAAATGGAACGATTATGGAATACTGGCGGTAAGAATTGGACTTATGAGTATAAATATCGCAGAGGAGGTAAAACACTCTGTTGCTTATACGCCAAAAGTAATTGCGTTGGTTTCATGATTATTTTTGGAAAAAATGAAAGAACCAAATTTGAAGATATAAGAGGTACTCTTTCTCATGTCGTTTGTAGGCAATATGATGAAGCGAAAATCTATCATGACGGAAAATGGGTAATGTTTGAACCGACTGACAATACTGAATTCGATGATTATATGAAATTGTTGGCTATTAAAAGAAAACCGAATCGGAAATAAACCTGAATCACGTTCTTACGTACCTGAGCAGCTAAGTGCTCAGGTACTGTCTGAACAGTAACGAAATAAAGGACTTTATAATAAAATCAGAAAATGTGAAGGCAGGTATCATTCAGATGGCAAGTAAAGAATTCCTTGAGGAAGTTGGAAAGTACATAGATAAATATTATGAACCGGAAACAGATGATATCAAAATAGACGAGGAAATGAAATCTATCTTTGATAAAATAACAGGTTTCCGAAAAAAAAGACAAAAAACTCATGAAGCTCCTGCAGTATATGAAGCGGACGAGTGTTCGCCAACAGAATTTGATGTTGGCAGTATGAAGAAAACAAAGATCACCAAAGAAATGTCACAGACAGTGGCGAAAAATCGAAACATTGATGATCTGATGAGCCAGATGGAAGAAACCTTTTCAGAGAGGCTTCTCCGCCTGATTGACGAGAAAGGCATGACAGATTCTCAAGTATATACCAAAGCCAATGTAGACCGCAGGCATTTTTCAAAAATAAGGAAAGACGTAAACTATACCCCCAACAAAAAGACCGTTTTAGCTTTCACGATCGCATTGGAATTATCCTTGGATGAAGCAAAGGATTTACTGCAAAGTGCCGGGTTTGCTTTATCCAGAAGCTCCAAAACAGACATTATTGTGGCATATTTTTTACAGAATAAGATTTATGATATGTTTGAAATCAATGATGTTTTGTATGCCTATGGGCAGCCGATATTTGATTAATTAAAAAATGAATGGCGAAAAATTGTCGCCTGGTATGCGACCAACTTGGTTCGTCCTATATGTAGAATGTGATTATAACGATTGAGCGTGGGAATCCCTCAATGGGATGCCGCAATGACCGAAAAACAGGTCAGGAAAGGAGTACTCACATGAATACAGGATTAACGGAGTTGGTTTTTCTTTTGGACAGAAGCGGTTCCATGGGAGGTCTGGAAAGCGATACGATTGGCGGATTTAATGGAATGATAGCCAAACAAAAGGCTGAAGGAAAACCGGTAAATGTTACAACCGTATTGTTCGATGATGAAGTTGAGATCATCCATGACAGATTTCCTATCGAGATTATTGAGCCATTAACGGAAAAAGAATATTTTGTACGAAGCTGTACTGCTCTTTTGGACGCAGTTGGGACGGCGATTGAGAAAATTGATAATGTTCAGAAACATCTGCCAGAGGCTCACAAAGCGGGAAAAGTTATTATCGTTATTACGACTGATGGATTGGAAAATTCCAGTGATAAGTATACCTATGAGCAAATCCGGAGAATGATCCGTGCCAAAAAAGAGTGTGGGTGGGAATTCTTATTCCTCGGTGCGAATATTGATGCAGGGAAAGAGGCAGAGAAAATCGGTATTGCCCGTAACCGTTCTGTGACTTATGAAAACGATCCGGAAGGTATTGCGATTAACTTTAAAGCGGTGGGTAGGGCCGTATCAAGAGCAGTTCTGGCAGAAAATATGGAAGAAGTATTTGATGATAATTGGTCAGAAGAAATTGAAGAGCATAAAAGACGCCGCCAGTTGACAGGGACTTGAAATCCATCGCCGGATTAAACCAATGCTATATCTGAAAGCCGCACAGGCATAAAAATACAGAAGAAATACAAACAGGGAGGAACAAGATGGCGTTAAGTAATAAACAAGTGATTGAAGTGGTTGATTTATTCGCAAATAATTTTGTATTAGAGCCGAACTCAGAAAGCAGAAAAAGATTATTTCAAAGATTTGGCGATGTATTCGGAAGGGGAATCGTGAACTGGCAGGATATGGTTTTGAAGATTCTGGAAGAGAAAGACGTTGACAGCACGCTTGTTAAAGAATACAAAGATCTCCTGGCTCCGAGACAAGATGAAAACTATGGATATGAGTTTCGGGAAATGACAGAAAATGATTTCCCTATGGTTTATGAAATGTTGAATCACACTTTTGATACAATTTTAACTTCGTATGATAATGAACATTTCAAAAAATTTCTGACAGGGTATTCTTTTGTTGCATGCGATAAAGAGGACATCCTTGGCGTAGCTTTGGCTTACCCTATTCCAGGCTTGCATTCCGATATCATATATGTAGATTCCCTGGCAGTAGCACAATATGCAAGAGGAAGAGGAATTGCAAAAAAGTTACTGAATACGATTCAAAAAAAGGGGCATATGAATCAAATTTATTGCATGAGGTTAATAACCAACAGACAATTGGAAGCTTATCAAATGTACAGACATCTAGGTTTCCAAGAGTCAAAATATGTGTTAATGGAAAAATATTAAGAAAGGCTGAGAAATGAGTTATGGGAAACAGAGAAATTTATGCTTCGGATGAATCTTATAAATTATGCAAAGTTTCAGAGGAAGATAAAGAGAACTATATAAAGCTGCTTAAAGAAACAACTTTCATGCCTAAGTTTTATGATAATCAAATGTACTGTGACATCATGTGGAAAGGTGCAATGGAAGGAAACACCAGGGAGTTTTCGATTTTTGATAAAAATGAAAATTATTGCGGGAATATCGTGATAAAATATTCCTGGACGGAACATCCCGAAATCGGAATTGACATTGTAGGACGTTATCGCAATCAGGGAATCGCTCCAAAAGCAATCAAAATGCTTGCCAGAAAAGCTTATGAAGAACATCCGGTTCCTTATTATTTTCTTCGCGTTTCCTCCCAAAATCTGCACAGTAAACATGTAATCGAAAAGCTGGGCGGCGTGCTCGATGATACGACTGAGGATTTATTTCTTAAACATATTCGGAATGTATTTGGCGAAGAAAAATATAAAGAAATGATAGAATGGGCAAAGGAACAGGCGGATGATGAAGTAATCTACCAGTACCGCTATTTGCCGGAGTTTTTTTTGAAATAAGATACAGAAAATCCGGGGTCTCTCAGGCCCCGGACTCCCCTCACTCTCTCACTTCCCCTTCATCATCCTCTTCCTCATCCCCGCAAAAATCGACCCCGAAATATTATGCCAAACACTAAAAATCGCCCCCGGCAGCGTCGCCAGCGGATTCGCCGCAAAATTCGCCGTCGCCAGCGAAATCGCCAGCCCGCTGTTCTGCATCCCAACCTCAACCGCCACCGCCGTCGCCTTCTCCGGTTCCATATGAAACAGCTTCGCCAGCGAATACCCCAGCGCCAGCCCCAGCAGATTATGCAGAATCACCACAACCGCCACCAGCAGGCCGCACGCCAGAATCTTCTCCCGGTTCGTCGCAATAATCCCGGAAATCAGCAGCACAATCGCCGTTACTGACACCAGCGGAAGAAAATCACGCGCCTTCTCCACATACTTCCCGAAGATTTCATGAATGACAATTCCTAACACCACCGGAACCAGCACAACCTTCACGACAGACATCATCATCGCCGCAAAAGAAACCTCCACCCACGCTCCGCCTAACACATACACCAGCGCCGGCGTCAAAATGGGCGCCAGAAGCGTAGACACGATCGTCATTCCGACGGACAGCGGCACATCGCCCCCGGCAATGTACGTAATCACATTGCTCGCCGTCCCTCCCGGACAGCATCCCACCAGAATCACCCCAATTGCCAGATCCGGGCTCAACTGGAAAATTTTCGCCAATGCATAGGCGGCCAGAGGCATAATCGTATACTGCGCCGCGCAGCCAATGAAAAGGTCTTTCGGCCGTTTCAGCAGAACCTTGAAATCTTCTGCCCGGATGGTCAGACCCATTCCAAACATGGCAATTCCAAGGAGCAGGGAAGTTTGATCCACCGCCCAGGCAAATCCGCTCGGCACAAAAAATGCCACAATTCCAAACACGATGATCACGACTCCGATGTATCGCGACAGCAGGTCCGCTAACCGTTTCAACGCGTTCATGCCTGCACCTCCGGATCATAGGAAAAGTTGTCGATCAGCCGCGTTTTCCCGATATAAACGGCTATGGCAGTCAGAACCGGGCGGTCTATAGCCTCTACCGGCTGCATGGTCAGCGCATCAACGGTTTCTACATAGTCGATCCTCGCCAGCGGCTCTTTTTCAATCTCTTCCCGGATCACGTTCTTTAATGTTTTCGTATCAAGTCCCGGCTTTGCCAGGGCTTTTCCTTTCTGTAAGGCTCTTGAAAGGCAGAGGGCGGCCTGGCGCTCCTGGGCGTTTAAGTAGGTATTTCTGGAGGATTTGGCCAATCCATCCGCCTCCCGGATAATCGGGCAGCCAACGACTTCCAGGTCAAAGTCCAGATCTTTTACCATTTTTTTGATAATGGCAAGCTGCTGGGCGTCTTTCTCTCCAAAGTAGGCCCGATCCGGCGCTGCAATATGAAAAAGCTTGCTGACAACGGTACACACGCCGGAAAAATGGACCGGCCGGGATTTTCCACAAAGAGTATCGGAAAGGGTACGGATATTCACATAAGTGCAGGCATCCTGGTACATTTCTTCCGGTTCCGGGTGGAAAACAAGATCTGCGCCCTGTTCTTCACAGAGACGGCAGTCATGGGCGAAGTCTCTGGGGTAGGCTTCCAGGTCTTCGTTCGGGCCAAACTGGGTAGGGTTGACGAAAACGGATACCACGACCCGGTCGTTTTCTTTCCTTGCCCTTGCAATGAGGCTGGCATGGCCTTCATGCAGATAGCCCATGGTGGGGACGAGGCCTATGGTCAGCCCCTGGCGTTTCCAGTCTTTTACAAGCTTTCTGGTTTCTTCAATCGTTGTTGTTGTTTGCATGGTTTGATCTCCTTCTTTTTTCTTGGGCGGCACTGATAGGAGTCAAAAAAACAAATCCCCGCAGCTTTGCGGGGTATCTGATGTCCTGCACGTTTTTTCGAATGCGTTCGCTGTCCGGTTCTTTCGATACCGGCGGCTTCTTTCTCCGCAGAGTGCTCCCGCGGAAGGATTGTAAAACGAAAAATGTGCGGCTTCCTGACGAATACCACCGCTGTCATTATAGCAGGCTCGCCCGGAAACCGCAATCCTTGTTTCTTTCGTATTTTATTCTGTACATTCCAGCGGTTACTTTATGTACTGCCACTTCCCGCGCAGATACCGCGTCACAAAGCAGATCGCCCGGAACAGCCAGTCAATCGTCATCGCCACCCACACGCCAAACACGCCTAATCCCAGATACTGTCCCAGCAGATAACTGAACCCAATCCGGAAAATCCACATCGACGCAATCGAAATGCACATCGTAAACTTCACATCATTCGCCGCCCGCAGCGTATTGGGCAGGAAAAACGAACACGGCCAGATCGTCACACAGCACGCCGCATGATACCAGATGATCTGCTTCGTGATCTCCGCCGTCACATCCGAAAGGTTATACGCCCGGATGATCAGCGGCAGCAGCAGAACCACAAGAACATTCATAAAAAGCATGCACAGATACGTAAGGCCCAACAGCTTTTTCGTATAATACTTCGCCTGATCGTAGGCGCTCGCACCCACACACTGGGCCGCCACCGACAGCATCGCCATTCCCAAGGCCATACCCGGCAGTATCTGGAACATTGCAATCGTATTCGAAACCGCATTCGCCGCAATGGACGCCGTTCCAAACCCGGAAACCAGACTCAGCACCAGGATCTTCCCCAACTGGAACATACTGTTCTCCAACCCGTTCGGCACGCCGATATGAAGAATCTTCTTCACGGTATGCTTTTCGAATTTCCATACAAAATGCTTTGACAAATGAATCTGCTGATCCGGCTTACGAAGCAGGAAAAGAATCATAACCGCCGCAGCCATCCTGGATACCAGCGTCGGAATCGCCGCCCCGGCCACGCCCAGATGCAGGCCGAAAATCAAAAGCGCGTTTCCGCAAATATTGATCCCATTCATCAAAATGGAGGTCTTCATCGACACTTTCGAATTCCCCATGGCGCGGAACAGGGCCGCCCCGGCATTGTACAGGGCAATGAACGGAATGGACGCCGTCACGATCAGAAGATACGTCCTGGCATTTGCCATCACATCCGGTTCAATTTTCCCGAAAATCCCGTCCAGAATCAGGTTCTGCCCGCCATAGACCAGCACCGTGATCACCAGAGACAGGCATACGGTGAAAAACACCAGCTGATCCGCCGCTTTGCCCGCCGCCTCTTCCCGCTTCTGGCCCAGATAATGACCGGCCACAACGGCTCCTCCGGTAGCAAGCGCCGAAAAAATATTGATCAGCAGTACCATCACCGTATCAACCAGGGACACGCCGGACACCGCCGCCTCGCCAACGCCTGCGATCATCACGGAATCCGCGAGTCCCACCGTCACAGCCAGCAGCTGTTCCACAAGCAATGGGACAATCAGCTGCTTTAGCTGTTTGTTTGAAAACATCATACCAAAATCCTCCTTTTTCGCTACAGATTATTGTACCATATCCGCCAAAAAAGGAACACCTTCTTTTCCTATTTTTCGAAAAGATGCTTTACCCGCGTCCAGAGATCTTCGGTTTCGGTTTCCGTCTCTTCCTCTTCTGCTTCGTCCGTATCCGGAATAGAAATGCCGTCGGTCTTCATCGCGAACTGCACCAGCGCAACGTTCGTGTTCTCCTCCGACACGAAGGACATCTGTTCGAAATCGCTGCCCGCAATGTCTTCGAGCACTTTGTCAATCTCCTCATCGATCTGTTTGTCGATATCCTCTGTCTTCTCCTTAAACTCCGTCGTGCCATCCTTCAGGTCGGAAACGCCGTCAACCAGCTCCTGCACGCCGTCATCCAATTCCGTAGCTCCATCAACCAGATCCTGGACTCCGGAATACAGCTCGTCAGCGCCGTCATCCAGTTCCACCGCACCATCGGCCAGTTCCTGGGTTCCGGAATAGAGGTCTGACGCGCCGTCATCTAACTCGGTGGCCCCGCTTACCAGTTCACCCGTTCCGGAAACCAATTCCCCGGCTCCGCTGTCCAGTTCCGCAGCGCCATCGGCCAGTTCCTGGGTTCCGGAAGTCAGCGTTACCGTACCGTCATATAGGCTGCCAATGCCGCTGGCCAGCTCCTTACTTCCGGAGGCCAGAATTTCTACGCCTGACCGATAGGTAATGATGCCGTCATACAGGCTGTTGGCTCCCCGGTATAAATTCCGGCTTCCGATTACAAACTGTCTGGCTCCCGAAGACAGCTCCTTGCTTCCCGTGGCCAGTTCTTTCGTTCCTGCCTTCAAAGCCTTGCTTCCTTCCGCAAGTTCCTTCGTCCCGGCTTTTAAGGTGCTGCTGCCCTCGGCCAGTTCCTGAGTTCCGCTTACCAGTGCGCTGCTGCCTTCCGCAAGGACTCCGGTTCCGTCTGCAAGGGTACTGCTTCCCTCTGCAAGAGCCGCCGTTCCTTCCGCCAACGTACTGCTGCCTTCCGCAAGCGCTGCTGTCCCGCTTGCCAACGTACTGCTGCCTTCCGCAAGCGCCGCTGTTCCTGTCGCCAGCGTATTGCTTCCCGCGGCAAGCGTTTTATTGCCTTCATAAAGGGCGCTCGCACCCTCCGCCAACGTCGAAGCCCCTTCGCTCACCTGGCCAAGCGCACTGTTTAAGGTCGTATAACCTTGCTGGATCGCACTGACCGCCTGCGTATATTCGCCAATGCCTGTATCCAGTTTTTCGTATTCCGCAGTCAGCAGGTCGATGCCGTCCTTTAATTCCTTCATCTGGCTTTCTACCATATTTTCCAGGATGACCGGAATCCCTTCCACCGCTTCATAGAATTCTTTATATTTTTCCACCAGCTCCTGCGCGCCGGCTGCTGTCTGGGAAGCCCCTGCCGCGGCCTGATCGACACCGGATTTCAGCCCCTCAATGGCCGCATTATTCGCGTTCAGAAGCGCTGCAATGTTTCGGACATTGGCAATCACGCCGTTCACATCCACATCGATCCCCATACTTTGCAGAATCGTTTCCACCCCCGAAATCGAGGAATAAAGAGAAGCCGCCTGATCTGCAAGCCCGTTCAGGTACGCAGCCGCATTCGTATTTTGTTCTTCCAGCGCGTTCAATTCTCCATAGCTTCCCTGAATGCTGGCCAGACCTTCCGAAACCGCCGCTGTACCGGACGCAATGCTCTCCATTCCTCCCAGAATCGCCGTCGAACTCTCTAAAAGCTGCTGCATCTGCTCGGTTCCCACCTGGATGCTGGCCAGATTTTTCTGAATCAGCTGCAATGCTTCCAACACCGTCTTCGACCCTTCCGTCATAGAACCAGACTGCTCTGTCAGGGCGTCCAGTCCTTCCTGAAGCTGTTTCGCGCCGGTTTCCATCGAACCCAGGCTCACGTCCAGTGTCGCCGCCCCGGCGCTGACCTGCTCGCTGCCCGTCACAGCCTGTTTCGCCCCTTCGGCCAGTGTCTGCGCGCCGCTGTTTACCGTCTGCACACCCGTATTGAGCGCTTCTGCCCCGCTCGCCGCAGCTTCCGCGCCTTCTGACAGTTCTTTTGCTCCGCTGTCTGCCGTCCGAATCCCCTCATCCAGGCTCTTGGCTCCGCTGTCTACGCTCTGAATTCCCTCGTCCAGGCTCTTAGCCCCGCTTGCCGCACTTTTCGCGCCTTCCGCCAGGTTGCCCGCCCCGCTGTTCACCGTTTTAATCCCGCTGTCCAGGGCCGTCGCTCCTTCCGAAGCGCTCTTGGCGCCTTCCGCCAGTTCCTTCGCCCCACTATACAGCGTCCGGCTGTTGTTTTTCAGGGTTTCCGTACCGTCCGCAAGCTCTTTCGCACCGTCCGCCAGGCTGTCTGTTCCTTCTTCAAAGTCCGAAATTCCGGACAGCAATGTGGCCGTACCGCTGTTCAGCTCCGATGCCCCGCTTTGCAGTTCCATTGCACCAGAAAGCAGCGTATTCGCGCCGGAAGCCAGCTCCGAAGTCCCGCTTTTCAGTTCCGAAGCGCCATCCTGCAAGGTAACTGTACCATCCTTTAATTCCGAAGTACCATCCTTTAACTCGGAAGCTCCGTCCTGCAGCTCCATTGCCCCATCTTTCAGTTCCGATGTCCCGTCCTTCAGATCCGAAGCGCCGTCCAAAAGCTCTTCCGCCCCGTCCAGAAGCTCGGAAGTGCCGTCTTTCAGTTCGTCCACGCCGTCCACCAGGTCATCGGCCCCTTCGTCAAATTCATCGGCCGCATCCTTGATTTCGTCCGTCTTTTCATAAATTCCATCTTTCTCAATACTGTCGCTGTCGATATCAAACGACATGGGAACCGCCTGAAACGTAATCGGATCCATTTCAAAATTCGTGACATTTGCCGTGATCTCAATTTCTTTTTCCTGCCCGGCCATAATGTTGTAGAGAAGCTGACGGTTCTTTCCTACATTTCCTATCGTCGCTTTTTCAGCCTGGATATCCGTACAGATCTCCGTATCCAGCACCACCGTCGCCTGTACCAGATAATTTTCAAAGAATTCGGCTTCCACCGCCGGATTTTCCTTTAAACTGATAAGGATTTTCAGCTCACCGCTCTTCCCGGCCAGTTCTTCCGCTTCGATCTCCTCTCCGTCCAGGAAATACCGGATAGAAATCAGCCAGGGCATATCCTTTGTGGCCAGATTGCCCTGATAATAGAATTTTCCCTTCGGGGCATTCACGGTCAGCTCCGTCCCCTGCACCTGGATTTCCTCATCCGTTGTCAGATTTTTTACCAGGTCGTAGGTTCCGTAATCGACAATTTTCGTGTCTTCTTTCAGGTCAAAGGCGTTTACCACATAGATTCCCGCAACGCTTCCGTCCTGATTCAGATTAATGTAAACATTTTCGTCTTTTTCCGTATTGGCGGCCACCGCATAAGCCGACAGCGTATTGCCGGTCAGAACCGTAGAAGCCAGCACGATCGCCGTTGTCCGAATCCAATAGTTCCGTTTGTTCATTTGGAATCCCTCCTGTAAAAATTTGTATGCAAGGTTGTTTTTTCAATGATGCCGTCAAACAAAATCAACAGTGCCGGCAGAACGAAAATAACCATTATAAACGAAATCGTTGCTCCCCGTCCGATCAGAATTCCGAGCTGGCTCAGAATGCCGTTCGAGGAAATGATACCGAGCACCGTTCCGGCTAACGTCAGAATGATTGCAGAGGTAAAAATAGAAATCGTACAGTTCCGAACCGTCTCATACGCCGCCTCTTTTTTCGGCATCTCTTTCCGGAACTCCATATAACGGTCCGTAAATAAAATCGCGTAATCAATGGTCGCGCCAAGCTGGACGGTATTGATGATCAGGTAAGCGATGTAGAATACCGTAGAAGACTGCAAATAGGGCACCGACAGATTGATCCAGATCGACGCTTCGATCACCAGCGTCAGGATAATCGGTATCGTAATGGATTTGAAATTCAGGACTAAAATCAGAAAAACAAATCCGATCGCCAGCAGATTGACCCGTTCATTGTCGGTAATGATCGTACTCTTCAAATCCTCGGTACTCACCAGGTCGCCCGCATACTCGACTTCATCTCCATAGTATTTCCTTGCAATGTCGCGCACTTCGTCAATTTTTTCATACCAGCCCGCCTCTTTTTCCTCGGTGTCCAGCGATACCACAAACCGGCTGTAATGCTCGGAGTAAAGCTGCGACAGCGACTCCTCCGGAATATAATCCTCCGGAATCGAAGCGCCTACCGTATTGACATAGGAGATAACCGAAGTTACATAATCCAGAGATTTCAGCTCTTCATTCAGGGCGCTCTCTTTTTCAAGGTCGCCTTTCGGAACCATAACAACTACCGGATTCGAAGCGCCGTATTCTTCATCAATGGCGTTCAGGTCGCGCCCCAGTTGGGTGGCGTTTGTGCTGTACATGTTGCTGGCTCCGTAGAAAAAGTCGTTCTTCCCCTGTGCCAGATAGCACGGAATTACCAGTATCAGGAAAATTGCCATGGCCGGTATCCGCATTTTCATAACAGCTTTTGCAAATTTATCGAATTTCGGTACGAGAGAACGATGGCTGGTTTTGTCGATCAGTTTGTAGGTGCTGATCGCCAGAGCAGGCAGCAGGCACAGCACGCAGATCAGGCTGCATACGATTGCCTTCGCCATCGCCCATCCCAAATCCGGCCCCAGCTTAAAGCGCATCAGGATCAGCGACGCGAATCCGGTAACGGTTGTCAGGCCGCTGGAGAGCACGGAACCGACGGACTGGCGGACCGCCGCAACCATTGCATCTTCCACGTCCATTCCTTCCTGGCGGTTCGCGGAAAACCGATGCAGCAAAAAGATAGAATAGTCCATGGAAACAGCCAGCTGCAAAACGCTTCCTGCCGCATTGGTAACAAAAGAAATCGTTCCCATAATCAGGTTTGTTCCGGAATTCAATACAATTGCCACGCCGATCGTCAGCAGAAACAAAATCGGCTCAAACCAGGAATCGGTGGTCAAAAGCAGGACTATCAGCACAATCGGAATTACAAACGACATAATTTGCTGGACTTCCTGGGCGGTCGTAACCGGAGACAGCGCATTCGTCACCGCAGAACCGGACATGCAGTTTTCATCCCCGATAATTTCCCGCAGATCGGCAATCGCCTGCTCTTCCTTATCCTCGTCGATTGTCAGAGAGTACAGCGCATCGCCGTCTTTGTACCATTCGTCCACCGTATCCTGATCCATGGATTCCAACGGTTCGTAAATATTTTCCGCATCATCCAGCCAGTTTACCTCATCAACGCCGTCCACGGCTTCCATCTGTTCTTTATAAGAAAGGGCTTCCGCAATGGACACGTCATAAATCAGGACTCTTGCATTTGGAATCGCCTGATCATATTCTTCTTCCATCACATCCAGGCTTTTCGTCGAGGCCGCGTCATCCGGGAGGTAATCCACGATATTGTAATTGACTCCCACGAAGGTAGAAAGGATGGCGCAGACAATCATGGCCGCGGCGAATACGCCAATGATCAGCTTCCGGTGCTTCAGAATAAAATTTGTGTAGGCATCCATTTTCTCATCTCCTTACGATTATTCAATCTTTTTCTGTTATTAGACATTTGTTCATTATTTACCTGGTATTATAGGTAGAAAGCCTTAAAATTTCAATAATCAATGATTCACATATCGTTTATTATTCAACATATTATCGTTATTTTGTCGCATTGTACCGATAAATAAACAACATTTTTTAATTAATAAACTTTAGTTGATTTTTAGATTTTTTGTATTATAATAAAACCAGTTCATGACAGATTTTTTTCATGGAGGGATGACAAATGAAGAAACCAGAACAGACCGTAGACCGCCGGGTTCGGAAAACCCGTAAGCTATTGCTGGACGGTCTGACCGAACTCATGATGACCAAAGACGTGAGCGATATTTCCGTAAAGGAGCTTTCCGACCTTGTGGATATTAACCGCGGAACCTTCTACCTGCATTACCGGGATGTGTTCGACATGCTGAACAAGGTGGAAGACGAGCTTTTCGAGCGTTTTAACGAAATTCTGGACAAAGACTTTCAGGATGTTTCTTCTCATACAGAGCCCGTCACCTCCCCGCTCCCCCTGCTGAAAGATATCTGTAATTTTCTGATTGAAAATGAAAAAACCGTCCGGGCTCTGATTGGCCCGCACGGCGATCTTGCTTTCGTAAACCGCTTAAAAGATCTGGTACGCCAGCATATGACGCACCTCTGGGACTCTTATTCCTTTGATGTGAAGCAGTCCGAATATTATTTTTCCTTTATCATCTCCGGCTGTGTGGGCCTGCTCGAAACCTGGTTCAATACCGGCCTGCAGCAGACGCCGGATGAACTTGCCAAGCTGGCCAATGACCTGATCTGCTGTTCTCTCAAGTTCTTTTCCTAACCCAGCGTCTCTTTTAAGGCTCCCCATGCGGCCAGCAGACGTTCCATCTGCCAGGCTGCATTTGCCGGACTCGTGGAGGGCAGCTTTTGAATCCCCTCCGCCACTTCCAGTACCTCTTTTGCCACGTTGTCCTGCCGCAGTTTGGGAAGCGTATATTTTTGATACAATTCAAAGGCTTTCTGCCCGTTCGCATAGACCTGCCGGATCGGCGCATGGGCCAGGATTTTCCCGATGGGGGCTGGAACCACATTGCGGATACTGCTGTCGCTGGAGCCGATGATTTCGCACGCTTCGATCACATCCCAGACTGCGATATGGTTTCGATAAAGAAATACTTTCTTCTCTTCGACCGTTTCCGGCGCCTTTCCCTCTCCCGTTATTTCCGCCAGTACCCTCCAGAAGCGGTTCCTCGGATGCCCGTAGTAGAAGTTCTGTTCTCTGGATTTTACAGATGGGAAGGTGCCCAGGATGAGGATTTTGGAGGTTTGGTCGTATATTGGCGGGAACTGGTGGGTCAGGCGTTGGTATTCTTGCGGCATGTTGGTTCCTTTCTGTAGGGTGGTTTATCGGGCGGCGGGGTCAGGCGGTTTTGTGGAGGTATTTTTCGCGGGTGGCCATGCCGCCGCGGATGTGGCGTTCTTGTTTGTTGACGTTGAGGATTTTGCGGACTTCGGTGGCGAGGGTGGGGTTGATTTGGGTTAGGCGTTCGGTGCAGTCTTTATGTATGGTTGTCACGAATTAGAACGCTTTCCTCTAAGCCTAAATCCCCGAACAGGCGCAGATAAATGTCCACGTTACCGTCCTTGTCCACTTCGATTTTCTGAATGATCTTCTTTAGCTGCTCGTTGGTCATCTGGCGCACATCCGTAATATTTTCGATTTCTTTAAAGGTATTGTTCAAAATAGATTCCAATTGCTCGCCTTTGTTCAGATGATAGGAAACCATCTTCAATTCCTTTTCCAGCCGTTCGATTTCTTTTCGCATGCCTCCGATCCTCTCATTCAGCTCCTCACGGGAAATCAAATCGTCCGTATACATATCCATGTATTTCTGTCTCGTTTTCTGTAATCTGGCAAGCTGCACAGTTAATTCCTTTTCATATTCGAGGTTTTCATCCTTTGCCTTGTAAACCCGCTGAAACTCACTTATGACATGCTGGATCACTTTCTTTTTCTGTTTCAGGATTTCCTGAAAATAGTCCTGCAAAACTCCGATCATTTCCTCTTCATCTATCGTCACGGTATTCGGGCAGCTATCAGCTCCGTGTCCATTCCGACCGGAACATACCCAACGTACATACGTATTTTTATAAGTGCGAACTGTTCTGCGAAAAGACCAGCCGCATTCCTTACATTTAATCAGTGTCGAAAACAAATATTTGTTACTTTGACGTTCGTGGGTCATATGGAACACCTCATGCCTTCCATGCAAAATTTCCTGTGCTTTTTCAAATGTCTCATCTTCGATAATCCGAAGCTCCGGACGATCCGCAACAAGCCATTCCGTCTCGTCCTTTTCTTTTCGCTGCCCGGTCAGGAAGTCGCTCACCTCCTGTTTGCCGTTGATGATTTTTCCTGTATAAATTTCATTCGTTAAGATGCGGCAGACTGCATTCTGGCTCCAATTACAGTTTCGTTTGGTTTTCACACCCATTTCATTTAATCGATTGGCAATCTTTGCAGCGCCGAAGCCTTCTTCCGTGTACCATTTATAAATCTGCCGGATCACCTTTGCTTCTTTATCCTGAATCGTCAGATTAAAATAGTCGCCCACGGTCTTATCATATCCATAGACAATATTCGGAACGCGCCCCTTTTCCGCATTGATCTTTTTCCCGAATTTGATTCGTTTGGAGGTATTCGCACTTTCTTCCTGCGCCAAAGCACCGAAAATCGTTAATACAAATTCGCTGTTTCCCATGCTTGTCATATTCGCGGTCAGAAACTGTGTTTCAATTCCAAGCGCTTTCAACTTTCGCACATTTTGCAGAAGATCCACCGTATTTCTGGCAAATCGTGAAATATCTTTCACCACAACCATATCAAACAAACCATGTTCCGCATCGTTCATCATACGCAGAAATTCCTTGCGATTTTTTATTTTGGTTCCGGAAATGCCTTCATCTGCATATAATCTTATCAGGGTATCCCCAGTACGCTTTGTGTATTCAGTGAAAAATTCTTTCTGGGCTTCGAGGCTGTTGAGCTGGTCTTCTTTATCAGTGGAAACGCGGCAATAAGCAGCTATATTCATATCTGTTACCTTTCCAATAATTTTATTTCATTCTGTTACAACTTTATTATATCCCGTGTAGCCAAAAAAGACAAGCAAAAAGGATAAGAAACCGAAAAAGTCTCCTATCCTTTTATTACTGTTCACTCGTACCTCGTTCCAGTAACGATTCACAGGCTCATTTTAAGTTTTTCTTCGCAAAAGAGCCTGCTCACACCTGAATCACGTTCTTACGTACCTGAGCAGCTAAGTGCTCAGGCACTGTCTGAACAGTAACATCCTTTTACTTTATACCGTCGCTTCAATCAATACTTTCCCATCGATCGTAACCTCGCGGACACCCGACGTTTTCTTTTTATTAAAGTTAAAGATCAGCATATAGCCTTTTTGCAAATGATAGTGGCTAAGATAATCCAGAAGTTGCTGCTCCCCGCGGGTATTATAAGCATCTCCACGCCAAACCTTGAGTTCGATCACAAACTGTTCGCCGCCATAATCCACAACAATATCCGTTCGTTCCCGGTTCCGTGTCTGCGCTTCCACATAATAGTGTCCGCTTCCGTTAATAATCGGCCGCAAATACAAAAGAAAGTATCGTCTGCCATCCTCCTCGTAGAAAGCCTGTCCCCGATCGCCATACAATTCGTCAAAATGAGAAACAAATTTTTCCAGGACAAGCTGCATATCCAAGCGCCCTTTTTTCAGAAACTGGTTCTTGTCTTTCAACGCTTCATCATATATCCTCTCCTGCTGTGCCCCGCCGGATATCAGGAAAAAATTATACAGCAATGTTTCAAAGATCCGGTTGGCCACTACCACCGAATTTCCTGATCGGCGCACGAACCCAAACATCATAGCCATCTCGATTGGCCGATCTTCCAGCACATAAGGAATCTCCTTTCCTTCAAACAGCAGGCTTCGCAGAACCCGATCCAGCTCCGGATAATCTTCCAGTTTGTTGAATAAGGAATCAAACAAGGTATTTGGCTCCGTAAGCAAAATTTTTACCGCTTCTAAAAAGCCTTCTTTTGTCCATGTTTTCCGCTCGTCTGAAAAACCTGCGCTTTCTGCGATTCGTTCATCCATCAGCTTGCACAGGCACGATACAAGAAATGGATAGCCGGAAGTATATTCATAGATTCGTTTCGCCGTCTCCGGTATGTCCATTCCTGTCCCATTGTCCTGCTCATATTCCTCCAGCATTCCTTCGATATCTCTGGCTGAAAAGCTCATATCTACTGAGAATTCCGCAGCAATATCAAAAGGAGTAGCCTCCTTTTGATCCCACGGGCAGTCGTCAAATGTGAGCAAGCTCCCATTTTCCTCGTTGCCTACGTGAGTATTCCACGGACTGTTCATCTTATGGTCATCTTCCGACCTGATTTTCCTCTTTATATTTTTCACATCATATACTCCGGCCAGGATCACTGACTGAAACGTCGGCTTTCTGTCCCGATTGATATACCCGCCGCGCAGCTGTGCCAGAAAATCCAGGAAAATCTGGTTATTGGAAGCACTGTCAACTTCATCGATCATTAACACAATTTTCTTTTCAGACTGTCTGCACCACTTTTGAAAACACCGGAACAGTTTGGAGAGTGTCGCGCCTGCAATTTTGCCAACCGCAAAAGCCTCCAGTTCTTCTGCGATTCCGTCTGCCATGTCGTTACAACCTTCACATGCATCCAAAACCTCCCGTGCAAAAGCCATCACAAAAGCTTCTTCTTTTTCAAAATCTGCATAACTCACCAGCTGAAAATCCAGGCTCACTACTGTATAGGCATTCGCCAGAAACCGTTCCAATGCGCGCAGCGTTGTCGTTTTCCCGTACTGCCGCGCCTTATTTATCGTAAAATATCGCCCTGCATCCACCATTTCTTTAATCTGCTGTAGCCGTTCTCCTAAATCTACCATATAATGCAACTCTGGCTTACAATCTCCGTTTACATTAAAAATCTTTTTCATTCTGGCATCACTCCCCTTCTGCACTTGAAATTCCACTCTTTTCTTTTATTTTACTGTATTCCTTCCCGAAATGCAACGCAAGAAAATCCTACATAATTTGAGAACCGCTACGAAACGCAGCGGCTCTCATCCTCCGTTTCCATGTTTGGTTGCTTTGCAACTTCTTCCTGCAATAACTGATCGATCTTCTTTTTGTTTACCTCGATAAAGATTTTCAGTATGTAGTCGGCGGTTGCTTCCGGTGTATTCGGATTATGGAAGCGGTAATTTAATTTTGTCTTTGATGAGATACAAGTCACCCCCTTGTACATGGCTGTTTCACATTATGCCGTAGTAAAATAGAATATACCCGTGCAGCAGTTTTTTCTTTCCTATCATAATTTCAATATTCTTTATAAAAGCAAGGGCAATTTAAATGAACAGTATCAGTAATTAGCCCTTTAGGTTCGCCACGTTTCATGGCCAGAATACTATACACTTTATCAACCGCACTTTCATAGCTAAGGCCATGCGTCCAGTGTACACTTCTAACAGGTTTGGTAAATATCCTTTTCAAACTATCTTTATATCCTTTCGTATGTGTGATACCTACACAAAACGATGTCTCAAAAACTGAATATTGTGGAGCTTCTCTAATTTGATACAGATAATTCAATTTAATTTCACCTCCTCCTAATACATTTGCATATTTTTCTGTAAATGTATTTTTTGCTGCTTCAAGGCTGGGATAAGCCTCCATGATGAGCTGGTCAAAATATTTTTTTGACTGAGCAGCTTCTAGGGATATAAATATCCCTGCTTTATATTTGGTTTCTCCGATATAGCAAATTTCATTTGTAAAACAACTCATACTAGTTCCTCCTCCTTTATTTTTTCAGCTATATTATAAATTGTTTTTTTCTCAACGACTTCTTGGTGAAAACTTAATCCGTTGCGCTCACAAATTTCTTTTAGCTTCTCGTTTGAAAATGAACCGTTCTTAAACACGATATCTCCAATCAAGTCACGCCGAAATTCTTTTGCCAATTCTGCCTTAAATATTTGCAGTTTTTCACTCGAAAAATTTATGACCTCCAATAGTTTAGTTCTTAATTCATTAAGCCTCCGATCATGATATGTAGAATCCACAATTTTTAACTCCTCTGGTGATTTTCCTATCCACGAGATCTGTTCTATTGCAACTTTAGCTGGATCCTCCATAGAGAGACAATACAGCTTCTTTTCAGCGTTTAACATATTGCCAGTTTTCTCCTTCGCGAATTGATTTACTGAAATGACCATATCGCCCCTACGAAGGTAGGCATACGCCTTGTTTTCGCTGTAAAATTCCCGATCATCTTTTGAAATAACTGCTGCATTCCTCAAAAAATGAGATTGTTCATCATCATCAAACCAACCTTGTGAAAGTAGCTCAAAAGATTTCCCCTGTAAAATTTTCCTTTCCAGATCTTTATACCAATTCATACGCTCCGTATATTGTTTCATGCGGTAATCGTAATATTGGGATGATCTCGGAAAGAGAAAAAGTTTACAAGTTTCTGTTGTTTCGTCTCTAACGCGGCCCAGCATTTGAATGAAACTTACTCTGGACTCAGTAGTGATAACGACATTCTCCAGTTCCGGATCGTGCACAGATACGCCATTATCTAGGACAGAGGTGGTTATCACCACTTTGGTCAATAATTTATGGCTAATTACAAGATGCCGGACAATCGGAGAGTCTGTTTTTTCTTCTAATATTTGAGCCGTTAATAAGGAGACTTCTTTGGTATCCATAACGCCATCTTTGGTAAGCATCGCTTTAAAATCCTCGGCCTTCTTAATATCATCCAGGAATATAAGCGTTTTTCCAACAGAATGTGATATTTCATCTGCCAAACTTTCCAAATCTGGGACAAATATACACTGGAAGCGATCATAATCGCGGTAAGCCTCAAAATTATAAATTTTCCCCTTATAGGCGTACTTTTCAAATCCTGGAAAAACGCCTGTTTCCCGCTCTATTTTGCTTTTGCATTGGAAAAAGGTCCTTTCTATTATTGGTAAAACTTCTTTCAATGTTGCAGTAATCATTATCACTGTTTTATAGTAGGCAGCTTTGATCAATGCTTGTAAGAGGATATAAGTTCCTTCAGCATTAAAATCAGCATCACTATAAAAATAATGAACTTCATCAAATATGATTACATCATATCCAGAAAATAAATTATCAATATAACTGCTGCAACGAATTTTTGCTATAAGTTTTTGGTAGGTACTGACTTCCACATCCGTCTGCATTTCTGCATATCTTGCATAGCGTTCCGCAAGATCAAAGTCGTACTGCTCCCAAAGTAGTCTCCGGTTGCAAAGTATCAACACCTTTTTGCCCCTTAATTTGCAATACGGAAGAAATTCAGAGAGAATAAACGTGGTTTTTCCCATACCGGTCGGTGCCGCAATTATTACTTTTTTACCTTCCAGCCACGATGAATATTGGGTCTGCGAGATTAGGTCTGTTACGTAAATTTTTTTCATTTTTCTACTCCTTTCATATAAAAATGACAGCTGCTCTGCAACTGTCATAATTATACAAAAGCCTTATTATATTTTCATTACCCCCAGAAATTTCTACCCCCTGTCATTAAATATCCCTTAATTTGTAGATTTAATATTATTTAGTAATCTAATAATTATATTTTTTTGTAGCCATGCAT
>JAUNPS010000017.1:64631-82583 GCA_030536575.1 Eubacteriales bacterium | reverse complement strand
CGCTTACCTCTGATTCTGGTTCAACCGGCACCGCTTCCGCCTCGCCTGCCACCAGTTCATTCTCAACCGCTTCTGTTACTGTTTCTATTATTTCTGGTTCTGCCTCAAGTATAGCCGTCGTTTCTGCAGCCACGTCTGTCTCAAGGACTGTTGTTTCCTCCTCTGACGCAAAAACGGCCATTCCACTTTGCGGAATTGATGTAATGACCATTACTGCCGACAGCAAAAGAGCTATTTTTTTCCTCATAGCCTTTTTCCTCCTTTTTCCTTTCTTCCTCCATATAGGGTCCAGATAAAACTATTATATCACAAAAATTTTATTTCTGTTTCATAAAAAGCCCTTAGTCAATAATAAAATTCCCAAATTTTTTAGGAAAAAGGGTGAATTTTCCAAGGAAAAGCAAAAAAATTCCCGTGCCTATCTTTTTCACAAGATATTCACGGGAATCCTTATTCGTCAAAAAACTTATTTCAGAGTAACTTTCGCGCCTTCTGCTTCCAGTTTGCTCTTCAGCTCTTCCGCTTCTGCCTTAGAAGCAGCTTCCTTAACAACCTTCGGAGCGCCATCTACAACTTCTTTCGCTTCCTTCAGGCCAAGGCCGGTAGCTTCACGAACAACCTTGATAACTTTAACTTTGTTCGGGCCAACTTCGGTCAGCTCTACGTCGAACTCGTCTTTCTCTTCTACTGCTTCAGCCGGGCCAGCCGCTGCTACAACAACGCCTGCTGCTGCGGATACACCAAATTCTTCTTCACATGCTTTTACTAATTCGTTCAGTTCCAGTACGGATAACTCTTTAATCGCTTCAATAAATTCAGCGGTCGTTAATTTTGCCATTTTATTTTCCTCCTATAATGATATCAATAAAGTTTTTAAGCGGCTTTTAACTTGCCTTTGCAAGGATTCTTAAGCCTGTGCTTCTTTGCTTTCTGCGATCTGACTGATAACGCGGGCAAAGTTTGCGATGGGGGACTGGATGCTTCCAAGCAGTTTTCCGAGAAGTTCTTCTCTTGACGGGATTTCTGCCAGAGCGTTTACACCAGCTTCATCATAATAAGCGCCTTCTACGACACCTGCAACCAGTTTCAGGGTCTTTACGGTCTTTGCATGTTTTGCCAGGATTCTGGCCGGGGCTGTCGCGTCATCTTTGGAGATGGCGATCGCGTTCGGTCCTTCCAGATGTTTGCACAGTTCTTCGCACGGAGTTCCCTGGAATGCAAAGTTCATCATGGTATTTTTGTAAACTTTGTAATGGATTCCGGCTTCTCTCATTTCTTTACGAAGAGCAGTGTCCTGTTCTACTGTGATACCGCTGTAGCTGGCGATGATAATCGACTGGGCGTCTTTAATGTTCTCGCTGATCTCAGCAACAATCGGTTTTTTCAGTTCCACTTTTGCCATTGATTGGTGCACCTCCTTATAGATTTGTGTACCGCCAAAAAAATCCTCTCTGCGGACAGAGAGAATGTGTAAGTCATTCTTTGGTGAGAATCAACTTTCCTCGGCAGGCGTTTTCTTCCTTATGCCATACGGCACCTGCTGTCTTCGGCAGTTTTCCGTAAAAAATATATCATATGTTTTTGGGGTTGTCAATTACTTTTTTTAATTATTTCCACAGTAGACAAAGCCAACCCTAAACGCGCCACGGCAATTCAGCATCTTTTACCATTAACAATTCTATTCAAAACCATTATTAATACTATAGAATTATCTTAATATCGATTATGATAAAAACAATTCAGAACCCTAAACATTCCCGAAAGGAGGTTCCATGGACACCAGAATTTGCGAACTTCGCCTGCAATTTGGCCTCACCCAGCAAAAACTCGCCGCCCAGATCAACGTCTCCCAAGAAACCATCAGCGCCTACGAACGCCAGGAAATCGTCCCCTCCATCCAGGTTCTGATTCTCCTCGCCCGCTTTTTCCACGTCAGCACTGACTACCTCCTGAAACTCTCCGACACTCCATCACCCGATTTTCCAGAATTCCTCACCGACTCCGAACAGGCCTGGTTAACACTCTACCGCCGCATGGGGGAATCCGCGCGTCTTCGTGCCTTTAGCTATTCCGAAGGCCTTTTAGCAACGCTGGACCAGTGTGGTAGAATTGAAGCCCCACATTTGCCATTAAGTCTATCCGTGCAGGAATCAAAATTTGGAAAAGGCACCACCCCACGAGTTGATCGAAGTGGACGATGAGTGGGAAAATATGATCAGGAGATATCTGGGAGGATTACTTCTACTGGCAAACAAAGGATAGAAAAACGCGAAAACGTATCAACCAACTCATCAAGGATACTGATCGCAACGGCTGCCGGGAGGGCATCGGAAAACCCGAATCCCTAACCGGCGACCTACAGGGCGAATACAGCCGCCGCATCAGTAACAAAGACCGTCTCGTATACCATATGGAGGACGGACGCATTTCCATTGTACACTTCTGAGGACACTATTGGGATAAATAGCCCCGCCCAACCCTCGCCTGTATCGGACAGGTTTGATCCGATAATCCCGCACGTTATCCGCCCCGATCCATATATCCAATACTGCTGAACATCCAAAACTATTCCGGAAATTCACGCCCGATTCTTGCTAATATCATCGACCTATGGTAAGCTATAAGCATCATAGGTACAATTTATCTTGTTGAACATTTTCATGTCTGGAAACACTGGAAAGGGGAATCCATAAAATGAAAAATATCAATATCCCTGTCGGAACTTCTTCTTTTGCGGAAATCAGACAAAAAGGTTATTATTACATTGATAAAACCGGGCTGATTGAAGAACTGATGCGCACTCCGGGTACAAAAGTCACTCTGATTACCCGACCCAGACGCTTTGGAAAAACACTCGGCATGAGCATGATGGCTGAGTTTTTCGATATCCGAAAAAGCAGCCATTTGTTATTTGAAGGACTGTCTGTCTCGAAAAATAAAGAATTGTGTAAAACATGGATGAATCAATATCCCACTGTTTTTGTTTCTTTCAGAAATGTAGATGGGTTGGATTTTGAACAAGCCTACGAAATGCTGAAAGAAACTTTTTCTGACGTTTTTATGCAGCATATTTATCTTTTAAAAAGTGACATAGTCCACGACTTTGATAAAAATGTAATTGCACGAATCGCAGAGCGGACTGCTTCTATGGGAGAAATTCAAAATGCTTTACTCATTTTTACCCGTGTAATGTCTGCGCATTATGGAAAACCGGTCATCCTTCTCATCGACGAGTATGATGTCCCCTTAGCCAAAGCAAGCGCCAAAGGTTACTACAAGGAAATGCTGAGTACCATCCGAGGCGTTATGTCCGTGCTCAAAGACAACCCCGCTCTCAATTTCGCCATCGTCACAGGCTGTTTGCAGATCGTAAAAGAGAGTATCTTCACCGGCACGAACAATTTTGTGTCAGATACGATCTCAGATTCCCGGCTGGATGAATATTTTGGATTTACTCAGGCTGATGTAGACAAAATCCTGCTGGATACAGAACTTACAGACCATACAGATGAAATCAAAGACTGGTACGACGGATACCGCTTCGGTGAGCGCGACGTTTATTGCCCCTGGGATGTAATGAACCATGTGAAAAACCTGTTGCTCAATCCGGCCACACCGCCAGCCAGCTATTGGGAACACACCAGCCATAACGATATCATCTATCAGTTTATCAGCACGACCGATGCCGACGTCAACGATAAATTTGAAACGCTTCTCGCCGGAGGCTATATCATCGAGCCGATTGAGCCGAATCTGACCTATGATGTATTGCACTCCTCCGAAAGAAATATCTGGACGCTGCTGTATTTTACCGGCTATCTGACCAGGATGCGGCCGGAGGATATCCCGGAAACTCTGGATGAAAGCTGTTTTGCTTTGACCATACCAAACACGGAGATCAAGAGACTATTCCGAAAAAGCGTCAGCGAATGGTATCTGGCAAAAACAGAGGCCAGTGACCGTTCCGAATTATTTGATGCCCTTTGGAAAGGCGATGCCGGACGGCTGCAGGAGTATATCAATGATACGCTCTTCGATACGATCAGTTTTTATGACTACCATGAAAACTTTTACCATGCATTCCTGGCAGGACAACTCTCCAGGAAAGGCTACGTCGTAAAGTCCAACCGCGAAAACGGGCTGGGCAGATCAGACATCACTGTAAAAGACCGGAAGATGCGCCGCGCTGTCATCATTGAGACGAAATCCGCAAATTCCGAAAGCGAACTGGATTCCCTCTGTGACGAAGCCCTGGCACAAATCACAAAAAATCAATACAACGCTGAAATAGAAAAATCCGGCTATAGGCAAGTGTTTTGTATCGGGATTGCATTCTATAAAAAGCAATGTCACGTAAAGATAACGGCGTAAATCCACCTCTTTCAATATGTAACCGGCACACTTGTTTTTTGCATCCCACCGTTGTATGTAAGTTTCAAATAATCCTGCGGTCAGATATAAAATTACTCCAGCCCTTTGCGAGTTGGAGTAATTCTGCGAGCTATTCCGTGGTTGAATAGCCTGCCGGAAGGATTTAGGACAAACATATGAGATAAAGATTAATATCTCCTTCATCCGTCAAACATCTCCCTCATTCAAGTAGAAAATGAAGGAGATATTTGTGGGGTACAATCTTCCAATCATCATGCCTCTGAAAAATATTTTATCTAAACAGCCAAAACACACGGTTCATTATATCCCGGTATAAGTGAGTCATGTGTAACGAACATCATATTTTCTGTCGCAGCCTGACAAACAAGCATCTTGTCGAACGGATCTTTATGTGATGGAGCACCTTCATCACGCTTCAAACCGGCCAACGCATAAATATGTTTTTCCCTGTTCAGAATCCGCTGGAATCCTGACTGCTCACAATATTCTGCAAGTTCCTCCGCGGAAACCGGCATTGCATCAGGATGCGCCAACCGCTTTAATTCCACCTCCCATAAGGAAATGATACTATAATATATTTCATTATCTTCGTTTTCAATTAACTTTCTTGCTTTCTCTGGGAGTTTAACATCATTGGAAATCGCCCAGAGAAGAATATGCGTATCTAATAAAATCTTCATATTTCTTCCCCAAACATATCTTCAATTTCCTTGTCCCATTTATCAAAATCATCCGGAACCTTAAATTTCCCTTCTGCCACACCAATACGCTTGTTAGCAGGCTTCTTCGGAATTAGTGTCATCTGAACAACAGCAGTCCCATTTCTCGCCAGATAGATAACCTCTTCCTGTTTTGTTTCAAGTAACTTTACCAGTTTTGATAAATCACTTTTCGCTTCCAGCATGTTTACCTGTATCATATCCACACCTCCAATCAATGTATCTCCGCTAATTCTCTTAGCTAACTTAGCTAACTATACTATATGCAATTCTTAGAGGAATATCAAGCCCAATATAAATTATGTACAGAAAACTCATCTTTTCTTCCCACGCAGCTTGTTCATCTTCCCAGGCTCCGTGTTCTGAAATGCCAGCCGGATGCTGCTCCACGCCAGGCTCTTGCTGTTCTCCCTGCTGTCAATAAATAATTCCTCCACGGCGGCCTTCCACGCTTTATAGCGTTTTATCCGCTCCGCATTCTGACTGACTTCCGCCGCCTTATACACACTTGCTATACGGAATATAAGGGATAGTCTAACAAAGGAAAACGCAAAGCAGAATGGCATATCTGGGGAAAAGTAGCATAATGTTGGTTTTTGCCTTCGCATTTTAAACAGCAAATCCCCGCTTGCAGAAATTTCAAGTTTCAAAGCATGCCTCTCTACAATAGGGGATTCACAGTTTTATAAAATTATATACTAAGCATTCTTTTATTCGCTGTCTAAAAGTAGCTTTCAAAAATTTGCTCATTTTTCTTTAAAAGCGTTTTTCTTTGTGCTTTTAACGTAAAAGCCTGTTTCACGAGTTTCGTAATCTTTTTCATCAACTCCCCATCGATCAACGGTATTTCAATCTCTTTCAATCGCTCCTCGCGCAAATGCGGAATCGTCGACGCTACCACCATCCTTCGAATTGCCGCATACCTGCCTATTTCTTTAAGAGATAACGCCGTAAATAAATATTCTGGCGTAATCCCCTTCTTTTGGGCAGACTCCCTCACTCTCAAGCGTTCAATCCCCGACGCCAAAATAACATGATCCGCCTCGGTAATCATCCCTACACAGCCAATTTTCCCATCCTTCGTAAAAAGAACATCGTTAACTCTTACATCTTGTTCAAGATCCGCGAAATCATCCTCCGCTACATAATAATCCGGATACAGATCTGCTTCCCAGTTTACAATATCAGATGTTCTGATAAACGGTTTATCATCTGCCTTCCTCTGAATAAATTCATGATAATTTTCGCTTCCCACCTCATCTCCACTTTTTATCTCTACGATCTCTTCCAATGCAATTGCTCCATTATACTTTTTTAAACTTTCAGCCGTTTTTACAAACAATCTGTCATAATAATTTGTAGACCATAGATTATTCTCTTTTAGTTCCGAAAAAGGGACTCCAAAGCAAAACTCATGCTCTATTTCTTTAATATCGAATTTCAGCCCCTCATACAGTAACTCCTGTGCCTGTTTTATGTATTTGTGTGCCTGTATCTCGCATTCAATTGCTACTTTTTCATTTTCTGTGATCAAAGCCATAATTTCCTGTTTCAAAACAGGTATTTCAAATTCCCGCAAATTTTTAAGAGATAACAATTGCTGAATATTTCCTGTCATTAAACTGAACATCTGCCATTTTCCTGCTTTTGATCGAAAATAAGCGGTCAGATATTCCGGTGTAATCGGAGCATTTTCTTTCAAAGAAATATTCGATATATGTCTTGGAATTCCGGCTTCTCCCACATATTCCTTTCTATAGACTGCTGATTTTCCTACAGTCCCATAAATAGCAATCAAAACATCTTTCTGTTTTATATGACATCGCGAAAACACTTCGTAATCATCAGGATTTATATATGGATCATCCGAAATCTCGTCAAAGTCAATCACTCCCTCTTTTATATTTCTACCATATAAATATCGAACTCCCCCATTTTTATTTCTCGAAATATGGGAATGTTCCCCATCCGAAATCGTGCTGTATTTTCCAAGCACAATACTCTTTCGATCTTCCTGCATGTTTTGCTGTTTTATCACTTTTGTATAATAATAAAAGGCTGGAACTAATCTGTCCCCAAACTGTAAATCTTTTGTCGATGCTGAAAATATTTTCATTTTTTCTCTGCGCTTTCCTTTTCTTTTTGAATTTCCAGCCATTTATGATATTCTTTCGCAACTTCTTGAATATCGTCGCTAAAAATTTCATTTCCTCTCCGGTCATGGCCACAAGTTTCTGCAATTGCCATAAAGATTTCATACTCTTCCGGTATTTGATCTTTCGGGAGCTTCTGGAAAATCAACACGCTGGTTTTCGTTGATGTATTCGGCTGAAATGTCTCAATTGGGATATCGATAATCGCTAAAATTCGCCCCTGTTCTCTTAACCAGTTTCGAATATAGCCAAATGTATCGTTTCCAAAAATGCCATCCGGTAAAACGATTCCCATTTTCCCATAATCTGCCAACAATTGAATATCTCTTTCAATAAAAAGAACCTGTGGTGATTCCTTTTCTTTTAGCTTTCCTTTCTCCCATTTATTTATCTTTTTTACAAACTTCCATTTATATGCCAGCTCATACTGTTTTAATTTTTCTTCTCCCCTTACTGGTATTTTTGAGCCAAACGGCGGATTCGTCATCAATATAGTAAACTTTCCCTCGCCAATTTTAACCCTTGTCCTATTTTGCCAGTTTTTCATATTATCTAAACTGTCTTCGCAAAATATACCACTCTTTCCATCTCCTAAAATCGCCATATATGCTTTCGCAACTTTCGCCAAAAAATAATCTTTATCGATCCCACAAATTTTATTTAATGCGACTTCCATCTTTTCTTCTTTCAGGTTTGCAGCGCTCCATCCGTACCTTTTTCCTTCTTCATCTAGATGTTTCCACACATGCCTGAGCGCTTCAACCAGAAAGCCGCCGCTCCCGCAGGAAGGATCAATAATATAGTCCTCGTCTGAAGGGTCTAAAATATCAACAATCATTTTTACAACATTTCTGGGGGTGAAAAATTGTCCTTGTCCGCCTTTCAATGCATGTCCAATAAAGGTTTCAAACGCATCTGCTATCGTATCTCTTTCTGCTTCAATCAAACAATAATTTTGCAGCTCGCCGACAACATATACGATTGATTTTGCATCTAAGGTAATCTCATCATTCGCGTCAATCACCTCTCTGTATTTTCGTTTTACCTTCTTAAACAATTCTAAAATTCGTTTTTGTACGTCCAGGACTTCTTCATCAATCCCGGCACGGAAGGTCACAATCTCTGTCGGCTCTGTAAACCGTTCATCGTATATTTTGCAAAATATAAGATTAATCAATTGCTGTGCTAAAATCTCATCCCTTGTGGCCCCTACCGTATTCGCTGCCAGATGATTTCGAATTGCTTTAAAAGTCGCTTTTAAATTATGCGTAGGTTTTAAGTCCTGTCGTTTAAATTTACCAATATCCTCAATCCGCTGACCATATTGTGGAATATTTGGTATTTCCCGAAACAGAACTCTTCCGTCTTTCTCATATTTTCTTATAAAAAATCGTTCTTCTCCGTTAAACCAGACGCCTAACGAAGCTTTTGAAAATTTCAGGTAATCTTCTAACTGGCTCCTTCCATCCTTACGATTTTTCTTCTTGCATTCTACAATAATCGCTATATCATCTTCTGTTTTTGTAGCTTTTGAAAAAACTGCAATATCAACCGGGTATTCTTTTTTCTCGTCGGAGGGTCTTACCTTAACCCGGTATTGCGGGTGGGTTCTTATGACTTCTTTCGGATATCCATAGTCCTCCATAAGGATTTTGGCAAAAACTTGTACAGCTTCTATTTCTTCCGGAGTTGCTTTCACTTCCAAACCGGAAACCACATCAATAATATATCCTTCTTTCATTTGTTCTCTCCATTTCTTTTTCTTTGCTACCCATTATACATCATGCCGCTGTTTTTCACAAACCACTTTTCATACCTTATAGGTTTTGGTCAATATTCCTGTCGGAACTTCTTCTTTTGCGGAAATCAGACAAAAAGGTTATTATTACAGTAAGCGATAAATAGATGTACGGGATGCCAATCTCAAATTCCTGATCTATAATGAGTGCTAGAAATGCAAGCATTTTACTCTATTCCATTTGTTAGATCCCTTCAAGATACAAGCGTTTCACTACATTATAGAATGGGAAGTGATTTTATGCGGGCCAAGCCTGTTGCCACTAAAGACCAATATCGGCTGATTGTGGAATGCCGGGTCAGTGGCCTGACAGATTATCAATGGTGCATGGAGCACGGCATCAAACCGGGCACATTTTACAACTGGGTGAAGCGTCTCCGCCAGAAAGGGGCTGGCCTTCCCTCAAATGGCGTGGGAGGGGAATTGGGCAGGCAGAAAGTTGTAAAAGTTGGACATTCCGAAACTGCAGCCCCCTGTTCCTGTGTCCCAGCCAGATGTCTTCCCCTCATCCGGGAATTATCAAAATCCAACGCCGTCAGGGCTTTCGGCAATCGAATTATCCATGGCCGGTGCTGTCCTCCGGATACCGCAGCAGACAGATCCGGTTTTCCTTGGACAACTAATCCGGATATTGAGTGATGAACTATGCTAGGGGACATCACTGCCGCTGACGAGCTCTACATTGTTTGTGGTTATACGGATATGCGGCGTGCCATTGACGGGCGATGTGCCATCCTACAGTACAAACTCCATATGGATTCTAGGCGCAGCGCCCTTTACCTGTTCTGCGGAAAAAGGTGTGACAGAATCAAGGCGCTTTTATGGGAAGGGGCGGCTTCCTGCTTCTATATAAACGGATGGAAGCACAGGGCCGGTTCCGCTGGCCGCGGAATTCCGAGGAAGTTCGGACTCTCACATGGCAGCAGTTCGACTGGCTGATGTCCGGGCTTGAGATCGAACAGCCCAAAGCATTCCATATCCCCGAAAGTACAGATGGCCCCACCAGGAAGATTATTACAAAATAGTTGGGAAAATGACGGAAATCCAACATTTATTCTGTCCAGACGCATTCCATGGTATAATGGGAGCATCCGGAAAAGGAGAAGAACACAAATGGTGCAGGGATGCAACACCCCCATTGCGAACCTCCAGAAACAGATCGATTATCTGACGAAAAAACTCTTTGGGACTTCAAGTGAACAATCCAAGGATATTTCCGGGCAGTTAAGCCTGTTCAGCGAAGCGGAGCAGGGGGCAGTCCCGGAAGACCCGGAGACGATAGACAGGGAGTTTGTACGTTAGGGATTCCACTTTACCCCTGCTGGGGAAGGTCATTAATATTTATGTCGAGACAGCCAAGTGCTCGTTCTGTACGGAGTATCCCGAAATGGAAAGGCTCACCGGATTCGTGAAATCAGAGGCACCAGCGCCGCTGATCCCCCACAGCTGCTCTACGCCATCTTCTGTGGCATGGGTCATATACCAGAAAGAAATAGTCGTGCTCCTAAACTGACAGGGGGGGGCTGGAAGCAGCTTGGCGTCCCTTTGTTACGCACGCCATGGCAAACTAGGTTAATTTATTGCGCTGCAAACTATTTCGCCCCACTGTATGATTGCTTCCACAGAGAATTCGTGCTCCGAGGCTTTGCTGTGGCGGATGAGACCAGGGGCCAGGTACTGAAGGAACCTGGCAGGGAGGCGGGAACGGACTCTTTCATGTGGCTGTTCCGAAGCGGCGAGGCTGGGCTGCCGCCGATCATCCTGTTCAAATATACCGAGACGCGGACAAAGTTTAACACCGAGGATTTCCTGAAAGGTTTCCATAGATATCTGGAAACTGACTGTTACCAGGGATACAATAATCTTCCAGCTGTAAAAAGGTGCTGCTGTTGGGCACACCTGGGCAGATATTTCGTCGATATAATCTCCAAAGGCAAAAAGGAGGATTTAGGGGAACCTGCGGTACAGAGTGTCCAGTATTGTGGCAGGTTTTTCTCCTATGAGAGACGTTCGGAAGAGCTAGACCACAGTTATGAACAAAGGAAAAAATGGCAGCGCCAGTTTATACAATGGTTGAGATGGCAAAAGTCTATTGCCTGAATGTATATAAATATTTGAAGTATCTTCTGGAACATTTGCCGGAGATTCTGATGTCGGATGCGTGTCTTGCCAAACTTGCCCTGTGGGCTCAGGGTGTTACGGAAGTCTGCTCCGGTACAATGGAGTAAAACGCTTGCAGTTCTGTTAATTATAGCAGGATTGCAAATTTTAATGCTAGACGTAGTATTATTTATCGCTTACTTTCTCTCGGAAGGCAGCTCCGCCACAAAATAGCTCCCACAGTTGTACTGCATATCCCCTGTAAGCCGATATGATCTAAACAAGTATATCGCTCATTAAATAACTGACCAAATGTAATGAAACGTGTTATACCGATAATATCAACAGAAATAAGATATCAGTATGGCAGATTGGATATTCTTGTCCCCCGGAACAGGGGTACGTTTTCAACGTAATATCAGTTTTTCTCATTATATATTCCACACAACATTTATCTCATGTATTTCTTCTGCTTTTCTCCGTTCATACTTTTTTCTCAGAAAATCAGGCGCTACTTGCGGAAAGAGTGCATAAGTAAGAACATCCTCCTCACTATGTGCAAACATTTCAGACTCTCTTTTTAAATGTTCCATTTCCGGCTCCAATAAATCGGCCGGTCTACAAGTAATAACCTCCTCATCCCCGATTGCCTTCTTTCTCACGGATTCCTCCACCTCGCCAGGTAAAAAACCATATTCACCTTTAAGGAGCATTTTTGATTCCTTTGTAAAACATTTATAGCGTTCTCCCGTCAGAACATTCATCACGGCTTGAGTCCCCACGATCTGACTGGTAGGCGTTACAAGCGGAGGATAACCAAAGTCAGCACGTACCAAAGGCACCTCCTGTAATACCTCATCCAACCGTTCTTCTGCATGAACCTGTTTCAATTGCGAAAAAAGATTTGAAAGCATCCCTCCTGGTACTTGATTGCAGAGTGTATTTGTATCAATACGTAAAACCTTAGAATTTAAAATCCCTTCTTCTTCCATTCTCTGCGCTACTTTCATAAAATGTGCAGCAGCTTCACTAAGCTTTTTTTGATCAAGCTCTGTATCCCTCGGAGTCCCTGCAAAAGCCGCCACCATTGATTCCGTTGCTGGCTGTGATGTTCCGTTCGCGAACGGTGAAAGCGCGCAATCAATAATATCTACTCCTGCCGCTGCCGCCATAAAATATACCATACTCCCTGTTCCAGTTGTATTATGCGTATGAAGATGCAAAGGAACATTAACCTCTTCTTTTATTTTTTTAATCAGTGAATAGGCATCCATCGGTAATAACAGATTTGCCATATCCTTCACACAAATCGTATCAGCCCCCATATTCACCAAAGTTGCTGCCAAATGAACAAAATATTCCTCGTTGTGTACAGGGCTGGCTGTGTAACAGATGGTGGCTTCACACCCCGCTCCATTCTTTTTAATGCTTTTTATAGCCTGTTCCATATTTCGAACATCATTCAATGCATCAAAAACACGTATAATATCAATTCCATTTTCGATAGATTTGGCACAAAAGGCTTCCACTACATCATCTGCATAATGTCGATATCCCAGCAAATTTTGCCCTCGCAAAAGCATCTGCATTTTTGTATTTTTCAGTGCTTTTCGTAAAGCTCTAAGACGTTCCCAAGGATCTTCATTTAAAAAACGAATGCAAGCGTCAAACGTCGCCCCTCCCCAGCACTCCAAAGACCAGTATCCAATATTATCCAATATATCGCATACCGGAAGCATATCTTCAGTGCGCATTCGTGTTGCTGCCTGAGACTGATGGGCATCCCTTAGAGTGGTATCTGTAATATATAATTTCTTACCTGGCATAGCAAAAGAACCCATATCGCGCAAAATCCCTCTCGTTAGTTAATATAGAAAAGAAGCTCTCCTCCTTGAATTGTCTGATGCTCCGTAACATTTAATTCTGAGACAATTCCATCTTTCGGAGAAATGATCTCATTCTCCATTTTCATTGCTTCGATTACAAGAACCGGCTTCCCCTTTTTCACAAGTTCCCCATTTTTCGCACATACTTTAACAACTGTTCCTGGTATAGGACTATAAACGGCATTCTCTGCATTTACAGTCTTTTTTAAAGCTTGGGAATCAATAATACGAACATTGGGATTAACCGCATTCACAGCGGTTCCAGATTTCCAGCCATCGCTCAACCGCTTTTCTTCCTTTCTATCATTTTCAAAAATCTGCTCAATCTCCAATTCATATATTTTATCCAAAATTTTAATTCGATACTTACTCATGCTGATTCGTCTCCCAATTGATACTTTCTGAACGTAATATGATTTCTTCTAAGATATGTCTCCAGACTGCTCGGCACAATTTCTCTAAAGTAAATCACCCGTATATTTTCAATTTCTTCCTTCGTCTCCTCTGCAATTGCCGCCACGGCCATCGCCACAATCTGTTCGTTTGAAATGTCCATAAATTCCCCCGTATTTTTATATAATATGTGGTATCTTTTAGAGTGGTATATTTCCATGCCTTTTTGCAGGATTTTTCTTTTCTTTTCCATTCAGCATATCAAATGCTTCAACAACCTTTCTTCTTGTATCTTCTGCTAAAATCACTTCATCCACATAACCATGCTGCGCCGCTATGTATGGATTCATGAATTTTTCATTATATTCATCTAGAAGTTCTTTTTTCTTTGCAGAAGGATCCGCTGCGCTTTTGATTGCTTTTCGTCCAATGATGGAAACCGCACCAGCTGCACCCATAACCGCAATCTCAGCAATTGGCCAGGCATAAACGATATCTGCCCCAATTCCTTTACTATTCATTGCAATATATGCTCCACCATATGCTTTCCGCATAATAACTGTAATCTTTGGAACTGTAGCTTCTGCATAGGCATATAGTAATTTCGCTCCATGGCGGATAATACCTCCATGTTCTTGCTGACTTCCTGGCAAAAATGCCGGAACATCTACCAATGTAAGCAAAGGGATATGAAAAGCATCACAAAAACGAATAAATCTGGCTGCCTTGTCTGATGCATTTATTTCCAATGCTCCTGCCATATATGCACATTGGTTTGCAACAATGCCAATCGTATTTCCGTTTAAGCGTGCAAATCCAATCACTATATTTCTTGCAAAAACCGGCTGCACTTCCATAAAACTGTTCTTATCAATGAAAGATGCTATCACCTCGTGGACATCATATGCTTTTGATGCATTCCCAGATACAATATCAGGCAATCTTTGGCATAAATCCACTTCTTGCCCCGGAACCACCGGCGAACACTCTAAATTATTTTGGGGCAAATATCCTAAAAGTCTTCGAACGCCATTTAGACATTCAAGATCATTTTTATAAACAAAATGGGCAACTCCGCTTTTGGCGCTATGTACTGGCGCTCCTCCCAAGTCGTCCGCTGATATCTCCTCACCTGTCACAGACTGTACAACCGCAGGACCTGTAATATACATTTGACTCGTCGTTTCCGTCATGAAAATATAATCACATATGGCTGGAGAATAACAGGCGCCGCCTGCACATGGACCCATAACAACTGAAATCTGTGGAATAACACCGGAAGCCATTGTATTTCTATAGAAAATGTCCCCGTATCCGGCAAGTCCATCAATTCCTTCTTCAATTCTTGCTCCGCCGCTGTCATTAATGGAAATAAAAGGCGCCTTCATTTCCATCGCTTTATCCATTATCCGACATATTTTTAAAGCCTGCGCTTCCCCAAGAGTTCCTCCAATAATTGTAAAATCTTGTGAAGCTGCAAAAGCAATTCGTCCATGGATTTTTCCATATCCTGTAATAACACCATCTCCAGGCTTTTTCTTTTTATCCATTCCAAAATCTATTGCATGGGATGTTAACATATCATTCATTTCAACAAACGTATGATTATCAAAAAGTACTTCCATACGTTCCCGTGCCGTAAGTTTTCCCGAATTATGCTGTTTTTCTATACGTTCTGCCCCACCGGCGGCAAAGACATCATTTTTTCGGTCACTATAGTCTTTTATCTTTTCTTTCCATATCGATTCCATCTTAGATCCTCTCTTTCACACATTTTAAAAACGTATTCCCGAAAAAATATTTATCTTTTGATATATCTTTTTACGATCCGAACAACACTTTCAAATTCTTCTAATTTCAGCAGTTTTGATCCCGCAAAATAAATGAATGCTCCAAATGGAACCATAATGATTAGTTTTATATAATCTGCTATCGGCAATCGTGTAACGCTCCATACAATTACTCCCATGATAACTGCAAGTAACGTTGCTGGAAGAATGTCTCTAATCTGTTCCTGGTATCCATAATTAATTAGTTTTTTATTAGGAAAGGCATTAATGATAGAAGAAACTACAGAGGTAAGCAATAAACTCCCAGCGATCATTTTGGTTCCTTTGTTCATAACAAGCGCTAAAACCAATAGCCCAATTACTTTTTTCGCAACTTCCAATTTTAGGAAAATGTCGCTTCGCCCGACAGCTTTAATCGCATTCAAATTGGCCGTATGTACAGGATACCATACATAGGAAAAGCAAAAAATCCGTAAATACCAAACACACGGAACCCATTTATCAGTCAGTAAAACTCGCACCAAAGGTTCTGCGCAAACCGCTAATCCCACCATGATCGGACACATAATATAGCTACTTAATCGAATTGATTTTCTTGCTAAATTCTTGACCTCTTCTCTACTTTCCTGCGCTTTTGACATTACTGGAAAAAGTACACTATCAATGGATGTATTAATATTCGTCACCACTAAATTAGGCATTTGCTTTCCTTTATTATAATATGCAAGATCCGTGCTTGTATAAACGCGTCCAATCACTAATTGCCGGATATTATTGTAAACAGTATCCAGCAGGCTGGAAACAAGTATTTTCCATCCATACGCAACAAGTCCTTTTAATCTTTTAAATGAGAACATAAAACGGGGATGCCAGCCCACGATGAGCCATAAAACACATGTATCAATCAATTTATTTACTAAATTTTGAGCTACCAATGCCCATACCCCAAATCCCCTTAAAGCCAATCCAATGCCGACAAACGCAGCAGCAAACGTGCCCCCCAATGTTGCAAAAAAGAATTTTTTAAATATCATCTTTTTCGACACATACGCCTGCTGCATATTTTTTAATCCGGAAATGATTAATGTCAATCCCATAACCCGGATGACAGGTATCAGAGAAATGTCGTTATAAAAATCAGCGATTTTGGGTGCAAAGAAAAACAGTGCTATATAGAGACAAATGCATAAAAACATATTTCCCCAAAAAACAGAAGAATAGTCTAAATCATCCGCGTCTTTTTTTTGAATCAATGCATTTCCAAGTCCACTGTCAACAAACACTTGCAAAATTGCTGTAAAAACGGTAACAAGAGCAATTGTTCCATACACTTCGGGCGCTAATATTCTTGCCAAAACAACCGATACAAGGAAACTTACACCTTGCGCTCCACATCGTTCAGCAAAGCGCCATACTAAATTTGAAATGATTGAACCTGAACTTTCGCTCATACTTATCGTCCTTTCAAAGTCGCCGATTTATTAAAGGATATTCTTCCATTTCGCAACAATTTTTTGCCTGTCATTTCTCTCATAGAGAACATCAAAATTATATTTATATTCTTCTTCTGGATAATCTATAAACTCCTCAAAAGACATGCCGTCAATCTTCATTACATCATAGAGTTTCTGATTTAATAATTGATAATGATCCCACATCGTTGTATCCGTCCGAATATATACCTTTGCCCCTACCGCAAGCATAATCGCTATGTTCCCCATAGCTTGCTGCCTGTTATTATTGTAGATTGCAATGTGCATTTTTCTCATAAATTCCGTATACTCTTCGCCAGACATTCTATCTATAATTGGAGTAACTTTATCTCTGCTAAAAATTCCATACGCATAATCACAAACTTTTTGGCTATAAGCCTTCCATTCTCCATTTCCATAAGCCAGCGGGATGTAAATATGAATATTTTGATCTTTAAATTTGCTTAGTTTATCAAGCACTTCCATATGCTGATTTGTTACTGTCGCACTATTGCCGATAACAATGTTAATCCATTCCTTTTTCAAATTCATCCGGTTTGCCAACCGCTCCTTCATCCCCACACTCTGCAAAGGAATTGGATAGCTTGTTTGATAAAATTTCCCTGAAAACCCATACCAATCTTTAACTAACTGTTGATCACCTTCCGTCAAAGTAATTACGCCGGCAAGACGAGGGATCATTTGCTTTTTCATCCATTCTTTTATTTTATCAGCTGCTCTAACTGGAGATTTTCTTGCTGAGTACAAATCGCCTCCCCAAACAATCCAGTAGCATTTTTTCCATAACCATGGTTGAAAAAAGAAAAAAACGACTCTGGCAAAAGAAAATAAGCCATGAAAAAAAACCTTATTACTTGCATATAGTAAACAAAAGAAACGTGGGGAAAACAAATGTGTCGGTTTTCCTGTTTCTACAGGATTCGAAAAAAAATTTTCTTTTCTCAAAGAATAAAATCTCCTGTCTGTATTCCCTGTTGCAAAAATATTGTTTTTCCCATCAAAGTCTATATTAAGCATTTCATATAAGTCTTTGGTATACATACTGATTCCAAGCATATGGATATTAAGTTTTTTGTGCTCCGTCACAAATATTCCTCCTAGTTATATGGTGATGGAGCCAGATACTCAGTAATTTGCGCCGCTTACCTAGATAAATATTTTTTTGCAGCGTCACCGTACCTTTTATCTAGATAGCCCCATACTATTTTTGATTGCATCCAGATCCAAA
>JAUNPS010000017.1:63824-64621 GCA_030536575.1 Eubacteriales bacterium | reverse complement strand
TCTTATTTTCGCTGCAAACCAGATAAAAAATACAATAAAGGATAACCCCCCCCCCCCCGAACGAAATTAACTGTCGTTTATTCACTTTACTTAACATATATTTCGTAGCCTCCATATCCTCGTTTCTTCGATAAAGAAAATATCTATACATCGCATGCATGATCATACTGAGCCTTTTTCGTGTAAAATCTACCTCAGTATGCAAATGTTTTTTTACAAATTGTTCCATTTCTTCATATTCATTAAAATAGAAAATAGGAAGGTTGACTTTTTTCATTTTCCCGCTCCAACTACTACTATTTTCATAATTTCTTTCATAAACAGACATAACCTCATAAAAATGATATAGATTCCCTCTAATTGCCATAATCAAAGTCATTCTTATATCACCAGTGCAATTCATAGCCGAATAATCATTAATTGCTTCCTGTGTCGGTAATTCTAATGCTTCCCTTCTTGCAACAATCGTCGCCGTTTGACCGGAAAGAGAAAATCTTTCTACGCAATTCTTTAATTTATATTTTCGCAAAAAACAACTATTTATATAATGTTTCGATCTTATTTTTCCATATTGGTCTACCTCTAGGCATTCATGTGTACATGCAACATATTCTTGATTCTGTTCAAGGAAATCTATCTGCATTTGCAGTTTGTTCGAATCAATCCAGTAATCGTCACATTCGCAGAAAGCAAAGTATTTACCTTCTGCTTTCGGAAATATGAAATTATAGTACGCGGATATTTTCTTTTCATAAATATTTTCTTTCTGGTAAATACCAATGATTTTCTTTGGAAAT